>SVRM01000034.1 GCA_015064785.1 Oscillospiraceae bacterium
GGGGATAACACCAACCAATAAGGTTTTAGAAATTACGGGAGTTGACATTGACAGAGTTGTTGACGGTAAAATTGTCGAGCACGGCGGTTCAACTGAAACCTTTGAGACATTCTGGACAAACGGTTTAATTAAACCAGTATAATACCAATTCCAATTTACCGAACAGATCGAACTGTAACCTCGTAAAAATTTGGTGCAATATCATATACGGCAGTCCTCACAAGCGTGGGGACTGTTTTTTTGCGGTGATTTATTTATTCATATTTCTGTGATATAATAAAATCAGAAAAAACATCCAAAGGAGACACCATCATGAAATGCTGTAAATGTGATGCGGAAATGTTCACTGCCAATTTAACCGGCAACGCACTGCACGCACTGATTCTGACCCAAACGAAAAAGAGCATCTGGGACGCCGATAAGCGCTGCGGTGTCATCTGCCATGTCTGCCCGGACTGCGGCTATATCGAGCTGTATGCCGACAAACCCAAAGCCATAAAGCCGTAACCGTGTTCCTCCGGATAACCCAATATGACAAGGAGCGTGAGCGTATGACAATAAAATGCCCGACCTGCGGGTCTGAAAGCATCATCGACGGCAAGCTCTCAACCGGGCTTGGCGGACTGCTGTTCGTAACCAAAAAATCACAGAAAAAACTGCCTTTTACCAAAAATTATTCCACATTGACCGCCAAAGGCTGTCGGGACTGCGGTGCCGTGTTTGACATCCGCATGGACAACCCGCGCGCCATTGACAAAGACCGGTAAACTATCACCGACCGACACGGAGGAATCTCAAATGAACCGTTTTAAGACAGTCGCCGTCCTGTTTGCCTTCGCCGCTCTCTGTTTTGCGGCAGGGACGGTCTATCATATCGTCAGCACAGGTGAGGGCATCGTTTCCTCGATCTGTCTTGCACTGGGATGTGCTTGTTTATCCTATGTATTCTTTCGCATGAAGAAATCATGATTCTGTATCGGAGACATCGCATATGAAAAAACGAACCGGAATCGCCGTTGTGATCCTTTTCCTGCTCTGCGCAGTCTGCGGCGTAATCCTATTTGCGAACCGCACACCGCACCGTCCGGATACCAATCTCGAATTCTGGATCTGCGACAATGTCGATGATTTTGATTTCTCCGGCTATCAGCCCCGGTTCGGTCTCATGGGCGGACGCGAATATTACGGTACCGGATATTCACCGGGAACCGATGAAAACGGTCAGCAGACCGATCCGGAGCACTGCGTCATATACACCGTGACCGCATATCCCGATTATTCCAGCGGCAAAAGCCACGTCACCGGAATCGCCGTCACCGACCCTGCCGTCACCGTTTGGGGACTGACCACAGAATCCTCCCACGCGGAAATCGAAGCGGTCATGCAAAACAACGGTTACGAACGCCAGACCACCGGTGGTATCACCTACCGAAAGGGAAACATCACCGTGCGTTTCGCGGATGGCGTCATCACAATCCGCGCAGAGGTCAGCAACATCTTCGGCATTGTATTCTGAATTGCCCCAAAAGGAGAAAGGAATCATCATTATGGCAGGTACCATCATTATGTGTGTCGTGTGCTTTGGCTGTGCTGTTCTGTTTTACGCCATCGGCGTGTATGCAAAGAAGCTCAAAACGCCGATGCACTTCTGGTCGGGTGTCGCCGTCGATGCGGCAAAAATCACCGACATCGCGCAGTACAACCGCGAAAACGGCACAATGTGGCAGCTTTATTCCCTGTGGTACTTCGCGGCAGGTGCTGCGGGCATATTCAATTCCATTTTTGCGCTTGTGTTTCTGATTCTCAGCTGTACAGCAGGACTGGTGATTCTGGTATGCTCGTACAACCGGATATACAAAAAATACAGCGCAAAATGAAAGGAAATCTTCGATGAAAAAGAACCGACTGCTGTTTCTGTGCATTTCGCTCCTGCTCTGTATGCTGTTTGTCGGCTGCACGGAACCCTATCACGCCGATCACATCATCGGCAAAACAGCGTTGGAAATCGCCGCAGAGTACGGCGCGTTTGACTGCACAATGATGCCGCCGGGGGAGGACGGTCTGTACCGCAGCTGCGCCTGCGGCTATACCATCCGCGAGCCGCGCGTCGGCTTTCTCGGTACATCGCCGGAGGTGCTGTTCTTTATCAGCTTTGATGAGGATGGCATTGCACGCGCGTGTTTTGAGGGAAATCGCCCCGGTGGGTAACATTGCAAAGGAGGCATTATCATGCGCCTGTTTCACGCAAGCGAAGAACCCGATATCACGGTATTTCATCCCCGCCTGCCCTCCCGGCGCGACCTTGACCCGACGGTCGGTCTTGTCTGGGCGATTGACGAAGAACATCTGCCGAACTTTCTCACGCCGCGCGACTGTCCGCGTGTAACGTTTCACATCCGTCCCGAAACGACAGAAGACGACCGTCGGCGGTTCTTTTCCTCGGATACCGTGCGCCATGCGGTCATCATCGAGCATGATTGGTTTGACCGGATGCGGAATACCACCCTATATCTGTACGAATTTGACCCGACAGGTTTTGTCATGCAGGACGAGGTCGCCGGGTATTACGTTTCGGTAACCGCACAGACACTGATTGCCCGGCATGTCATCACCGATCTGCCGGGAGCCTTGATTGCCCGCGGTGTAGAACTGCGCATCACCGACAACCTGCGGCGCATTGCGGAAGATGTAAAATCCTCGTCCCTCGGCTGGTCGCTGTGCCGGATGGCGAATGCAAAACCATGAAAGGAACAAGTCTGAAAATGAATTTTCAGACGGTGTTTTGCGGCTTTCGCAGTCTTCCGACTGCGATTTGGCGCAAGCACCAAACCATCCGCAACTCCACAAGAAAGGAAACTTTCGCCAAGCGAAAGTAATGGTCATAACCATGGAAAAAGGCAAAATCATCTTTCTGAACGGCGTGACAAGTGCCGGAAAAACGTCGATTGTCGATGCCATGCAGAACCGCGGCGATATCTTCTTTTACGCAATGGCGAATGACCTGTTTCAGGACATGGTCGGTGTGCGGTATCTGCGCGAAAATTATTGGAAATACCTTGGTGATGTACTGATGGAAATGTACCGCACGGCAAAGGCATTTTCCGATCGCGGACATCATGTGATCCTCGACGGCGTTCTGTCGGAGCGACCGGAGATTCCCGATCATTACCGCAGAATGCGGAACATCCTGTCCGACAGTCCGCTGTATATGGTGCATGTCACCTGTCCTTTGGAGCTTTGCCGCGAACGCAACCTCGCACGCGGCGACAGAGGCGAATTTCAGTCGCATGAGCAGGCAAAGCACATGCCGCAGAATGTGGAATATGCGCTGGAGGTCGATACCTCGGTGCTGTCCGCCGGGGAATGTGCGGAGATCATTGTGAAAACAATTTTCGGAAAGTAAGGCAAAAGGAGATGCTCACCAATGGGCATCTCCTTTGATATATTTGCAGGTATGGAAGATAGACGGGCGATTCGTGAATCGCCCCTACAACGGGTTGAACGTCAGATGATAATTCTGACCCCGAACTCCTTCGCGCATCTCGGACACCGTACCGTATGCTTCCCTGTTCTGCGCGGCAGACACAATTCCGCTTTGCAGTGCGGACAGGTGCGATAGCGTTTGGTCGGCAGGTTCTTTGCACGGACGCTGAGCTTTTTGAAGAACGCGGCAACGGACTTCAGCACCGGCGTTTTTGCACACTTCTGCGAGACCTTCGTCTTGAAGTTCCACCACGCCATGTTTTCCCGGCGGCGCGCGTCAAGATTGCGCGAAAAGCAGCGGAACAGCATATAGAGTGCGGCAACGGTGCAAAGGCCGGACAGGACTGTGCTTCTCACAAACAGCGAGAGAATCCAGAGGACAAGATACGTATAAAACAGCGCATGATTGAGCGCATCCATGCCGTTTCTGCCGGACATGAAGCGCATGAATTTTTCGGCAAATTTCATTGTGGGTACGATTCCTTCCTTCTTTTTTGACAGAAAGTATTATACCGCACAATTATGACCGCATTGTGACCTTTTTTCGCAGAAATTGGAAACCCTTCGTTACAATATCCGCATCATTCCGCAAGATAGATGCTCACGCGGCTCTGCAGAATGGCAGCGGCTTCCGCAGGAGAACGGATCCCGCTCTCGACATAGGACAGCTCCTCGTCGAGAATCTCCTGTAATTTTGCGTCTGACGCGGTCCGCATGACCGCGCGGTCAAGGAAGCGGAGGAACAGGTCGCGGTCCTCATCGGTAAACTGCACAATATCAAAAACGCCGTTCCCATCAATGTTAAGATCATCCATCTTTTCATCACGCAGAATACACAACAGGCGGAACGCATCCGGATTTTGCTGAAACCACGGATCCTGCATCCAATCCAGTTCGATGTGCGATATTTCGCGCATACTGAAATGTGCCCACTGCTCAAATGCGGCAGTCATCCCCTCACGGGACACCGGAAGACCATAGTCACTCATCATATCACAGCATTGGATATCGGCAGAAAACAGAAAATCCAGAAATGCGGCGGCACCGTCGGGACACCGCGCATCCGTTGCAATCGAGAACAGCGCATCGGCAGACAGCAATACCACCGTTTCATCCTCCGACGGATATCCGCAGAAGCTGATCCGATCTTTGGAATAAAGCCAGTATGCCGCGGCAATGGCACCGAAGCTCCCAAATTCCATTTCCGTGAATTTCACGCGCTGCGGACGGATGACCTCATCCGGAAGAAACGGGGACACGGCATACCATCTTTGTCCTCCGTTTGCATCAGAAAACGAATGCAGGATGTTCAGCGTACTGTCGGAATAGGTCCCCGCCCTGACCTCCGACAGAAACGTCAGCCATGCGATCCCCGCCGCGGAATCAAAGGAGCAGGTGCCGGAAAAGGGATCCACAAATTCATACTGTCCCGTGGTTTTCAGGTTTTCGTAGGCATTCTGCGAGAACAGCGTTTCGTCCCCGTCAAGCTCCGCGGCAATTTCCAGCAGAACATCATAGGTCAGCTTTTTCTGCGGTGACAGGACATTCTGACTGGTGACAAGCGTGGACAGCCGCATAAAGTACGGAAGCGCGATGGTGCCGTCCACAGTTTCATACGCGGTTTTGACACAGCCCATGATCCGGTCTTCCTCGAAATACTGCGAAAGATCGGCAAGCAGTCCCTTGTCGGCAAGCAGATCGCGGTTGGACGACTGCTCCGGGAAGATATAACAGTCATAAACAATCCCCGACAGCAAATCTTCTTCAAACTGTCTCTGCGCGGCATCCGCCGTTTCCTGTGAGATAAAATTGGAATAGCCCATCGTATATGCATCATCCACAAGAGAATAATAATTATGATACTCGACCGCATAATCCGCATTGTCGCGGTTGAACAGAAATACCACACCGTCAAGGAATTTTTGCTGCGGCAGATTCAATCCCACAGTCGCAAGCGTGAACACCTGACGCTTTTGGGCTCTGCGTTCCTCGGTCAGACATAACATGCCGTCCTCAAATCCGTTATACATCAAAGGATTATCATACTGCACCAGAAAGCACTGATCGGACACGATCTTCTGTACCGTAATCGAGGACGGATATAAATAGGATTCCGACCAGTTGATGATCTGCTCCGCCGCACCGTCACGCGCGGCATACAGGCCATCTCTGCAAAACGCATATATTGCATCCCCACACGGAAACACCGCATCGATTGCCTGCGCCTCGAAAAACAAGGTGTTGATATCCGCGCCGTTCTGCGCAAGCGGATTCTTTACCGTTTCCTCCGTTTCGGGATCCAGGATGAAATGCTCGACCGGATCAAACAGCTCGCTGCCAACCGTCCCGCTGACAAGCAGCCTTCCGTCCGGGGCAAGACTGACAAAATCGGGATAGCAGGGAAACTCTATGATCTGTGCATCCTGCGTGATGTCACCGTCGGGGAATCGGTAGACCGTATAATTGCGGTAATAATACAGATCGCCGCCGAAAAACTGCATATCCTGTACGTCCTTGTTCATGCTCACAGGATAAAGAGGCACATAGTTTTTCGACTGTGCCAGCAGATTGCCTTCTGCATCATAACAGCAGAACTGCCGCCGGCCTGCGTCAATCGCCTCATATGTATAAAAATACTCGCCGTCCTGTGTGGCAATCATGATTGCATTCCGCCAGAGCACCTCCGGCAGCGCCAGACTGCGCTGCAGAACACCGGCAGCATCATAGATATCGTAATAAAATCCGCCGGGCTTGCCGCCGCCGGCAGCATACCAATGCAAAAACCAGAATTCCTCCCCGACCGGCTGGACGCTCCAGTGATGGACTGCCTCACCGCCGGCACCCTTCAGCGCCCGGTACTTGAACACATTGTCGGTTTCGTATACGATTTCCTCGGTCTGCGGTGTTTGCGGCACAGATGCGGTTGTCTGCCCGGAAATCGGGTGGTTTTCTGTACCGTGGGAACCTGTATCACAGGCGCAGAGCAGAACCGCGATCATCAACCATACTAGGCATTTCAGGTACCGTTTCATGTGCATTCCTCCAAACAGCATTCTGTGATTCCGTTTCTCTGTTTGTATTATACCATATCTGTTCCGCCGCGTCAATGCTTTTCGTTTTTTTGCACTGTTTTTACCTGTTTTTTGCAGAAAAAATCAGCAAAACGCCCACTTGCGCTTTGCTGATCTCTGTTTTATGCAAATGTAACCCCGAAGGTTCCGCCGACCTCCACGGAAATCTGTGCGCCGTAGAAGACGCGCAGTGCGCCGACGAGATAGCCGGTGTCCTTCGTTCCCGCCGTTTCAAAGGGCGAGTGCATGGCAAGCTGCGGCAGTCCGATATCGACGGTATTAAGCGACACCTGCGTGTTGGCGATATTGCCGAGGGTCGAGCCGCCGCCCATGTCGGAGCGGTTGTAGAAGTGCTGGACCGGGACGTCCGCCTGCTTGCATACCGCTTCAAACAGTGCCGCGGAAATGGCGTCGGTCGTGTAGCGCTGGCTTGCGTTGTGCTTGATGACGATGCCGCCGTTCATTTCGGGCTTGTGCGTCGGGTCTGCATATTCGCCGTGGTTCGGATGGACGGCATGTGCATTGTCGGCGGATACCATCATGCTGCGCGCAACCGCCGCCATGTAGTCGGATTCTGTACCGCCGAGCGAGAAGACAATGCGGTGCAGCACATCGGAGAGGAACAGTCCTGCCGCACCCTGCTTGGTCTGCGAGCCGACTTCTTCATTGTCGAGTACAGCACAGACCGCCGCGGTGTGATCGGTCGCCTCACACTCGAGGAACGCCGTCATCGATGCGTATGCACACTGCAGATCATCGAGCTTCGGGCAGGAGAAGAATTCGTTCTCCGGTCCCCAGACATAACCCCGATCGCGGTTATAAAGGAACAGATCGGCTGACAGAATGTCGTCTTTGTTCACGCCTGCCGCATCGGCGACCGTCTGATAGAACGTATCCTTTGCATTGCCGTTGCCGAACAGCGGAACGAGGTCACATGCCGGATTGTAGTCCTTGATGCGTGCCATGTGCGGCGCGACATTGGGCATCATCAGGCAGTTTTTATCAACATTGGCAAGGACGGTCTTCATCTTTCCGTCCTCGGTTCTGACCAGCAGCTTACCCGCAACAGACAGCGGTCTGTCCAGCCACGCGCCCTGGATCATGCCGCCGTAGGGTTCTGCGTTGATGCGGACGTACATCGGGGAGGTCAGCTCCGCGTTGTCCTTGATCTTGAATGTCGGCGAGTCGGAGTGCGATGCACAGATCATAAAGCCGCCGAGTGTGGACTTCGGCATACGGAATGCAATCACAGACGATGCATTGCGGCGGACAAAATAGCCTTTTCCCGCTTCCAGCGCAGTATTTTCCGCCTCACACAGCTCGGTATAGCCGGCTTCGGTCAGCGCCTTTGCCAGATTATCGCAAACATGGAACGGCGAGGGGCTGTTTTCGATAAATTTGATCAGATTTTCGGTATATTTCATTATCATTACCATGGCTTTCGTTTACGAAAGCTTCCTTTCTTTGGGGAATTGTGGATGGTTTTGCGGAGCAAAATCGTTGTTGTAAGACAACGAAAGCCACAAAACCCGCGTGAAAAAGTATTTTTCACGCTACTGCTCCTTTTGTGTAACGTTACACATCTTTTCCTCTCATAAGATTGTTGCCTTTTTCGTCCAGCAGACGCATCTTCGTGTCATAGAGCTTCTGCGACAGGTCAACGTAGAACTTGTGCGGGTTTTCAAAGCGCTTGACTTCCTCCCACAGATGATCGACCTCGTATTTGCAGTACGCCTGAATTTCCTTGATCGAGGGTGACTTGTAAACGCATTCGCCGTTTTTGAAGATCGGCACCAGAAGCTCACGCAGGTAGTAATCCGTGACGAGCTTGCGCTTCCAGGTGTTGTCGGGATCGAAGATTTCCAGCGGCTTGGTTTCGTCGATCGGCTCCTCATCCCAGATGCACATCATGTCGGCAATCGGCTCCTCCGATGCGCGGTCGAAAATACGGAAGACACGCTTGAAGTGAGGATTGGTGATCTTGCCGGCGTTTTCGGAAATTTTGATCTTCGGAATAACCGTGCCGTTTTCGTCTTCCTTGGCAACGAGCTTGTAGACACCGCCGAAGACCGGGTCGCTCTTTGCCGTAATCAGACGCTCGCCGACACCGAAGGAGTCAATCTGTGCACCCTGATGAATCAGATCACGGATGATGTATTCGTCAAGCGAATTGGAGACAACGATCTTACATTCGGTCAGTCCCGCTTCGTCGAGCATTTTGCGTGCTTTTTTGGTCAGGTAGGTCAAATCTCCGGAGTCGAGACGGATACCGCACTTCGTGATGCCCTGCGGCAGAAGGATTTCCCGGAAAGCGCGGATGGCATTCGGAACACCGGAGCGCAGAACGTCATAGGTATCGACCAGCAGCGTCGCATTGTTCGGATACAGCTCGCAATAGGTACGGAACGCCTCGTATTCGGTATCAAACATCTGCACCCACGAATGCGCCATGGTACCGGTGGACGGGATGTCATAGACGCGGTCGGACAGCGTACATGCCGTCGCACCGCAGCCGCCGATGTATGCCGCACGCGCACCGAGAATCGCACCGTCGGCACCCTGCGCACGGCGGGAACCGAATTCCGCGACCGCACGTCCCTGCGCCGCGCGGACAACACGGTTGGCCTTGGTCGCAATCAGGGACTGATGGTTGAGCGCCAGCAGCAGGAAGGTTTCGATGAATTGTGCCTCGACCGCACGCGCACGGACCGTCAGAATCGGCTCACCCGGGAAGATCGGCGTTCCTTCGGGAACAGCGTAGATATCGCCGGTGAAGCGGAAATTGCGCAGATAATCGAGGAAGTCCTCGGAGAACTGGTTTTTGGAACGCAGGAACGCAAGGTCTTCTTCGGTAAAATGCAGGTTGGAAATATAGTCGATGACCTGCTCCAGACCTGCGGCAATCGCATAGCCGCCGCCATCGGGAACACGGCGGAAAAACACATCAAAATAGGAAATCTCATCACCCTTTCCGGAGATGAAATATCCGTTTGCCATCGTCAGCTCGTAGTAATCACAGAGCAAGGTATAGTTATAAGGGGTCATAGCGTTTCTTTCCTTTGCCTAATTTCAATAGAATAAAAGTATTATATCACACAATGTGCGGAAAGTCCATAACTTTTTGAAAAATAATTGTAATAACAGGTGTCAAGACACAAAGGCAGCCTCACATCCGTCTGACCGTCTCCCCGGTTATCCCAAAGAATTTCGTTTTTCTTCGGCTGGTCTATTTACAAATGAGAGAATCTCTGGTATAATGAAATCAGATATCATCCGGGCACATCATGCCCAAAGAAAGGAATCTCGATGAAACGCGTATTTTTGATCGTTCTTGACTCGGTCGGCGCAGGTGCGCTGCCCGATGCGGCACAATATGGCGACACCGGTGCGCATACAGTACAGCACATTGCAGCAGACCCCCATTTCCGTGCCGATACCATGTGCTCGCTCGGTTACGGCAACATAGAAGGGCTGTCCTTCCTCGGTGCGGTACAGGCACCGCGTGCAGCATACGGACGCTGTATGGAGCAGTCTGCCGGAAAGGACACCACCGTCGGTCACTGGGAAATCGCCGGACTGATTTCCGCGCACCCCTTCCCTACCTATCCCGACGGCTTTCCCAAAGAAATTCTGGAGCCGTTTGAGCGCATCACCGGACGCGGCATTCTCTGCAACCGCCCGTATTCCGGAACGGAGTGCATCAAGCGCTTCGGTGAAGCACATATGCTGACCGGCGACTTAATCGTCTACACCTCCGGTGACAGCGTTTTCCAGATTGCGGCACATGAGGACATCGTTCCACCGGAAACGCTGTATGCCTACTGCCGTGCCGCGCGCCGGCTTCTGCAGGGAGAGCACGGTGTGGCACGTGTCATTGCGCGTCCGTTTGCCGGAGAACCCGGCAGCTTTTACCGGACCGCCAACCGCCGCGACTTTTCGCTGGAGCCGCCGTCTGACACCATGCTGGACGTGCTGTGCCGCGACGGTCAGGATGTCATCGCGGTCGGCAAAATCTCCGATATCTTCCTCGGACGCGGCATCACACAAACCGTTCTGACCCATTCCAATACCGAGGGCATGGCAGCGGCTGACCTTCTGGTCGGCAAGAATTTCCGCGGGGTGTGCTTCATCAATCTTGTTGACTTTGACCAGCTCTGGGGACACCGCAACGATGTTGCAGGTTATGCCGGGGGCTTTGCAGATTTCGACCAATGGCTGTCCCGCTTCACAGACAAGCTCGGCGACGACGACACGCTGATCATCACCGCAGACCACGGCTGTGATCCCGGCTCCCCCTCCACCGATCATACCCGTGAATATACGCCGCTTCTGGTTTACGGCAAAAAAATCAAAGCGGTCCCGCTCGGAACCCGTTCCACGTTTGCCGACATCGGCAAGACCGTCTGTGATCTGCTCGGCTGTGATGCAGCGGCGGCTTCCCTTGCCGGTGAGAGCTTCGCCGATGAAATTCTCTGTGACACAGCGCCCGCATCGGAGGAAATGCAATGACCGGAGCGGAGCTTGTCGCCTATGCACGTGAGGCCATGCTGAATGCATATGCGCCGTATTCACATCATCCGGTCGGTGCCGCGCTGCTGTCGGCGACGGGAGATATATACCTTGGCTGCAACGTCGAAAATGCCGCCTACGGATGCACCTGCTGCGCCGAACGCACCGCGCTGTTCAAGGCAATCAGCGAAGGAGAACGTGAATTCTCCGCGATTGCCATCGTCGGCGGTATAGACGGCAACACGGAAAAGCCATGCGCACCGTGCGGCGTTTGCAGGCAGGTGCTGCGCGAATTCTGCGATCCGGATGCCTTTCTGATCCTGCTCGGATACGACGATGGCTATGACGAATATACCCTTTCCGAGCTTCTGCCGGAGAGCTTCGGTCCGGACAATGTCCGCCGCTGAGCCGGAAAGACAAGCTTTCAGAACACAGATTACGGAGGTGCACAATGGAACAGATTCCGTCCAAAGACAGAGACATTCTGCGCGGGATTGCCGCCAGACACAGAGACTATGCGCACGATGAAAAAAATAACGCCATTCTGAAAAAGTGGCACGCGCAGGAAATGGGCATCCGTGAAACGCCGACGGTGCGCCTGCTGTTCAGCAACTTCCGCCACGAGGTCATCACGCCGCGTCTGCGGTGTACATCCGAGGCGGCACGCGGTCTGGAAGCGACACTGCTGTCCGCACTGGTCGGTCGGGAGCTGTTTGATGACGATACACCGCTGTCCCCGACCTTTGACATGGGATGGCACACCTGGGTCACACCGTTCGGTCTGGCCGCAAAAACCAGCCGCATCCCGGGACAGAAAACCAGCGGCTATCACATCGATCCGGTCATTGCGGATCTGGAATCGGAATGGGAACAATTACAGGGCGGACACTTCGGCGTCAATCGGGAATCAACCGAGGTCTACCGGGCCTGGGTTGAGGATCTGATCGGCGACATTCTGCCAACCCGCATGGTCATGCATTCCCTGCCCGGCGGTATCACGAATCCGCTTGTACACCTGATGGGCATGGAAAACTACTATCTTTCGATGTACGACTGTCCCGACATTCTGCACCGCGTCATGGACATGGCAACCCGCGTCTATGAACAGTACTACGATTTTCTGGAGCGGGAGAACCTGCTCCTGCCCACCTGCGGCACCTCACCGATCGCCCAGGAAAGCTATGCCTTCAACCATGAACTGCCGGCAGACGCGGTCTGCCGCACAACCGACTGCTGGGGCTTCCTTGAGTCGCAGGAGACAACCGCTGTATCGCCCGAGGTTTACGGTGAATTTGTCTATCCGTATCAGGATCGGCTGGTCAGACGCTTCGGTCTGCTGTCCTACGGCTGCTGTGAGCGTGTCGATGCACTCTGGGAGGACTATCTCTCCAAATGGACCAATCTGCGCAAGCTGTCCGTATCCCCGTTCAACTGTGAGGAGCAGATCGGCGAATATCTGCGCGGCACGAATGTCGTCTACTACAGCAAGCCGCGTGCAGAGCTGGTCACACATCCCGGACCGCTCGACGAGGACGCACTCCGCCGTTACTTCCGCGGTGTCTGCGAAGCGGCAAGCGGATGCCTGTTCGAGATTGCCCAGCGCGAGGTACTGACCCTGTTCGGTGATGCCGAACGCGGCAGACGGTATGTCGAGATTGCCAGAGAATGTGTGGAGCAGTACTGGAAGCCGTAATACAATATCAAAATAAAACAGCGAACAGATTCGTGATTTCACGTTCTGTTCGCTGTTGTTTTTTTACTGTTCGCCTTCTGCTGCAAGGTCTGCGGAGAAGTGCGTCAGAATAGAGTTTGCAACCGAGGTCGGCATATAGTAAATGAACGTATAGCCGTCTGCCAGATATGCGGTATAGGATTCGCCGTCGCGCTCAAAGGTGTCGCCGAGCTGAATCTTAAAGCCGCGGATCTGCTCGATGGTGGAGGTACTGGTCGCACCTGCGGTATCCGCCACCGTAATGGTTTCCTTATAGTTGAAGGACACTTCGGTGTGCGGCTGAACCAGTCCGTACTTTTGCAGGGTCGTCTCGTTGATGTGGTGATCGGCATAAGCGGAGGGCTTGAGCAGATCACAGATCGTAATGAAATCATCTGCCACATCGTCACCGCTCAGATGGCGGGTTTCGTCGCCAACGGTGATATCCACCGATTCAAACTTTTCGGCCGACAGCACAGGGAAGGTACCGGCATCGACGATCTCGTGCAGCTCGTATTCAAAGAACTGCGTCAGACCTTCCACGATAATATAGACCTTTTCCACGCCGAGTTCCTTGAAGTAGTAGCCCTTACCGAACTCGTTGTAGCTGCCCTGTACGTAGGTATGCTCGGTTTTCGTACCGTCATCAGCTTCATAGGTCACGGAGAAGGTCCATTCCGGATCCTCCAGACCAAATGCCGCCGTATCGGCACCCTCCAGATTGACAATGGACTGTGCACCCATTGATGCCAGTGCGTTTGCCATATAGGCAACGGTTGTCTGGTTGAGCGGCAGGGTCGGATCGGGAGCATATACCCAGCGGCTGTTCTGTATTTCAACGGAAACCGTCTCATTGCCGCGCTTGGTATAGGACAGCGCCACCGCATCGCGGTAATCGTATTCCGCAATCATCAGCTCGGACTGCTGCGCCGCCTGCTCTGCCGCTTCCTTGCGTTCTTTTGCGTCATTCATGGACTGTGCCATCTTGTATACAATAAAAATACCGACGACGACACAGAGCATGATGACCATGGTTCTCATTCGCTTATTCTGTTTCATTTGCAGTTCCTTTTATCTCTTTCTTCTTCTGTTCCAGATCATCAGACCCAGTACCACAGTACCGACCGGCAGAACGAGAATGATCACAGCACCCCAGAATGCAGCTGCCGCCGAGGACACTGCCAGCGACTGAATCTGCATTGCCTTACCGAGGATGGAAATCGAGGACGACTTTTCGCACAGCATGGTCAGCGCGGACATGAACAGCTCACCGTTGTAGGAGTAGAATTCATCGGTGATAAAGACAGGAGAGGAAACCCAGAAGAGCTTGCCGCCCGTTGTGGTATCTTCCGCACTTGCCGCGACATAGAAGGAGCCGGAGGGGTCGCCGTCCTGCTTTTCATATGCCTTTTCGGGTGTATCGGTATTGGCAAATTCCTCAACACGCGCATTGATGTCTGCGATGACAAATGCATCGGCAGAGGTGGTCAGAACGCCCTCAACAAACTTGCCGCTGTCAGCAACCGCGGTAATACCGTGTGCAAACGGCAGAATCGTGGTGATGTTGGTGGAGGTCAGGTTCATCGCGATGTCGGAGCTTTCGTTGACATTGGGAAGCAGATAGAAAGGATACTGCATGAAGTTGCCGGTATTGCCTTCCATGACAAGACCGGGGACCGCCTGCAGGCCGTATGCCTTTGCAACAGCCGCGAGATTGGGCATCGTTTCAGCGGAGAAGGACATATAATCGGTGATCAGAATCATCTTGCCGCCGAGGTCAAGATAGGTCAGAAGCACATCGCGTTCGGTCTCAGAGATGTCAGAGGTCGGCGCATTGAGAATGACCGCTCCCGCATCGGACGGGATTTCGGTGACGGTGAGCAGTGCAAGCTCCTCGGTAAGGATGTTTTCTGCCTTCGCATCGGCAAGCACCGTTGCGGAAAGATCCGTTTCCCCGTGACCGGTGACGATATAGAGCACCGGCAGGTCATCTGCGGTGACATAGTCGATTGCCGTGGTCAGCGCGCCCTCTCCGTTGAAATAGGTCGTACCGGAGGGCAGAACGCCGGTCATATAGTAGTTGTAATAATCCTCTTCGGTATACTGCACCGTGTAGATTTCCTCATTGGTAACAACAGAGGAACGCTTTGCGCTTTCGACGATGACGGAGTTGTTGGACAACTGGTCATCGGTATACTTTGCAGAGAAGCCGGGGTTGGAGGTCGGGTCGATTTTCCGGATCTTGATGCGGCTGGAATAGGAAGAATAGCGGTTCAGCATTTCTTCGATGTTGACATCTTCCGTGCCGTTCTGCGCGATGTAGTACATCGTGACATCTTCCGCAAGACCTTCCACAATATCCACTGTGGTATTGGTCAGGGTATACAGCTTCAAAGAGCTGGTATCGAATTTGGTTACAGTCGTGGGAAGCTCGCCCACCATCAGGTTCACCACAATGACAAAGGCAATGACAACGAGCGTCAGAAACGCGCTGTACGTACCCATTTTTGTGGTCTTGAGATTGGTCTGTTTTGCATTGTTGCTCATAATCGTTTGCGTACCGTCCTTTCTGTGTACTTATCAGGACCAACGGCGTTTCTCGACAGACTGCACGGTACCGAAGACAAACAGAACAATCAGAGAAACGTAGTAAACAACGCTCGTGAGGTCAAACAGACCGGTGGTGAACGTCGAGAAGCGGTCAAAGACGGACAGCCAGTTGAGAACCTTGGCAAACAGACCGTCATAGAGAGAAGAATTGATGAAGTAAATACCTGCGAGAATGAAAGCACCGGCTGCCGCGGTAATGCCCGCAACCGTGGAGTTCTTGGTCAGCGAGTAGACAACACCCGCGAAAATCAGAACGACAACGGCAAACGCAATCAGCGACGCCATCGAGCCTGCGGGAATCAGCGATGCGATTGCGCTCATCAGATACATGGCAAAGATGACACCGAAGGAGGTGACAGCCGCGATGACCTGGCTTTCGGTCAGGGAGCTCATAAACATACCGACCGCAATCAGCGCACCGCCGAGCAGCAGAAAGCCGAGCAGCGCACCGTATGCCGTACCGAGATAAACCGTACCGAAAATGGACAGAATCAGCGGGTACAGCGCAATGATGCCGACCGGAATCAGGAATACCGTAAACATGGCAAGGTACTTTGCAAGTACAACCTGCGTGACGCTGACAGGCAGCGAGTACAGCAGCTGGTCGGTTTTGGAATGACGTTCCTCTGCGACCGAGCGCATCGTCAGAATCGGAATAATCAGAAGGAATACAATCGTAATGTTGGACAGAACATTTTCAAAGGAGGGATACGTGGAAATGAGGTTGATCAGCGTGGTAAAAATTCCGGTAATCGCCAGCATGAAGCCAATGAAGATGTAGCCTGTCATGTTGATAAAATAGTTTTTCAGTTCTTTTTTGTAAATTGCAAACATGAGTATCGCTCACATCCTTTCCTCAAGAAAACATCGGCTTGTATTCGCCGTCATCGTCATCGTCGTCGTCTTCATCGTCATCGTCCGCATCCTCGTCGGTGTCGTCATCGTCATCCTCGTCGTCGTCATCGTCGAGCTTGTCGGGAGCAAAGGCGTTGTCGCGGGCATCGATTGCCGCTTCTTCCTGTGCGATGGCGTATTCTTCGTCATCCTCGGTGGTCAGCTTCAGGAAGACATCCTCCAGGCCGATCGCTTCTGTGAGCATCTTCAGAATGACGCAGTGTTCCTCAACGAAGGTGTTGAACGCAAGCTCACGCAGATCGGCTGTGCGGTCGGTTTCGATATCGATGTTGTAAACGCTGCCTGCTTCCTCGGGATTTTCCTCGTAGGAGATGGTCTTTGCGTGGTTGGCAAGCGTGTTGATCGCCATGCGGATGCGGTTGACGTCGCCCCGGACGGTCATATGGAGAATGTTGGAGCCAACAAGATATGTCGATAGATTTTCAATGGTATCGGACGCAATCAGTCTGCCGTGTGCGATAATCATGACATAGTTGCAGACTGCGGAAACCTCCGACAGGATATGGCTGGACAGAATGACGGTATGATCCTCGGCAAGCGAACGGATCAGATCGCGGATTTCGATGATCTGAATCGGGTCAAGACCGACGGTCGGTTCGTCGAGAATGATGATTTCCGGCGCACCGAGCATAGCCTGTGCAATACCGACACGCTGCTTGTAACCCTTGGACAGATTCTTGATCAGACGGTTCTGCACACCCATGATCTGCGTCTTTTCCATCGCATAATTGATCTGGTATTCGCGGTCGGCACGGTCAATGCCCTTGGCCTGTGCCACGAACGCCAGATATTCGCGCGGCGTCATATCCATGTACAGCGGCGGCTGTTCCGGCAGGTAGCCGATGCACTTCTTTGCCTCGACAGGTTCCTCGAAAATATCGTGACCGTTGATGATGACCGTACCGGAGGTTGCGGCAAGACAGCCGGTGATGATATTCATCGTTGTGGATTTGCCGGCACCGTTCGGTCCCAGAAATCCGTAGATCTTTCCTTTTTCCACGGTAAAGCTCAGGTCATTGACCGCGAGATTATCGCCGTACCGTTTTGTCAGATTTTTTACTTCAATCAAGGTAATATCCTCCCATTGAGTCGGTTCCGTCCGTATGCTTGACCGGTACCGAACCCGATTTTTTTGCTTTGTCGGCACAGAACCGAAGCACAAAGCCTCGCTTTGCGGATACAGTTCAGCCATTTTACATAGTATACTCCAAAATTGTGACAGTTTTGTGACGGTATTCCTTTGTAAACTGAAAAATATCGCAAAAACGCTGTTATTTCATGGTTATTTTGCAATTCATGCATCCGGCACAGCAGAATTGGCGATTCGTTTACAAAAATATGATTTTCAAAAAAGGAATTGACAACAGTCCGGAATTGTGGTATAATTATCAGCGTACATATGCGGGTCATTAGCTCAGTTGGTCAGAGCTACCGGCTCATAACCGGTTGGTCCTGGGTTCAAGTCCCCGATGACCCACCACAGAACGGCAATCTTCCGCGGAAGGCTGCCGCTTTCTTTTTATCACGGAGAATCCCAACATGAATCAATCATCCTCAAAAACCGGACTTATTTTAGAAGGCGGCGCCATGCGCGGCATGTATTCGGCCGGTGTCTGCGACGTACTGATGGAGCATGGCATCACCTTTGACGGCTGCATCGGTGTCAGTGCGGGCGCAACCTTCGGCTGCAATTTCAAATCCCGGCAGATCGGACGTGTCATCCGCTATAACTGCAAATACAGCCGCAATCCGCGGTATGCGTCGTTCCGCTCTCTGCTGTTCACAGGCAACTACTTCGGGACAAAGCTCTGCTACGACGAAATTCCGAACAGGCTCGATCCGTTCGATTATGAAACCTATCAGAGCAACCCGATGCCGTTCTACATTGTATGCACCGACGCAGACACGGGCAAAGCGCTGTATCACCGTGCCGATACCTGTGACGCACGCGATCTTACCTATATGCGCGCCTCCGCATCGATGCCGCTGTTTTCCCGCATTGTCGAGGTGGACGGCCATCATCTCTCCGACGGCGGAACTGCCGATTCCATCCCGCTTGCCTGGTTCCGTTCTCAGGGGTATATCCGCAATCTGGTCGTCCTGACCCGTCCGGCAGGCTACCGGAAATCGCCGTCATCCCCTGCCATGAACGCCCTGCTCCGTCTGTCTCTGCGCAAATATCCCGCCCTTGTCCGTGCGCTGAAAAACCGACATATCGGCTATAACCGCACCCTTGACGAAATCGAAGCTGCGGAACAGGCAGGAGAAGTTCTGGTTCTGCGTCCGTCACAGGATCTGCATCTGGGCAGAATCGAAAAGGATCCCGACAAGCTGCGCCAGATGTACAATCTCGGCCGTGCCGATGCCGAAGCCCGGCTGGAGCAAATCCGTGCATTTGTCGGGCAGGCAAAGGTGTAACGTTACACACAGCAAGAAATATTTTGAGGGGACTATTGCATTTAGATCAATGTGTCAAAAACTCCCTCCGGCTCACCGAAGGTGAGCCACCTCCCTCGGCAGAGGGAGGCTTATTTTAGGCTCCCTCTGCCGAGGGAGCTGGCAAAAAAAGACGCTTTTGCGTCTTTTTTTTGACTGAGGGAGTTATCATTTGTTCTATGATGTTTCAAATGCATCACCCCCTCTTTCTGTTTGTATGATATTGTCACGCATCCAGCTTCACGCCGCGCATTTTGAGATGATCGCGGATCGCATGGACATCCAGCGCTCTCGTCGATGCGATGCCGTTTGCGGTCATAATTGCTGCAGCAGCACCTGCCGCTTGTCCCATCGCAAAGCAGATATTCATGACGCGGTAGGATGCCATCGCCTCATGGGTTCCGGAGATGCACCGTCCGGCGGTAATCAGGTTGTTGACACCGATCGGTGTCATCGCGCGGAACGGAATGTCATGCGCACCGGCGATGGTCGGACGCTTGTCCACGAATTCCGACTGACCGGGTCCGTCGGGGTTGTGAATGTCAACGCAGAAACCGGCATGATGCACGACCGCATCGTCAAACAGCCGTCCCGCCGCGACATCCTCCACCGTGATCACATAATCGCCGAGAATGCGTCTGGTCTCGCGCACACCGAGCGTAGTGGAAGAACCCTTGACGCGGATATTGGCAAAGCCGGGAATGTTGTTCTTCAGGAACGCCACAATCTGCGCGGTCTGCCGCCGCAGGGATACCTCCGCGCGGAACAGATCGGCAGGATCAAACGGATTGATATAGTTTTCCTGGGACGCATTGACCATGCGTTCATCGGGATACGCCGTTTTGTAAAGCCGGACAATGTTGACGTTCTTCGGCAGCTCTCCCGTCGCGCAGGCCCGATGACACAGATCGAGGTATTCCCGTCCGTCGCCGAGATCCGTGTGATGCTCCTCATGTTCACACAAAAGCGGCTGGTTCTCATCTACGCCCTGAATGATGAACATGAACGACACCGGCTGAACCAGACGGTCGCCCGCCCGACCCATTTCAAACGGACAGCCGGCAAGGTATGCCGCGTCGCCGTCGCCTGTCGCATCGATGTAAACCTTTGCTTCAAAGCGGATCGGACCGCATTTGCCGTCTGCCGTAAACGAGCGGACGGTATCCCCCTCGCGTTCCACAGAAACAAGCGTCTGCTGCAAATACACATCCACGCCGGCATCGGCAAGCATGTCAGTCAATGCGTCCTTTGCCCATTCAAAATCGGGAACCGCACCGGGGACCGGACAGATTTTTCGCGCGATTTCCTCCGACATCGTTCCGGCACACGTACCGCCGAGCAGCGGACCGACGTATCCCTGCGTCAGATTGCCGCCGACACAGCCGTACCGCTCAATCAGCGCCGTTTTCGCTCCGCACCGTGCCGCTTCCACTGCCGCACAGATCCCCGCAGGACCGCCGCCCGCGACTACAACATCATATATTCTTTCAAGCATGATACATTTCCTTTCTCTCACCGTTCAAGCGCATTCAGACGGAAATCATATGCGGTACCCTCAAGTACAACATGCACATCTCCATTGTCCGACACCGCAATTTCCGGCATCGCATCCCCTGCACGTACCGGAATCAGCAGGGTCGTAAACCGATAATCCTTCACGCCGCGGACACAGCGCGATACGGTCACAGCCGGGTGCAGATCACAGTCGTTGCGTCCGTTGTACCAGCCGCGCATCCGCGGTTCTGTCTGTGCAGAAACGGTTTCGGTTTCCACCGGCACACCGGGCTGATCCAGCGGAACCATCAGCAGCTCATACTTCCGTCCGAAGTCGGAGATCAGCGCACCCGGATACACATCCGAGGGCTTCATGCGCGTGGTATCCAGATGAAACAGCACTTCATAATCGTGTTCCTTTCCGTCAGCGGATACCAGACTGTCGCTGACCGCGAACAATCCGGGCTTGCAGAAGCGAACCTGCCGTGTATGTACCGCAGGGCTTGTCCGTTCTGCACCGAAGGTGTCGGCATAAATCCCTTCCGCATAATCATATGCATCACAGCTGATCCAGTGTGCATCATACGGCGTTTCGTATTTCATCGGCTGTGCGCGATTCTGCGGCATTCCGTCCACCAGCACCGTATTGTGTGCCGCGCCGGATACCGCATACCCGCGCGCCTCGGACACTTCATACTGTCCACCGCCGTCATCATAAAGCAGTTCTTCATCCCCGCGCCACAAATTGATGCTCAGCATATCCTGATGCATATGTGCCATACCGAGCGGACCGACATCAAAGCAAAGATAGGAAGCATCGGCATCCCAGCCGGAGCGCATCACGGCAAAGCCGGCATACGGCAGATAACGGGACGCAAGCGTGCCTTCGGGCGGTGTCCCCTCGGTACGTCCGGAATTGAAGTATCGGTATTCCGGCGTGTCACCGAGTGCCTCCGCCGCGCCGCGTGTGAATCTGGTCAGAAGAATGGTATAACAGTCGTTGGTGCGCGGCTGCGTCATTGCCGGTGTGGACAGCAAAATTGCCGCATGGACAGTAGATCGCACCACATCGGCAAAGCTCTCCGGAATTTCATCGCCATATCCCAGCGCCTGTGCCAGACTGTAAAAGTCCGCAGCACAACCGAACACCACCAGCTGATAGTCCGGCGACAGCTCATTGTGCATCCCGTCCGGCAGAATCTGGGAGCAGGTCTCCCGAAGAAGCCATTCGGCGGCAGTACGGCGATGCTCAGCGGAATCGTACAGCTCATCAAAGAGGGCCGAGAAGGTATAAACGCCGTTCGCTTCCATCATCAGCCAGTTTTTCTGTGTCGGATGCGCAATCAGATGGCAGGACTGACGGTGCATGGAAGCAATCATCAGAAGCAGTGATGCGTCATCCAGCTCCACGGAATGACGGAAGCTGTCGAAAGCGACCTGCCAGGAGCCGAGCAGACGAATGCCGCACTCGATGGTCCGCCACGCGCTGCCGGGACCGTTCCAGTTTTCCGGGACATCGGTCTGTTCAATCCAGGCAAGCAGCTGACGTCGGAACGCCTTTGCATAAATTTCGTTTTTTGTCGCCATATACGTATTGGCAAGTGTTTTCCACCAGCTGTGACGGTTGAGCTGCCAAAGCCATTCATGATTGAGCGGTCCCTCGATTGCGGTCGGGTCAAACAGAAAATCGATGTCTCCGTTTTCAAAATGCCAGTCGCGGTTAACCACGCGCATATAACCGTTCACCGCGCGGTCAGCGGCATCCGTGTACGGTTCGCCGATCGCCACCAGATATGGGACCTTTGCGGCAGGCCTTTGTCGGTAATACTGCGCCAGATGACAGATTGCCCGCTCTGCGTCTCCGTCGATGATTGCCTGTCGGTATGCATCGCCGATGCGGTCAGGTATGATCTGTTCCAGCAGTTCAAAAAGATGCGCCGCATACTTTTCCGAGGTCATCGGATCTTCGGTAAGTTTTGCTGTAATGGCTGACAGTTGCTCTTTCTGAATCATAATTTCCTCCGATTATATCTGTTTGTCATAAATCATAAATGTAATGTCCAGGGTGCCATCCGTACAGGACAATGTCAGTGTGCCGTCATGTCCGGGAATCCCGGCACAGATCGACCTGCCGTCGACGGCATAGGTTCCGAGCGCCGCGCCGTCAAAGGACAGCGTAAGCGTACCGGTACCCACTGCCTTGATACGGACAGCTCCGGGCTCCCCGTCAGAATACAAATGATAGGACGCCTCACCGCCAGCATGGAAGCGCGTGACGGTCTTTTCCCAGTCGGAGGTCGGATTGCCGTCTGCGTCGACCCAACGGATGCCGTCGTTCTGCGTCACCGTGTCGCAGGCGCGGATGACACATCCCGGGCGGCGGAGAATCGAGGCTATCACCTCCGGCTGCCAGCGGCAGTTTTCAAATTTGCAGTTTTCAAGGTATTCGGTAAACGCCGCCTGCGCATCGGCATAGGAAGGACGGTCGCCGCCGGCAGTATAGGCAATGATTTTATCCCAATTTGCAGGCTTTTTGATGGAACAAGGGGAATTGTCGGTATCCATCTTCTTCCACGGCCAGATGTTGTAGCCGATACCGAGATCAGCCGCCAGCGGATACATCGCGGCAAACCACGCAAGATCGTTCTCACCCGTTTCACCGAGATACAGCGGGATGCCGAGCTGCTCGCGCTTTGCAAGAAACGCATCGTACATAAACTTGCGCGGCGGACACCAGTAGCGATGGAAGTGCAGACACATATTCGAATCCAACACTTCGTCAAAGAAGTCGGCGCGGCTTGCCCAAACATCGCTTTCGATGGAGAACATATGCCGGTCGTCGATTTTTCGGATTTCGGCGATGCAGTCACGGTAGAACAGCTTCAGGGACAGCCGCAGTGCATCATGGTCGAGCTTCGGATAGCCGTCGATTTCACAGCGGCACGGCTCGTTGAGCAGATCGTACATGCCGACAATCCATCGGTCGCGGTAGCGGCGGGCAAATTCACGCCAGAGCGCAAGCGTCTTTTCTCTGCTGTCGGACGCGGTATCTGTGAGCAGACGCGGAATGTTGTCAATGCAGTCGTCGATGTTGGAGCCGGTCTGACCGCCGGGCGCACCGTGCAGGTCCAGACAGACATACAGGCGGTATTTTTCACACAGATCGATGAAGCGGTCAAGCAGTGCAAAGCCGTCCGCACGGAAGGTAATGTCCGGTTCGTCCTCCATCATCGTCCGCCAGCCAATCGGAATCCGCACCGAGTTGAAGCCGACCTCCGCCATCGCGGCAATGTCCGCTTCGGTGATGTAGTTTTCGCGGAATTTTTCCCAAAAATCTTCCGCAAAACGGCTTCCGCACAGATCGCGCACCAGTTCCTCAATGCGCCGCGGACTGTTGTAACGTCCCTCAAACCGCCACATGTAGCCCTCCGGCAAAAGCCAGTTGCCGAGCCCCATACCGGTGAGGATGATTTCCTCGCCGCGTCCGTTGACGATTTTGCCGTTTTCCGCGCGCAGAAAGCCCGATACGCGGTCGCGGGACATTTTTTCGGTGACTGTCATGGTTGTCGTCCTCCTGTTATTTAATACGCAACAATCTCTACATGATCGACGGGGGAGAAATCTGTAATCGGATTGTTGTATAAGAATACGCGCGCCAGATGTTTCAGATTCCGCAGCGGCTCCAGATTTGAGATCTGATTGCCGCCCATCTGGACTCTTTCCAGCTTCTCCATATTTGCAAGCGGTGAAATATCCGTGATCTGGTTACCTACCATCCGCAGATCGCACATGGCTGTCATGGAAGACAACGCCGAAAGGTCGCTGATCTGATTGTCATTGAAGCTCAGCAGATCGAGCTGTGTCATGGATGCCAGCGGCGAAAGATCGCTGATTTGGTTGTCATCAACCATCAGACAACCCATTTTGACCATACCGGAAAGTGGGGAGAGATCTTTGATCTGATTATCTTCCAGATACATCCGAGTCATCTGACGGAGGTCCGTCAGTGGAGTCAGATCCGACACCTGATTTTCGCGCAGTTCGAGAATCCGCAGATTCTTCATAGATGCAAGCGGTGACAGATCACTGATCTCATTGAAATTCAGGAAAAGCTTCTCCAGTTTTGTCAGCGACGACAGTGCGGAAATATCCCGCAGTCCACAACGACTCAGATCCAGAGTTTCCAGATTGTACAGAGATGACAGCGGTGTCAAATCACGGATCGGATTGCTTTCCAGTTCCAGAACACGCAGCTGTGTCAATTTGGTCAAACCGGAAAGATCGGTAATCCCTTTTTCATTCAGCTGCAGAAAGTCCATATAACGGAAATCCGACAGCATCAGCGGACCGCTCATCTTGTCGATCTCCTCACGCAATGCCGCTTCCAGATTCGGATCATTGATGATCAATTCTTCATCAACCATCATCGGGATTTCCTCTATTTTTGTATCTCCGCAGCCTGTGCAGGTGTATCTCACTTCTCCGGGGGCTTCAAAGGATGTTTCAACAGTAACGACACCACCGTCCCACACATGCTCACCTGTGACATCCTCGGTTATGATTTCTCCGCACTGACAGGTCACGATTTTGACACCACAGGCTTTTTCGATAATCTGTGTTCCATCAATGATGTGTCGGACTGCACCGTCGTCAGATGTACCGGATGCATCGCCGCCCGTTTGCAGCACGGATCTCCACTGCGCACCGCAGTGGTTGCAGATTACAATTTTATAGTCGTTTTCCCCGCAAAGTTTCGCGGCTTCCGTCGTCACAAGAAACACATCCGAAGTCAGGGATAATGCGGCTTTCATATCAGAAAATGCCTGCTCTGCACGGGCATCCTCAGCATCGAGATAGCTGTGGAGCATCTGATGATATGCATCAAACAATGCCTGCTGTGCCGCCTCGTTATTCGGATCAATCTCCAAAACCTTCGTAAACGCAAGAATTGCGCTTTCGTAATCGAGTTCGTTGAGATAGATTTGTGCGATTTCAAACTGTCGGTTGATATCGGCACGACGCAGAATCCGCGGTAAAAATACCGCACAAAGAATTGCAATCATCAAACAGACTGCAATCAGAATCGTGAGTGTCCGATGTTTTTTTGTTGCTGCCATAAGTTGTCTGCTCCTTTTTGGTTGATATCATGAGTATAGCATATTTTTTTCGGTTTTGCAAGTGCAATTCTGATATTCCCAAAAGAAAGAAGCCCGATGCGCAATCGAGCTTCTCATCAATCATTCAGTCTTCTCAAAAATCCAATATCCCGACTTCAGCTGTGCATACAGCTCCTCGTAATCCCACTCCTTGACAGAATGCTCATACGAATAGGAATCGGCAATCAGAATCTTGCCCTCGTCGGTGATGCCGCGGAACAGCATGAAATGCGCACCGAGCGTAAAGTCGCCGGGGCCCATGGTCGCCAGCACAAGCTTATTCTCGTCCCGCAGCGCTTCAAACAACGCCTTCTTATCGCCGGCATAAATCTGTGTGGCACTGATGCCGTACTTCTTCGCTGTCTCGATCAAAAAGCCGTAGGTTGTACCGCCGGAGGGCAGCCAGCTTCCGACCGAAAGTCCGTAGACACGCATTTCCTCAGGATCGACGGGAACACCCGCGAGGTTGGAAATGACCGCCGCAATGCAGGTCGGTCCGCAGCCGCAAAGACCGAAGCCTTCGTTTCCGTAGTCCAGATCATCCAGCACCGACCAGTTCTGACGGTAGAACACATAGCCCTGTTCATAGAAATACTGTGCCTCTGCCTGTTCCTCCGCAGTCAGCGTTGCAATGAACGCCGCATCGTAGCCAGGACATGCCGCACGGAGCGCCGCTTCTCTTGCAGCCTGCGCCTCGGCGATTCTGCGAGCACGCTCTGCCTTTTCCCGCGCGATTCTGCGCCGTTCTTCCTCTGCCCGGCGGCGCGCCTCCAGTTCACGGCGATATGCAGCCAGCTCCTCCTGTCTGGCAAGGCGTTCCAGCTCAGCAAGCTCCGCCTCCAGGGCGGCCAGATCCTCTGCCATATCGTCGATCTGACATGCATACACCGGTACCGACGCCGTGTCATAGCCGTTCTCTGCGTCCTTGACAGCGATCACCGTCGGTTCCGCCGTCTCCTCAACTGCCAGAGAAAGCGGCATATCGTCAAGACAGCGTCCTGCCATCGGCGTATACATCACACCGCTGCCGACCGCTTCTGCCACCGCTTCCAGCGTTTCCTCCGGAATCTGCTCCAAATGTGCCTCTGTCTCCACGGAAGCGGGTTCGGCTTCCGCGATGATATATTCCGGCGCATTCGCAGCTGTGCCGATGCTGTCAAAGCAGAGCAGAGACAGCAGCATCGCCGCAAACGCAGCCAACAATCTTGCATACATCATGATTCACCCAAAAGTTACACAAATTCAGATGTTGTAACATTTCTGTAACATCCGGGTGATATTATACCGCAGAAACACGAAAAAATCAACCCATCCGAAGACGATTTGGCACTTTCGACGGAAAGTTTTCAGATCGGACAAACCGTCAGTGCCGAAACATCAAAAAAAGCCCGCAGTGCCGCCGTTTTTTGCACAATTTGCGCATGTTTATCGCTTGACTTTTGCAAATAAATATGATATACTGAACGCAGATTTTTAATAATTGTGCGGTTTTCTGCACGCGCTGTTTTGCACGGCGCAGCACTTCCGCGCAGAACCGATTTCAAACACAGGAAAGGACGCTTTTCAAGGGGAAAGCGATGGTGGCTTCCATGAATTACAACATCGATGAACTCGAGATCCGACAGATGGAGATGCGTGACCGACCGCTGGTGCAGGCATTCTTTGCACAGATGGGCGAGGAAAGCACCTCTTTTTTTAACCGCGGACACGGCAACGAAAACAGAACCCTTGCGTGGTTTGACGGCAAAAAGCCCGATCACATCTTCTGGATTGCCGTTGCCAAAAACGATAAGGGCGAAGAAGAAATCGCAGGATATGTTTTCATCTGGGACAAGGATTCCAAAATTCCGTGGCTCGGCATCGCTGTTGCAGAAGCATGGAAGGGCCGGCATCTCGGCCGCCGTCTGATTGCAGCAGTCCGCGCACACTGCGAATCGGTCGGCTGCGGCGGCATCCTTCTGACCACGGCACAGCACAATTTCCGCGGCCAGGGACTGTATGAACACTGCGGCTTCGAGCGGCTCGGCGTTCACCATGACGGAGAATTTCTGTATCTTCTGCGCTTTCCCAACACATAATTCGTCTATATAAAGGAGAGAAATACGATGAAACGTTTATCTGCGCTCGCGGCAGCAGCACTTCTGCTGACCGCATCACTGACATCATGCGGCGACAGCAGCAAAACCCCCGTCGAGACCGATGCCGCAGCCGATACAACAGCCGCGGTGACGGAAACGGCCGCACCCGAATCGAATCTCTGCACTGACACACTGACAGCCGAGGACTACGGCGGCGCCGACTTCCGCATCTACACCGGCAATGTTCTGGCCGGCTGGGAGCTTCCCACAACCATCAACTATGCGGCGGCGGAAACCGGTGAGATCGTCAATGACACCCTGTTTGCCCGCGACCGCTGGCTTGAGGAAACCTACAATGTTTCCGTGCAGTACACGCTGAACGATTCCGACAGCAACAAGCCGCAGAAGATATCCAAACTCGTTTTAGCAGGCGACGATGCGTTTGATCTGGTCATTGAGGATCTTGCAACCGTCGCACGCGGACTTGCCGATGCCAACTGCATCTACCCGCTCAACTACATCAATACCATCCGCCTCGATCAGAAGTACTGGATGCCCGAGCTGAACGAGCAGCTGAAGATCGGCGGCAACCTGTTCTTCTCCTCCAGCGCTCTGTCCCCGCGCTACTACGGCTCGGTCTATGTACTGCTGTTCAACCGCGATCTCGCCGCACAGCTCGATCTGCCCGATCTGTATCAGCAGGTGACCGACGGCACATGGACGCTCGATTCCATGATGGAATGTGCACGTCAGGCACTTTCCGACACCAACGGCGACAGCAAAATTACGGCGGAGGACACCGTCGGTATGATGTACGAGGTACTCACGCCGGAATCCATCGTCATGGGTGCCGGATACCACTATGTTCAGAACGTCGGCGGCAAGCTGACGGTCATGCTGGAAGATCAGGCGCTTGTGACGCTGATGCAGAAGATTTCCGACTTTTTGCAGGAGGATTGTGTGGTCCGCGATGGTCACGGCTCGACCTTCGATGCGGAAATGTCGATCAACAACGGTACCTTCTTATTCTATAACCCCTGTACCTTCAACCTTGCCGGCTTGCGTGATCTGCCGTATGACTACGGTATTCTGCCGATGCCAAAGAACGACGAAGCGCAGGAATCCTACATCGGCTACAGCCAGCCGTGGGCAAGTGCCTGCCCGTCGATCCCGATCACCGTTGTCGGCGACCGCCTTGCGATGACCGGTACGCTGACCGATGCCATGGCGGCATACGGTTATGACCATCTCCGTCCGGCAGTATTTGAAAATGTCATCCAGCTCAAGGGGGCCCGCGACGAAAAGTCCGGCGAGATCATCGACATGATGTTTGAAAACATCACGTTTGAGCTGACCTCGATCCTCAACTTTGACCGACTGAACGGTCAGCTGCAGGAGCACTTCACAAGAGCGCTCGGCAAAAAGGACATCGTCTCGCGCTACGCCGCGATCAAGTCCAAGACCGAAGCTGCCATCGCTGCCATCGAAGAGCAGTACGCAAACTTTGAAAACAACCTCGGATAAAAAACTGCGGCATCCCCATCGGTAATACCGATGCGGGATGCCGTTTTTGCGGTTATTTCATACAGCCGACAAATGCGAGAATTTCGTCGGTAGTTGACGCAATCCCCTTTGCAGACGAGTTTTCCAGCTCACCCGGTGCGGCATATCCGAAGGTCACGCCGAGTGCGTCCATGCGGCAGGTCTGTGCCCCCTCCATATCGTGGATGCGGTCACCGATCATCAGACAGGACGCGCGGTCGGAAAAGTCCTCATCCGGATAAAGCCGTCCCAGCCGCAGAAGCGTTTCTTCGATGACATCTGCCTTTTTGCCGCGGGTTCCGTCCAGCTCACTGCCGACAACGACGGTGAAATACTGCGCAAGATCATATTTTTCCAATATCCGGTTGACAAAAACCTCCGGCTTGGACGAGGAGACACACAGGACATATCCGGCGTCCCGCAGTTCAGCGAGCAGTTCCGGAATGCCGTCCAAAACGCGATTTTCAAAAATTCCGATCTCACGGAAGCGTTCACGGTATTTGTCCACAGCGGCAGACGCGGTATCGCGGTCAAAGCCGGCATATGCCATGAACTGGTCAAGCAGGGGCGGTCCGATAAACGATTTCAGGGTGTCCGGCGCAGCCTCGATGCCGAAATGAGCAAGCGCGTAGGCAACGCATTTGGTAATCCCCTCCGCCGGGTCTGTCAGCGTGCCATCGAGGTCAAACAACAGATAACGATACATCATAATTCTCCAGTCTGTCAGAATTTCTGCCCTTATTATACACTGTTTGAAAACAAAAAGCAAGAGCGGCGGCAAATTTCACGCACTTCTCCCAAACTTCTTTACAAACCTATGCGGAGATGCTATAATATAGGAAAGAAATGCAAACAAACGCTGACGAGGTACTACCAACATGAACCATCCGCAAACCCGTATTCTGACACATCCGTATCAGGCAGGACAACGCATTCTTGTCACAAGCGACATTCACGGCCATCCCGACCATCTGCGCCATGTACTGGATGCCGCCGGCTTCTGTGCAGACGATCTTCTGGTGATCGTCGGTGACATCGTGGAAAAAGGACCCGACAGTCTCGGCACACTGCGATACGTCCAAGAACTTTGTGCACGCGGCAATACGACAGCACTGATCGGCAATGTCGATGCGTATCGGCTCCACATGATCGACACACTGAACGCAGATAACGCAGAGGACTTCTACCGGTATCTGTGTGAGCTGCGCGACTGGTGCGGCTCGAGCTTTTATGAGGAAATGGCACGGGAATGCGGGTATTCCCTTTCTTCTGCCGACGATGTACTTGCGGCAAAGGATGCGGTCACATCCCACTTTGCCCCGGAGCTTGACTTTCTTGCATCGCTGCCGACCGTCCTGTCACTCGGTGATTTTGTCTTTGTTCACGGTGGTCTGCGCCATGAGGCACTTGCCGACAACACCGACTGCAATCTGTTCTCCCTGACCAAGTACGACGATTTTGCCAATCAGACACCGTACCGCTTTCCCTTCCATGTTGTCGTCGGACACTGGCCGGTCGCCCTGTACAGCGACACCGTCCAGCAGTTCAACCCGGTCTTTCACCCGGAAAAGCACATCATTTCCATCGACGGCGGCTGTGGCATCAAGCGCGAAGGACAGCTCAATCTGCTGATTCTGCCCGATGCACGCTGTTCCGCCAACGAAATCAGCCATATCCATTATGACACCCTGCGAAAAATCCGCGCACTGGATGCCCAGACAGAAAGCACGGATTCCGTTCACATCAACTGGGTACACAACGAAATCCGTCTGATTTCCCGCGGTGAGGAATTTTCGGAAATTGAGCACCTTTATTCCGGCAAACGGCTATCCGTGCCGACGAAATACCTGTTCAGCGATACAGCCTGCCGCGACTATACAAATTACTGCCATGCCGTGGAACCCGGAGACGTCCTGTCGCTGTACCGTGTCACCTCGCGCGGATGCATTGTCAAGCGGAACGGCAGGATGGGATGGTACTGCGGGGCTTATGAAGAGCTCCCCCCGGCATGAGCCGTCATATCTGCCGCTTTTGTTCCAGCTTTGCATTGATGCTTGCCGTATGCTTCTGTGTTATGCAGCAGACCAGGATCCATATCACAACATACCCCACGGCAAAGATACCGGTGAACACCAGAATCGGCATGATTCCCCCCGCAAGCCATCCGTTGAGCAGATAAACCGCCAGATACCCGACATACAAAACGCCGCCGTGAAGCAGAATCGCCGCCATCAGAGGCAGCCGCTCAATCTGATAGACCACATTCATGCCGCCTGCCAAAAAGGCAAGTGCCGTCAGAGAGAAAATACCGCGGCATACCTCCCCGACGGTCAGAGAGGACAAATCCGTCTGTGCTTCCAGAATCAGATAAATGATCGCCAGCACAAGCGGACCAATCCCGCAGGCAAGCAGTCCGCGTCGTAAAAATTCCAGAAAATAGTGCTTCATAACCCTTGATACCTCCGTCTGATTTCCGCAAAACAGCGTCTGGAAACATACTCTCTGTAACCGCAATCGAACACGGCATCCACGCCGCCGCTGAACACCGCGTCAAAGCGCTGAATCCGGTGTTCATTGGCAAGCGTGGATTTATTGATGCGGATAAAATACGAGGGCAGTATCTTTTCAAGGTCACGCAGACTGTCCTGTATGCGATAGTGATTGCCGTCTGTGACGATGGCAGTCACTTTTCTTTTGAGAACAGTGATACACGCAATTTCGGAAAATTCCAGTTTGCGCATAGCATCCTCCTGATATCCCATAAGATAGTTCTCTCCGTCATAATCGCGCACCAGATTCTCAATTTGCTGTGTCAGCGTATTCGGTGCGTGCATATGCACAACGATTTCCTCTTCCGCGTTTTTGTCGATGATGAGCTTATATTTCATCCCCGCACTCCTTACTGTCTTTTCATTTGCCAAAGGAAACAGAACACCGCCGCCAATACCGCTATGACACTGTACAAAAGAACCGGCAGCAAATGTACCTGCGCAAGTGCAAAATCGCCGGAAAACAACGCCTTCTCCATCTCTGCCGCATGAACAAACGGCAATGCATCGGCACACTGTTCAAAAAGACCGCCGACCAGCGCAAGATCAAACCAGACACCGGACAGCCATGCAGAGAGGTTGGTGAGAAGCGCACCGCAGATACCGCCGACCTGCTTGACACCGAGCAGAGAGCCGCACAAAAGTCCCAAGGAAATATTGAAGATTGCCATCGGGATGATACCGACAACGGCATAGAGTATATTGACACTGACGGTCAGACCAAGCGGAATCGCCGCGCAATAACAGATCACCGTCTGTCCGACGGCAATGGGCAGAAGCGGAAGCAGATACCCAAGGATGAAATCGGCTGCGGTCAGCGGCGTGGTATAGAGCCGCTGCAGCAGTGCGCTTTCCCTGTCCCTTGCCACAAGGGTTGCCGAAAACAGCGTCATAAACGACAGCCCAAACACGGTAATTCCCGGTGTCAGTGTATCTATTGCAAAAAGCGGCACCGGAATGTTCGCCTGCAGTGCGGATAACAGCGCAAGCAGCACAAGCGGAAAGCCGAGTCCGAACGCCAGATTGATGGGATCACGCAGAATCTCCTTTGCACAGCGTCCGGCAAATGTCATCATTCTCATGCAGTCCCCTCCCGTACAATCGCAACAAATGCCGATTCAAAATCACCGGCTCCTGCCATACAGATGAGCTCGTCAGCCCCACCGACCGCAAGCAGTCTGCCGTTTTTCATAATGCCGATGCGGTCGGAAAGTGATTCTGCCTCCTCCATGTAATGCGTCGTCAGAATGATTGTGATTCTGCCCTTCAGCGCACGGATGACATCCCACAAATCATGCCTTGCAAGGACATCCAGCCCCAGTGTCGGCTCGTCCAGAAACAGAATTTGCGGCTCCCCGATCAGCGCCATGGCAATGCTGACGCGCCGCTGCCAGCCGCCGGACAGCTTCCCTGCTTTGCGCAAAAGGACCGCTTCCAACGAAAACTGTGCGGTGAGTTCTCTGATTTTTTCAGCAGTTTTCTCCTTTGAAAAGCCGTGGATGCCGCAAATCAGCGCAAGGTTCTCTTTGACCGAAAGATTCGGTGCAACGGCGGTCTCCTGCGGGGAAACGCCGATCAGAGTTTTCACACTGTCCGGTTCCTTTGTGATACTGTATCCTCCGACGATGGCATCCCCGGATGTCGGTTTTGTCAAACAGGAGAGCATCTTGATCGCGGTAGTTTTCCCTGCACCATTGACACCGAGCAGCGCGAACAGTTCCCCCGGGTGTATTTCCAGGTTCAGCCGATCGACCGCCGTCAGATGCCCATACTGCTTGACAAGGTCGGACGTTTGGATTGCGTACATAATATTCCCTCCGTTTTGTTTTGTGCTCTTATTATAACACAGAAACACGAAGAAATGGGGATTTTTGTCTCATCGGTATGCAGGGATGTCTGATCGGTGAAAGAAACGGCGATACCCAATGAAAACCGGGTATCGCCAATGTTTTGATGATGTTACTGTTATCCGTGACTGGATACCGCACCGATGAACGCCTTCATTCTCGGGGTTGCACCCTCGCCGAAGACATAATCCGGCGCACCCTTGACGGCGACCACGCCTTCCTCCATGAACAGCACCGTGTCGGAGACATCGCGCGCAAAGCTCATTTCGTGCGTGACGATGATCATCGTGGTATCCTGTGCGGCAAGAGAACGGATGACGGCGAGTACTTCACCGGTCAGCTCCGGGTCCAGTGCCGAGGTCGGTTCGTCAAAGCAGAGAATCGCCGGCTTCATGGCAAGCGCTCTTGCAATGGCGACACGCTGCTGCTGACCGCCGGACAGCTGGCACGGATAGTTTCCCGCCTTTGCCGACAGTCCGACCTTTTCGAGCAGATCGTGGGCATTCGCTTCAATCTCCGCGATGATCTGCTTTTTGTTTTCCTTATAATCGGGACGCTCCTTGGCGTGCAGACGGCTCGCCAGTGTGACGTTGTCGAGTACGGAATACTGCGGGAACAGATTGAACTGCTGGAAGACCATGCCGAACTGCAGCTGGTTTTCCCGCGCTTCTTCCTTGGAGAGCTTGACACCACGCTCCGGATCGAAGACAATCTTGTTTCCGACGGTGATCGAACCCTTGTCCGCACGTTCCAGCGAGGTCAGGCAGCGCAGAAGCGTCGTTTTGCCCGATCCCGACGAGCCGATGATCGACAAGACCTCCCCCTGCTCCATCGAAAAGCTGATGCCGCGGAGGACCTGCGTTTTGCCGAAATTTTTATATAAGTCTTTGACTTCTAAAATAGACATATCGCAACCCTCCCTCTCAAGCCTTGAAGTAGTCGAGCTTCTTCTCGATATAGCCGAACAGCAGCGTCAGAAGTCCGCTGAACAGCAGATAGAACACTGCGGTGTAAAGCAGCGGCCAGAGCAGACCGTGCAGCTTGATGTACGCCTGTGCGCTCCAGATGATTTCATAAACCGCGATGACACGCGCAAGGGAGGTATCCTTGACGAGCGTGATAATTTCGTTGCCCATCGGCGGGACGACGCGCTTGACGACCTGCAGAAGCACAACGTGGAAGAATGTCTGCGTCTTCGTCATACCGAGCACCTGACCGGCTTCATACTGCCCCCGGGGAATGGACTCAATGCCGCCGCGGAAGATTTCGGAGAAATAGCAGGCGTAATTGACGACAAACGCGACCATGACCGCCGTAAAACGCGGCAGAAGCTCGCCGCCGAGCAGACCCGGACCGTAGTAAATGACGATCAGCTGCAGCATCAGCGGTGTGCCGCGGATGACCCAGACGAGAAATTTACATATCAGTGCAATCGGATAAATCGGAATGGCTTTGGGCAGGCTGTCAGGTGTTTTTGCAGCTGCGCGGAATACAAAACCGAGCTTGCTCATCGAGCCGAACGCGATGATAAGCCCCAGCGGAATTGCAAACAGCAGTGTCAGCGCAAAGATCGTCAGCGTCATGCCGAAGCCTTCCAGCAGACTGAGTGTAACTTGCCAGAACATGAAAGATACCATTGCTTTCGTTTACGAAAGCTTCCTTTCTTGGGGAATTGAGGCTGATTTTGAGCGCGATTTTATCGCGGGCAAAATCGTTGCTGAAAACAACGAAAGCCTCAAAACCCGCGTGAAAATTTATTTTCACGCCTTTACCTCAATCAATCAAAAGATATCCGGGGATGGCGTTACGGGCTTGTTTCACAAACCCCGGCAATCCCCGGATGAAATTGCAAAGTGAATTGTTCCGATTATTCGGTAACGACGGAGAGATCGTACTTTTCGCCGAGTGCCTTGAAGGTACCGTCAGCGATGATCTTATCCATGAACTTGTTGAGTTCCGTGCAGAGGTCAGAGCCCTTGCGGAATGCAACGCCGTATTCTTCTTCGGTCAGGGTCGCACCCTTTGCCAGATCTGCATAGGAGGTGCCTTCACCGGTCATAGCAGCAGCCATGGTCGCGTCGATGACACAAGCGTCAGCGGAACCGGAAGCAACTTCGAGCAGCGCGTCAGCCTGGGTAGCAACAGCGGTGTAATCGGTGATGGTTTCAGCGATTGCGGATTCACCGGCGGAGCCTGCTTCAACCGCGAACTTCAGACCGGTCATGGAAGCGAGGTCGGCATAGTTGGCAACGACGTCGGACTTCATGATGACAACCTGAGAGTTGTTGATGTAAGGATCGGAAACGGAGCATGCTTCGGAGATTTCAGCGGTGATGGTCATACCGTTCCAGACGCAGTCGATGGCGCCGGACTGTACTTCAAAGACCTTGTTGTCCCAGTCGATTTCAACGAATTCAACGGTAACACCGAGTTCTGCTGCAAACAGTCTTGCAAATTCAGCATCAAAACCGGTCCATTCGCCGTTTTCATCCTTGTAGTCCATCGGCGCGTATTCGGTGATACCGACGATGAGCTTGCCGGCTTCCTTGACAGCCTTAACGTCTTCCACAGCCTTGTCGCCGCCGCACGCGGTGAAGGTGAGTGCCATTGCGGCAACGAGTACGATTGCCATAGCACAGGTAAGAATTCTCTTGGTAAGTTTCATGATATGTTTTCCTTTCGGTTGTTCGGGAGGACAGATGATGTCCTCTCCTTTCGATGTCCAATATTATACCACAAATCAATTTCTTTTGCAAGCACTTTACCATATTAAAGTCTTGTGTGTTGCGACGATATTTCATCGGTATTTTGGATTTATTTTGTCAGTAGTTGACAATTTCGTCTGATTGTTCGCACAGAAAGCGCACCAATCTTATTTCTATATCATTAAAAATATGTAACAAATTACCCCGAATGCTTGCGGGATGGGAATCGGTATGATATAATGAAAGCAGAATCAAACGGAAAAGGAGATTTTTGCCATGAAACTCGCCGAAGCACTACAGGAACGTGCCGACCTTGCACGCCGTATTGACGCATTAAAAAGCCGTCTGTCCCACAACGCCATTGTACAGGAGGGAGAAGCTCCCGCCGAGGAACCGTCCGCACTGCTTGCCGAATTTGACGCCTGCACCGCACGGATGGAGGAGCTGCTCACACGCATCAATCTGACCAACTGCAAAACGGTTGTCCTCGGACAGAGCCTGACCGCGCTGCTTGCCCGCCGCGATGCCTTGACAGTCAAGCTTGGCGGCTATCGTTCCCTTGTCAACGAAGCAAGCATGACCGCACGTCGTGCAACCCGTTCCGAGATCAAAATCCTGTCCACCGTCAATGTTGCAGAACTGCAAAAAACAGTTGACCGCCTTGCAAAGGAGCTGCGGCAGCTTGATAATGCGATTCAAGCGGCAAACTGGACAACCGATCTTTTATAATCTCATTTTCAAAACAATTTGTTGGTAGTCTGTTGTTTTCATCGCGGGCGCAGAACCTCATGTGACACCGTATCGCCGGTTCTTCGGAGCAGGTAATACGCTGTCCGCGGTGAGAGGTAAGTCACCGCATTCAGTACGGTTGAGTAAGCCGGAGATGCATGGGCGAGCATCACAGGGATAATCCTGGTTTATCGTAACGCCCCGATCGCGCACAAACGCATCGATACCGTGTATTCTGTACTACCGCTGCGCCGGAACAGCAGACGAGGGTGGGTTAGGGGATTTTTATACTTTTTTCAGGAGGAATCTTGCCATGAAACGCATTCTGCTGTTTTTCGCCGCACTTCTGCTCACTGTATGCCTCTTTGTCGGGTGCGCCGAGGACACCACAGAACCGATGACGCTTTCCTGCCGTGTCATAGCGGTCATGGATGGGGAGCTTCTGCTTGCCGCGGACGGATATCCGCCGATTATGGCATTATCCCCTGCCGCAAATCCCAAAATCTCCGTTATGCGGGACGGAGCTGCTGCTCCCGACGAAGATACGCCAATTCCGGGGGATTGGGTTCTGTTGACATTCTCAGACGGCATCACGAAAACCAGTCCTGCCCTGCCGCGCGGCGTGACGCAGATGGATATTATTTCAGCGGAATTTGATAATCTGGCAGCGGTATATCTTGATGTGCTGACCGATCTTTCCAAAGAGGAGGGAGACAATATTGCCTCTCACGCGATGCTTGCCGTTTCTCTTGAGGAAACCGCACTTCCGGCATGGGAGCAGACCGCGGTCGTCTATGCCATCGCAAAACAGTATCCAACGGTAACAGTCATTGAAGAATCCCGTGCCGATCTGATGGCGAGGGGATTTATGACAAAAACATCAGACG
>SVRM01000035.1 GCA_015064785.1 Oscillospiraceae bacterium
GATTTCGCTATCCCTTCTTCTCGCCTACACCTCGCGGTGCAAACCTTGGGAGTCGCTTTCGGGTTGGTCGGTAACTACCTCCCAGCGGACTTTCACCGCAGAGCATTGATATGCCCGTCATACATAACAGCTCCCACGGAGATGCGTGCATCTCCATGGGAGCCTCAAAATTTGATATTACCAACCCTGGGACTTCAGATATTCGCGGGAGGTCTTGATGGATTCCATCGGAGTCAGACCAAGTGCGGGTCTGTCCTGTTCGACGACAACCCATTCCGCACCTGCATCGATGGAAGCGGCGAGAATGGAGGGAATGTCCTGCAAACCGTGTCCGACAGGACGGAAGCCGAAGGATTCTTCACTTGCGGTTTCGCCTTCCGGCTTGATGCCGATCAGCTCATACATGCCTTCTGCCTTTTCGCCTGCCTTGTAGAAGTCCTTGAGATGGACGACAGGAGAACGGCCGGTGTACTTGCGGATGTAGGCAGCGGGATTTTCACCGGCTACATTGACCCAGCAGGTATCGATTTCGGTTGCGAGCAGGTCTGCGGAAATGGTGTTATACAGAATGTCGAGTGCATATTCGCCGTCGAGCTTGACGAATTCAAAGTCGTGGTTGTGATAGAGCATCTGGATGCCCTTTGCCTGTGCGACCTCGGCACAGCGCTTGATATCGGCAATGGTTTTCTCCCAACCATCGGAACCGGGACGGCGTTCCTCCTGGAGATAGGGAACTGCGATGTACTTGACGCCGATCACAGCGTAATCGCCGATGACACGCTCAGGATCAGCGGCCATATCGTCCAGCGGAACATGCGCGGAGATCGGGATCAGTGCGTACTTTTCGCAAAGTGCGCGAATTTCCTCAGGCTTGTAGCTGTAAAGACCTGCGAATTCGACACCGTCATACCCCATTTCCTTGACTGCGGCGAGTGTTGCTTCCAGATTGGCAGCAGCGTCGTCACGGACGGAATACAGCTGAACGGCTACAGGTAATGTTTTCATGTGATATATCCTCACTTTCGTGTTATGATGTTCAAATGGATGTGAAAAACAGCGAAAAAAATCGCGTGATACATAAAATTTTCGTGAAAATATCGGGGTTCTGAGCGAAAATTCTTGACAAAATTGTCTGGGAATGATATAATAATGTATAGATAGAATGCACAAAATCCGATATTGGGTCGATTAATTATAGCATGAAAAGCGGCACGTGTCAAGTCCCTGATGAAATTTGCACGGTGTTTTTCTCAAAGCCGCCGATCCCATCGACCCAAGATACCGCCCGATCACCTGTGAGAGGAGGGTTCCCGTTTTGGCTTATACTGCTGCCCCGGACAGTATTCCGCGTCCGCACGATCGATTTCCGCTGATCAACCGCAGAAACATTCATCCGTCCCGTTATACGCAGTCGCTGATTTCCGAAGCACTGCGCGTCGGCATGATTGACATTTCGCTTGTCGACGATATTCAGATGCAGGTGCGCGGTGTACTGGAGGAGCATCTGCGGCAGGCGCGCCGTGCGCATACCAAAGCGGCACAGACCTCTGCCGGCGATGCGGCACCGGCTGTGGATGAAACGTTGGCACGCAGTATGCTCGATTCGATCTTCTATTCAGTGGATACCTATCTGCTCGGTTTTCACGATCCACTGTATGCTATCAATGCATTGCAGGGGATGGCTGTGGACGAAATGTTCCGCGCAGGGCAGAAGATGATCAAATCGTTGATCTGCGAATCAGTGGCACTCCACGTGCAGGCCAAAAAATCGCGTATAGTATGCGATAATGCAGCATACAATGTCACACTGGACGAGGAGATTCACGCATATCTCAGCGGCTACGATTATCAGCGGGCAGGACATGAGGTTGTCCGGGAGATGAATTACCCGCTTTTTGATTCTCCGATGGCTGTTCACGGTATTCACCGGCTGCGTGAGTATCTGACACGTCTTGTCACAGAGAATCACTTTGCCGCGCTTTTTGAGCCGGAGGAAAAACAGCTTTTGTTTGATGCTTATGCAAAGCAGCATAAAACAACAACCGCTCAGATGCAGGTGAATCTGTACGATATTATTGTCTGCAATGCACTCGGTGCGGCAATTCTCGGAAAATATCCGGGAATCCTGGTTCTGACCGAGCAGGAGATCACATACCTGAACGAAAAGCTGCACAGAAAGACCACGCGGGAGCTGGAGCATATGACAACTGATGCCATCCGGACTTTGATATCCGATCTGCATCCCGAACCTGCGGCAGCGGCTTACCTGAGCGGACAGGCAAAGCGGTTTGTCTCACGACTTCTGGATGCCAGAAACACCGCGGATGCATCGAGACTGTTTGTCGCCTCTGACCCGCAGATGCTGTTTATGCAGTGATGGTGTCTCTCCGGACAGGATAAATGTAACAAATATGATACAGTTATAAAAGGAATCTTGCTTTTTTTCCCGCGTTGCGGTATGATAATACTATCAGGAAAAAGGAGCGGGCGGCGTGAAAGTTGCTTTTTCGCGCGGGTTTCGATGTTCACTGTTATTGGACTATGAGCATCTGTTTTGGAACCGGCCCCAATTCCCCAAAGAAAGGAACGCTTTCGTAAACGAAAGTTACGGTGATCAGTATGGCGAATTTGGAACACGATAAGACAATCACATTTTCGATTGCGGACGAACGGGAACTGGAAATGAAGCGGACGCTGCAGGCGGTATACCGTGCGCTGATCGAAAAGGGCTATAACCCCATCAATCAGATCGTCGGCTACATTCTCTCAGAGGATCCGACTTATATCACCAATCACAACAATGCACGCGGTCTGATCCGCAAGATTGACCGTGACGAGCTGCTCAATGCGCTGGTGAAGAATTATCTGGATGTCTGATTACGGTTGATGAATCGATAAAAAATCCCCGGAAGGTTGTAAAACTTTCCGGGATTTGTGATTTCCCCCATTCACGAACAATAGATGTCAGTTGTCCGCACTGCGGGCAGAAGGTTGCATTATATGAACGAGGAGGTCCGATATGAAATGGTTGGTTTTGGGCGCTGGTGCTGTATGTGCTGCGCTTTGTATTATTGCTGCGGTGAAAGCATACCGTAATGCTGTGACTGTGTCGACGGATTGTATTGACGGCGGTGTACGACTGTATCAAAGCGGTGAGGATGCGCCGAAGACTGTCACATCCACAGAAATTACGGAGTTTTACTGTGAGTTTTCACTGTACGCGGACGCAGAACCGGGAGCGCTTGGAAACGGACGGTATCGGTGTCATGCCGTCTTGCAGGACGGTATTGTCAAATGCAGTATCCGGTGGCACGATCGCATGGGTGTTGGTGAAGAACGCGCATTTGATGCTGATATTGCATTCATGGAACAGCTCCATGAAATCGTCAGCCGGTATGATCTTGCCAAACATAACGGATACAGCTATAGAGTCAGCGGACTTCCGGATATGTACGGTGCCGAGCTGCAAGTTGTATATGCGTCCGGAGAATCGATTTACGCCATCAATAATCAGGATGTTTTTCTGGAATATGAAGCCTTGAATGATTTGTTTGTTTTGTTTTCGGCATGGAAAAAAGAAACAGTGTCTAATACAGAGGGTTGAATATGGCTCTTTTGGGGAAAAAGTATTGTGAGAAAAACGGTGAGAAAACCGTTTTTCGTGGAAGCGTGAGGCGCGAGGACTGGCGCGTTTCTGAGAGGAACATGAAGCGAATTTTTTGCCTTTTGCTGATCTTAGCCGCGATGGTGCTTGCCGGATGTACAGCGGATCCCGGTACCATTCCCGTGGAATCGGAGGATGTGCTGTATGAAACGGGTGAAAGCTTGGCGCAGCGACTGGTTGGAAGCTACTGCGGTCCGGTGTCAGCAGAAACCGGAGAACCCGATATTTTTCTTGAAATATCGTACTTTGGTGGATATCTGATTGCAGAAGCCAAGGAGACATACGCGGCATATTGGGCAATGGAGCTGACACCGACAAACGAAACAGCACTGTACAGCACAGCAGCTGATTCTCTGGAGGTACAGGCAGCATGGTTTTCTGGATTTTCCAATAATGGCGCATACTGGCCTCAAACGGAGCTGTATACCTTACAGCTGACCGAGAGCGGTGTGGATTTTATCTCGGCGGATGGCAGTGTTCAATCCTATATCCGCGATGACACATTGGAAAAACAGCATGACAGCGAGCAGTATAGGGAAATGCTGGCTGCCGAGGACGGGGCGGTATATCCCGACCGGCTGATCGGAACATGGTGCGGTGAGACAGCCGACGGATCAGAAGTGTTCCTTGCGGTCGGTGGTGACGGTGCGATTCAGTGTCTTTACCGTCATGAGGGCGATCCGATCCGTGTTCATACCGGACGGGCAGTATGGAATGCAGATCGCACAGTTCTGACATTGTTGACCGAGCGTGTCGGATGGGGACGGATGCCATGGTTCGATACAGTCAGTGTTGATTGTACCGCTGAGCAATGCGTACTCCGTACGCAGCAGGACTGCGGTATTCTGCCGGGTGAGACTGATGTGGTTCTTACAAAAACGGAGAACTGTGTGTCTGCTCAGTGACCGTATTTTGGGCTCTGGTGGAAACCTGCTATCCGTTTTTCATCTACGCTGACCTGTGTCTACGGACTTGCCGATCTTTTGGCCTATGTGTATGAATCCGAAGAAGAACCCCAAATTATAAATGCCAACCATAAACGAGGCTGCTGTAAGCATGAAACACTTACAGCAGCCTTTTGTCATATTATTCTTCGATGATATCAATGGTGCGGAACATGAATTCGTTGGAGGAAAGCCGCCAGGATTTTCCGGATTCGGAGGTGAAATTGCGGATGGTCAGCGATTCCGTAATGTGGTACGGATATCCGTTTGCCGCGACATCCGATTCATAGGCCGCGTTCTTATGTGCCGGGGTAATATTGGAGAACAGATACATGCCGCGCCAGCCGGCCAAAGCTTTTGCGTCGTTGATATGCAGACCGTCGATGGTGATGTTGTGCGGCATATAACATTCATACCCGAAATCGTGATAACCGGAGTAGCTTCCCTGGAAAACCGTTGCGGCCTCGGAAAACTCCTTGCCCCAGTTCGGCGTCCATTCGCAGTTGCGGATGATGAAGTCACCGTCCCAGGTGGAGCCGTAGTCGGAGCGGAGAGAAATCATATGATAACCGTTGAGCTTGGTATCCTCCACAAGCAGTGTACCGGAGCCGATGACGCTCATACCGGCATATCCGATCTCACAGCCGATGACCGTCAGATTGGCAACACCTTGATGTGCATCGACACGCGAGAGGGAACAGTTCCGGTAGACAGTATTCTTGCAGAAATTGGAACCGGTGATGCCCCAATAGCGATTGTCGTTGATGTCAACGGTCTGGCTGCAATTCTCGACGGTCAGATGGACGGAGCGGGTGGGGAGCAGATCGTAGGTTCCCTGTGTGAACGGAGAACCGTCTTCCAGATGGTAGCGGAACGTAAAGTGGGGGGTAAATACGCAGTTGCGGATTGTAACATCGGCACAGTCCTGCGGAATGATGATGCCGCCGTACGGTGCACCGATTTCTTCCGTTTCGTTTTCGACGTAGTGAACCACACCGTCAATCACAACATTGGACCGGCGGATGCGGATACCGCGGTTATAGTAAGTCGGGTCGGTGATGTTGTCGGCGACAACCGTTGTGAACGTGCCGCCCTTGACCGTCAGCGTTTTCGCGTCCATCGGCACGACCTTGACATCGGTCAGCTGTTCGTAATCCCAGAGGATTGGTGCAAGCGGATCGACAGTGCCGTCGGTGTCAACAATCAGTATATCGGTCTGGTTGGAGCCGGAATTGGCATTGACACCCTCACGGATGTAACGCTTCGTATCTGAATCTGTCAGAAAGACCATCGATTTTTCCGGAAGGGTGATACCGAGATTCTCCTGTCCCTTCTTTGGCGGTGTCACATCATTGGTGATGCTGTAGCTTGCCTTGGATGCGGTGATATCAAAGATGACGGTGCCGCGCTTGTCAAGCGGGACGGTCTTGTCATCGATGATGAACGACGCACCGGTCCAGTCGGTATCGGTGTTGATGATTGCCGTGCCGACGGAGGCGATATAATAGACTGCTCCGGCATCTGCTTTGACCGGAATGCCGTATTTGTTCGCATACTCATGCGTGGCGATGATGGCTGAGAGATCGTCAGTTTTGCCGTCACCGACAGCACCGAATTCACTGTAGTATACTGCACTGCCGGTGTCGACGGTAAAAGTAAATCCGTTTTCCATGTGAAAAGCTCCTTGTTTATCCGCAAAATGTTCTTTCTCAAATTTCTTCCAGCCGCGTGTGAACGATCCGTCGTCTGCCGAGAGCAGCAGGGTTCCGTCGCTTTGCGAAATGGAGAAAGAGCCGTCATCGGCTTTGCTGAGTTGGATGACGGGACCTGTCCCTTCGTTTTTGGCATCAATATCAACCCAGATACCGTAGCCGTAATACAGCGTGTCCTGGAGAGACTGCGCAATCGATTTTGCAGTCATTGAGGACATCCCCTCGTCCCAGACAATGCGGTAATCGCGCAGTGGGATTTCACCGAGCATGATATCGGAGAGGACGAATTCCTGCTTCTCTATGTACGCATAGTCCCCGGGAACGGTAACGGCGGTGATGGTACTGCCGACTTCCGGATCGCCGGAATAACCAAAGAAGGTTTTCAGAAAATGCTCCACCGCATTCACGGTCATCGCAGGTGTGCCGCCGCCGATGTAGATGCGATTGCCGGCGGTTATGACGTACCAGCCGTTTGGTCCACAGTCGTGTGAATCGAATGTGAAATTCGGATCGGTATCACCGCGCAGCGTTTCACCGATGATGATTTCGTATTCGGAGACGGGATTCTGCTCCCAGTCGGTTGTAACGGCAAACGAAATGCCGCAGGCTTTCATGTACTTGTTGAACAGCACCATGCCGTCAACATCACCCGATGCCGCATTGTCGCCGCGGACAACGGTGTAGGCGGGCGCTCCCTCGCCGACCAGCGTCAGCGGGGGGACATCCGATTTGCTTTCTGTACAGGCACAGCAGAGAAGTGCTGACAGAAGCAGAAGAATGCAGATGCAGATATACCGCAGTTTCATTGTCATGTTACTCTCTTTCACTGTTTCAGTCCATCACAATCTCGAACGTTGCAAGTCCGGCACGGCGGAGGGCAAAGACCACCGAGTTTCCGACATTTGCGATTTCTCCGGTACGGTTTTCGTCGAGATCGGTCTTGTAGACCTTTGTAATGCGGCGTGCGGGGTAGGTCAGGGTCAGCTGTCCGACACTTTCTTCATCACCGTAGTTGAGCACACGGACGATCAGCGACTTGCCGTTGTAGCTCTGCTTGACGGCGGTAATCATGAGATTGTCACCGGAGATGGCAAGCATGGAGCCGGCATCGGGCAGATTGCGGTTTGCGTGGACGTAGTCGGTCATGACCGATTCTTCCGGCTGACGGTTCAGCGTGAAGACTGGGGCAGTCAGATAACCGATGGCATCGCCGTATACTGCCTTCCAGTCGCCGTCGTGCGGGAACAGCGCGAGCTTGTAGGTGATCTCGCCGATGTTTTCCGCAGCTTCCGGAAGCAGCGTCGTCCATTCCTGGTAAATGTAGTTATTGCAGCGCAGAAGGGTAAGTGCAAGCGCTTTTGATGGGTTGTCAATGCATTCGTATTCATAAATACCTTCCGCGGCAACCGTCAGACCGGCATTACCCGATGCCACATCACAGATATCCTGCATCGGATGGGTCGGCCACGGCTGTTCTGCCAGACCGTCGAGATTGGACTCCTCATAGATGGGGCGGGAAACGACGTCAAACGGCTGACCGCCGCGCGAAGTATCGGCACTCTCGAAGTATGTCGGGAAGAGAACACGCAGACGGTGCTGTCTTGCGCGGTTGTCGATCTTGATTTCCGCGTCGAGATGGCGGCTGTTACGCCCTAGGAACAGCGAGACGGTGATCGGCTGATCGATCATATGATGGTCGCGGCGATCCTTCTTCTGCGCGTCATCGGGGACACGCATGACAAGAGAAATCTCGTACTTGCAGCCAAGGGGCGTGTCGTACAGCATCGCAACATCGGCATGGCAGCTCTTGGAATAATAGCACTTGTCCTCAAAGGGCGGAATGTGGACATAAACATTTTCCGTGTCACCGGTATCCTCAAACAGGAATTGCTCGGGATATACCTTGCCGGACTGTTTATCGGTCATGGTGACGGTACCGTTGGGCATGATTTCACAGCGCAGGAATGCGTTTTCCATCACGCCGGGAGCGGTGGAATGGTAGTAGCAGGTGCGTTCACGACTGTACTGCTTGGCACCGTTTTTGATGAGATTGAAGCGCATCCAGCCGAAGGGCGCAATTTCAGGCAGATCGGCAAGTGCTGTGATCGTCTTTGCCGGTGTGTTGGTCGGATGGCCCTGCTTGGGATTGAAGCGAACATCGATATTGTCCCGCTTTGCGACGATGGTGAGCGGCAGACGTGTTCCGTCCGGACACTCCAGTGCGAAATTCTCCGAGCCATATCCCTCGGGAACATCCATGGTAAAGGTATAAACGCCCTTGACAGGGAAAGAGGCGGTATTGAAAACGACAACGGACGGCTGATCCGCCATGCAGGACATCACATTGCGGCGGCAGTCCTCTGTGACCTGTTCCGCAAGCGACAGCGCACAACCGTAGCGTGCCATTGCCTGTTCATATACTTCGTCGACGGAGGTACAGCCAAGCGTATCGTGTGCATGATTTTCAAGGACGTATTTCCATGCGCGGTCCTGTGCCCAGACACGCGCATCAAAGCCGGACAGCCAGGCCATTGCGGTCATCGGTTCGAGCTTGCGTTCCAGGAAGCGTTCGGTGCGGTAGTGGCGCTGCTTCTGGCGGGGATGGCAGGCATGGGTGGATTCGAGAATCGATTCGCCGGTGTACATCAGCTCGCCCTCAACGCGATCCATGGCAATGCCGCGGGCCGCCAGATCCTCGACGACACCCCGCATGTAGTCCTCACAGGTGGACTGTCTGACCTCCAGCTCCGGATGTGTGTCGTTGATTTTCTGCAAAACCGCGAGCAGGTCGGGCTGCGCAAAGGAATGGTCGATACCGTTGAGCCACATCAGATGTGCGGAATCGGAGCGCGGAATACGGAGATTCAGCATCGATTCCACACGCTTTGCAAGACCGGCGCGGCGGATGGTAACACCATCGATGATCTCATCAAAGTCGTCCTCTGCCATTGGCAGTGCGGTTGCCTCGCCGTAACCGGCGTTGGAGTTGAGCATGACAACGGACGTGCCGTCGGGAGAGACCCATTCAAACGCACTGCGGCAGTCCTTGGGAACACCGCGCCATGCAATGGCACCGCCGATGCCGAAACCCTGCAGAACCTGCGGTGTCTGGGATGCGTGACCGAATTCATCGACCTCATAGGAGAAGCGCATTGCACCGCCGAGGGCTTCCGAACCCTTGATGCCATAGTGCAGATTACGGATCATCGCCTCACCGGAAACCAGTGTTTCGAGCGGCTGTGTGAACCACGGACCGACACGGAGTCTGCCTTCCCTGACATAGCTGCGCAGCTCCTCGGCACGTTCCGGACGGTTTTGCAGATAGTCATCAACCATCGAAAACTGACCGTCGGAGATAAAGATGTAATCGGGATTCTTTGCAAGGATGTCGAGCAGCCGGTCCATGAGGGATACCAGACGTACAAGATACTTTTCGTGCGACATGTACCACTCGCGGTCCCAGTGCGTGTTGGATAATACGTGAATAAAATACTTTTCCATGATGAACCTCCGGTTTAAGAAAATACTTTTTTACCATTATATCACTGTGTACGCCGGATGTCAATGAAAACTTTGGAAATAAAGAAAAGCTCATCGCTGCGGATGAGCTTTTCGATTGTCAGAAATTACTGAGCCTTTGTGATCTTGGTGATGTGGGGGTTGGCACCGTCGTACCAGTACAGGAAGCCTTCCATGTCGATGACATCGCCGATTGCAAGTGCTTCAGCAGCCTTGTAAACTTCGGTATCAGCACCGGTGAGGTAGGATTCGATGGTGAAGGTGTAGGTCTGTCCGCCGATCATGGCATTGAAGTAAACGTCATTGCCCTGAGAGCCGGAGCCGTCCCAGTTGTACATGAATGCGTGTTCCGCACCGTTTGCATCGGTGGAAGCAACGATGGTTGCGCCCTTGAATGCGACGAATTCGTTCTGGTGCTTGATGAGTTCATCGGTACCGAGCCAAGCGGTAGCATCTGCTGCCGGAGCAACCCAGTTGCCTTCGAGAATTTCGTAAGTAGCGTCGATGATTTCAACTTCGCCGGACCATTCTGCCTTGAAGCCCTTGACCTTGATCTTGGTGCCGGCAGTCAGCTTGTTGTAATCTTCGTTGGAGATGGGCATTTCATAAATGAAGTATGCGCCTTCCTTGTCCTGGGTGTAGATGGTAGCAACGCCGACGCCTTCCTTTTCCCACCAGCCCTGCTTTGCCTGAACATAAGCTTCGATGGTGACTTCGGTGTCAAGTGCTGCTGCTGCGTATTCTGCATAGGTCATAACGCCTTCGCCCTTGACGTCCGGCTTTTCACCGCCGCCGCAGGCAACCATTGCAAATGCGAGAACACATGCGAGAAGTAATGCAATTACCTTTTTCATTGTTGTAAACTCCTTTTGAAAGATTTGTTAACGTTTTTTTCAAAACGTACTATATAATATTATACACGAAATTTTGGTAAAGTCAATATCTTACAGTTATTTTTTTGCATTTTTCGCATCAGCACGCAGCCGGGTGCGTATGGTATTCTGTGCAAGATACAAAAGAATGAGTACCCAGACAGCACCGACAGCACCGAGCAGGGCTTTGGCACCGACCGGCAGAGGACCGAGGTCCTTTGTCTCCATGGCACTGCCGCGCGCCTCATTCAGTCGGTAAAGTGCGGTGATATCGGTTTGCAGCTTGTCCATGAACGCATCGTCCACCGCCTGCTTGCGGCGTGTTGCCTTCGCCGTGTTTTCAATCATCTGACCGGCAGCGTCGCGCAGGGAAGCGGAACCGTTGTAGACCGCTGTGACAAACGTGTTTTCCGTGTAATCCAGTGCCAGCCGGGATGCGGCGATCTTGATGTCATAGTAAAGATCGTTGTCCTCGCCGGCGCGCGACATGTAATCAATGTAGTCAGGATCGTCCAGCGCCTTCTGTGTGACGGGAACATAGCCCTCCGTCTGCGCGTAGGCTATCTGTACTTCATTGGTCAGCAGATACTGCGTGAACAGCCAGGATGCCAGAACCTCCTGCGGATCAGCCTTGTTGAAAACACAGACCGACGGTCCCTGAGAAATCATCACCGGATTTTCCGGGTCCAGCTGCGGAATCGGGCGGACAACTGTTTCAAAGCGGACGATCTTTTCTTCTGCAATGTCGACCAGCGGTGCATCCGAACCCATCCAGGTGGCACCTGCCGTGGAGTCGATGGCAAAGATACACTGGCCGGCATTGAGGAAGTTTGCCGGGTAGCTGGAGATTTTGAACGTAGAGAAGGCACCGGTTTCCACATGCGAGGATATTTCGTACAGGAAACGCTCGGTTTCATCGTTGAACAGCAGGATTTCTCCGTCGGCGGTCGAATATCCGGCACCTGCCTGCGCCAGATACTGGATCATCATGTTGTCCGTGGATTTGTAAATGAACGGAATCATGACATCCTGTCCGTTGACCTCGTAAATGCCGTCGGCGTTTTTCTTTACTGCCGCCTCGGAAACCTCCCAGATGTAATCCCATGTCAGGATATCGGGAATGTCGTAGCCGAGTGCTTCCACATACGTTTTGTTGATATAACATGCCTCGGAGGAGCGCATGTAGGGAAGGGCGTACTGCGCGTCGCCGATGACACCTTCTGCAAGGTATTTCGGGATGATTTCTGCCTGCGTTGGCGCATCAAAGCGGACCTCTGACCCGCCGAGACCGTATTTTTCATGTGCCATCAGAGCATCGAGCGGTACTACGGTATTGACACCGGACAGATACGTTGCAATGTGATCGGGGTAGGTAATGCAGACGTTCGGTGCGGTTCCGGTGGCGAGATTGGTAATGACGTCATTATAAATGACACCGTAATTGGTATACAGACGCAGATTGACATGAACGTTCGGATACAGGGCTTCAAAGCCGTCAATGGCTTGCTGGTAGATTTCGGTCTGGGTCATGTTTGTATCGTTTTTCGCCCAGAAGGTAATTTCGTATTCCCGTGAGGTATCAAACGTCTCGGGAATGACAAATGCATCCAGTCCGCGTGAACCGTGGCAGGCGGTAAGTGCGAGCATACACACGGTGCAGAACAGGAGCAGTACAAGTCTGTGCTTCATCCTTTGGTACCTCCTCTTGCAACACCTTCCATGATTTTACGGCGGAAGATCAGAAACAGCACGATCAGCGGCACGGAAATGACGACGACAGCCGCCATCATCGCGGGTATGTTCTCCCGACCGAAGCCGTTTTCGCGGATCTCCTGAATGCCGTTGGAAACGAGGAAGTATGCTTCCTCATCAGTAATCAGACGCGGCCATACATACGAGTTCCAGCATTCGATGACCTTGAGGATGGTGACGGTGACAACGGTCGGGCGGCAGATGGGCAGCATGATGCGCAGAAGATACTTGAGATCGGAGGTGCCGTCGACCTTTGCCGCATAATACAGCTCATCCGGAATCTGCGCGAAGTTCTCCTTCAACAGATAGATATAGAACACCGATGCAGCGGACGGAAGAATCAGACCGGCAAAGGAATTGCGCAGATCGAGATTGGTGATGGTGACAAAGTTGGTGATGATGACAAGCTCATTCGGAATCATCATCAGGGACAAAAACAGCGTGAACAGCGCATTCTTGCCTCGGAACTCCAGGCGGGAAAATGCAAATGCGGCAGGCACGATGATAAACAGCATCAGCACGGTTGTCAGTACCGTAAAAATGAGCGTGTTCAGGAAATAGTCGGCAAGCGGTACAGCGGTAAACGCATCGGCATAGTTTTCCAGTGTCGGAGAGGTCGGGAACAGCTGCGGAATGCGTTCTGCATTATAGGAGCCGTAGCTTTTGATTGAGGTGATGAGCATCCAGTAGAATGGGAACAGGACAATCAGTGCCCAGAGACCGAGACCGGCATAAATGAAGCCGTGCAGGATTTTTTTGTTCCGTTCACCGGCGGCGGAGGATGCGTTGGCTGTTGTTTTGATGGCAGTTTGATTTGTCAAGATGCATTCCTCCTTTTTACGAATAATGGACGTGCCGGCGGCTGACCAGCAGATTGATGACGGTGATGGTCAGGACGATGACAAACAGAATGATAGCGGCAGCGGACGCATACGACGGATATCCGCCGGAGTCGCCGTACAGCATGTCGTAAACATAGCCGACGATGGTGTTCATCTCCGCTGCATTCAGCTGTGTTCCGAACAGTGCAACTGCATCGGAGTATGCCTTGAAGGCACCGATAAAGCCAGTGATAATCAGATAGAACAGCATCGGGGAAATCATCGGCAGCGTGATGCGGCAGAAGACACGCATTCGTCCGGTGCCGTCCACACGCGCGGCATTGTAGTAGTCCTGCTTCACAGAGGCAAGCGCGGAGGTCAGAATCAGAATCTTGAACGGCAGGACGACCCAGACCGTGTATACGCAAAGAACGAGCATCTTTGCCCACCACGGACCGTCGATGAAGTCAATCGGCGACATGCCGAACACACCGAGCAGGATATTGATCAGACCGTCGGAGTACTCTGTTTTCTGGAACAGGATCATGAATACAAGACCGACGGCAAGCGTGTTTGTGACATACGGCAGAAAGTAGATCGTCTGGAACAGCTCGCGCAGCTTGGAAATCGATGCAAGTCCGACCGAGATCAAAAGGGCAAGCCCGGTCGATACCGGTACGGTAATCAGCACGAGAATGAAGGTGTTTTTGACTGCCTGCAAAAAATACGGATCATGCAGGACATAGGAGTAGTTGTACCCGCCGACGCCGAGATAGGTCTGCGAGGCGGTGTTGTATCCCTCCTCAAACGAGTAGATGAAAACGTCGATCAGCGGGTATACCAGAAAAACGCCGAGGAACAGAATCGCCGGCAGCAGGTATAACCAGGCTTTCAGATTGTTTTTTTCCATGTTGATACCTCATTCTCCGACCGGAATGCGTGCTTCCGTCGCCGGGTCAAACAGGTCAACCTTATGGGCTTTCAGACGGAATCGAACCGCGGTGGACAGTCCTTTTACGTCATCCGCATCGACAATGGCACGGATAGAGGCGGACTGGCAGCTTTCGTGGGAGGCAACAATCGAAACATCGCGTCCCATGACCTCAATGGCAGAGAGGGCACAGTGCATCGGACCTGCCGCATCCACCTCAAAGCCTTCGGGACGAATGCCGACGGTGACATCGCGGTCAGAAACACCGGGAACATCCAGCACACAGTCGTCGCCGAAATACAGCTTGCCCGCGCGGACGGTACCTGCAAACACATTGATCGGCGGTGTGCCGAGGAACTTAGCCACAAACAGGTTGCAGGGATCGTTGTATACCTCCTGCGGTGCGCCGATCTGCTGCACAACGCCGTCGCGCATGACGACGATCGCGTCGGAGATGCTCATGGCTTCTTCCTGATCGTGCGTGACAAAGATTGTCGTGATACCGGTCTCGCGCTGGATGCGGCGAATCTCCTCTCTTGTTTGCAGACGCAGACGTGCATCGAGGTTGGACAGCGGCTCGTCAAGCAGGAGTACCCGCGGCATTTTGACAAGCGCCCGTGCGATGGCGACACGCTGCTGCTGACCGCCGGACAACTCAGCCGGTTTGCGGTCAAGATACGGATCAATCTGAACAAGACGTGCGATTTCCTCTGCCTTTGCGCGCATATCCGCACGGCTCATCTTTTCTTTGCCGCGCAGATTGCCGAGCGGGAACATGATGTTTTCGGCAACCGTCATGTGCGGATAAAGTGCATAATTCTGGAACACAAGACCGATGCCGCGGTGTTCGGGGGAAATATCGGTGACATCATCATCGCCGAAGAAGATGCGCCCGGAGGTTGGCTTCAGCAGACCGCTGATCAGGTTGAGTGTGGTGGATTTTCCGCAGCCGGACGGACCGAGCAGACCGATGAGCTTGCCGTCGGGGATCTCATATGTGAAATCGGATACGGCGATGACATCGTCTTTGATCTTTTTGTTGCGGTTGGGGAAGGTTTTTGTGACGTGTTCAAGTACGACTTTCATATATTTTCTTCCTTTATATGTGATTGATAAGAAAATTATAGCACAACCTGTCCGCTTTCGCAAGGGTTTTGGGATATTTTCTGCGGGAATTTCGGTGAAGATGGCATTCGGTGCTGTGCGGATGCTTTATTGAGAGGATAATAAAAATGTACTTGATATAGTTCATCTTTTTGCGGTATAAAAAAGTGAGAGGTGCTGCAAGAACTTGCAACACCTCAATAAAAGATCGGGCCTTGTTGATTGTACTAGATTCCGACAGTGAAACAGCCGGAATCATCATGCTGTGTGAAATGAGAGGGAAGTGCAGAGCCTTACTTTTGAGCAGCCTTCTTTTCGTCTTCCTTCATCACAGAGTAGCGGCGGAGGACCGCAGCGGATTCTGCACGGGTAGCAGCGACCAGCGGGTCGAGCACATTGTTTTCATGCATGACATAGATTTCGTTCTCTGCGAGCCAGCGGACAGATTCCAGAGCCCAGTCAGAGACGGTATCCGCATCACTGTTTTCAAGCGTGAAGGTCGTCTCCTCTTTGTAACCGCCGCCCTTGAACTGTTCGTAACGGTAGAGGAATGCCGCCATCTGTTCACGGTTCATGATGTCAGTCGGACCGAAGCAGCCATTATCATAACCCTTGACAATTTCATAAGCATATGCCCATGCAACTGCATTGGAGTACCAGGTGTTCGCCGGAACATCGCTGAACGGAAGCTCAACAGAGATCACGGGGCTGCCTGCGATTCTCCAGAGAATCGTGACAAACATAGCGCGGGAAAGCTCGGTTTCCGGTTCAAACTTGTCATCGCCGGTACCGATCATCAGACCGTAGACGTAGGAGTAGAGAACATCGTCATAATACCATGCATCCTCAGAAACGTCGGTATACGGGTTTTCAGCACCCTCGACTGTAGGTTCTTCATAGATGATGACGTAGTCGGAGAAGTGTTCGACATCCCAGACGATATTGCCGTTTTCATAACGGGTATCGAGCGGTGTACGGTTGCCGTCTTCATCTACATACCAGACCTGGAAGCCGACCGTATGGTGTCCTTCCGGAATGGTAAACGGAATCTTGATGGTTGCGGTACCGCCGTTGAAATCGGAAATACGCTTACCGGAGGATTCGCACTCCATGTAAATGTCAACCTTACCGTGAACATTGAGTTCCTTCAGAGCTTCCTGTTGGAGTTCGTTGAGGTTTTCTTCTTCGCTGTCATCGATGACAAGACGAACGGTGTCGCCCTCCGACTGTTCAACCATCGCAAGGACGGTCTTGTCGTCGAGCTGCATGGTACCTGTGGACAGGTGAATTGCGAGAGAGTCCGCAGCAATTTCGGGTTCTTCCACTGCCTGCGCAATGGTATCCAGAATATTTGCGGGAAGAGCTGCTTCCTTGATTTCCGTATCGAGACCGGTCAGGTCAATGTCAACGGTTGTGGAAGGTGCGGGTTTTTCGGGAACGGTTTCCGTACCTGCTTCGGGATCGGTTTCAGAGCCGGTATCGGGATCTGTTTCGGTACCCGCATCCGGTTCGGTGGTTTCTTCCTTCTTCTGATTCAGTGCATCCAGGTCGATGGATTCGATCTTTGCGGCAGAACCGGTAACAACCGTTTCAACCGTGATCGGGTTCTCTGTCTTGACAACAGGTACGGGTTCGAGCTTCGGAATGACAGAACCGGATTCGAGGACTGCCTTACATGCGCTGCAGCAGATGTCACCGGTGTAACCTTCACGAACGAGCGTTGCTTCCGCAGCGTTCAGAATCTCGGTTGCAGCCTTGTGATTGTCTGCGTTCCGTTCGCCGTATGGCATATTGCAGTTTGCACAGACTGCCGGGTTTTCGCAGGTTGCTTCACCGCCGTAATGGGCGTTGGTTGCGGGAAGGGTGGTCCCGGTGTAAACCTTTCTGCCGCAATCGTAGCAGTAGGTATCGCCAGTGTAGCCAGGTGTATTGCAGGTTGCGCTGTAGGAGTTTTCTCTGTAGGTATTCTGGTGGTCGTTGGAATAGCTGCCGTATGCATTTTCACAGATCTCACAGATCGCCTTTGCGTAACAGGTTGCATTACCGCCGGTATGTGTGACAGTGTCGAACTTTTCTCCGCATACGCAGGTATGCCAGTGGTTGGTGCTGTCATATTCCCATTTGTCATCGGTATCAATATGGTACCCGACAGCAGGGACGGTTTCGCCTTCTGTGAGCAGGGTATCACATGCCAGACAGTAGGTATCACCGGTATAACCGTCTGTGACACATCCGACAGGGACTTTATTGCGGATTTCGGTATCACCGACATGGTTCTGAGCATCGATGTCGCCGTATGGGGTTTCACAGGTTTCACAGATTGCCTTTGCGTTACAGGTCGCCTCACCGCCGGTATGAACGGTTTCATCGATCCTGGTACCGCATACGCAGGTATGCCAGTGGTTTGTGCCGTCGGATTCCCACTTGCCGTCAGCATCGACATGATTGCCGGTAGCGGAAATCACCTCACCGTTAGCAATCTTGTTTCCGCAGTCGAGACAGTAGGTATCGCCGGTGTATCCGTCGTCCTTACAGGTTTCGGTGAGAGCATTGCGGATTTCGGTATCACCGACATGGTTCTGGGCATCGATGTCGCCGTATGGGGTTTCACAGGTTTCACAGATTGCCTTTGCGTTACAAGTCGCCTCACCGCCGGTATGAACAGTTTCATCGATCCTGGTACCGCATACGCAGGTATGCCAGTGGTTTGTGCCGTCGGATTCCCACTTGCCGTCAGCATCGACATGATTGCCGGTAGCGGAAATCACTTCACCGTCAGCAATCTTTTCAAGGCAATCCAGGCAGTAAGTATCGCCGGTGTAGCCATCTTCCTTACAGGTTTCCTCTTTCTTGTTTGTAACTTCTGTTTCACCAACGTGCTTTTCCGGATTGATTTCGCCATATGCCGCAGTACAGACCTCACACATGGCCTTCTTTGTACAGGTTGCTTCGCCACCGGTATGGGCAAATTCATCAAATCCAGCACCGCATTCGCAGGTATGCCAGTGATTGGTGCCGTCAGATTCCCACTTGCCGTCAGCATCTGTGTGGTAACCGCGTGCAGTGATGACAGTACCGGGCGTGATTACCGTATTGCACGCCAGACAATAGGTATCGCCGGTATAACCATTATCAAAACAACCAACAGACTTTTCATTACGGAGTTCAGTGTCACCCTGGTGATTCCTGGCGTCAAGTTCACCGTAGCCAGCAGAACAGCTTTCGCAGACTGCTGCTGCGTTACAGGTTGCTTCACCACCGGTGTGGACATCTTCATCAAACTTCGTGCCGCAGCCGCAGGTATGCCAGTGACCGTTTTCGTCATGTTCCCACATGCCGTCAGCGTCAACATGATTACCGGTTGCGGGTTTGTTCTCACCGTCAGCAATCTTGTTTCCGCAGTCCAGACAGTAGGTATTACCGGTGTAGCCGGGGTCCTTACAGGTTTCGGTAACCGCATCGCGGATTTCGGTATCACCGACATGGTTCTGTGCATCGATGTCGCCGTATGCGGCTTCACAGATTTCACAGGTTGCCTTTGCGTTACAGGTCGCCTCACCGCCGGCGTGGACATCTTCATCAAACTTTGTGCCGCAGCCGCAGGTATGCCAGTGACCGTTTTCATCGTGTTCCCACATGCCGTCAGCGTCGACATGATTGCCGGTAGCGGAAATCACTTCACCGTCAGCAATCTTTTCAAGGCAATCCAGGCAGTAAGTATCACCGGTGTAGCCGGGGTCCTTACAGGTTTCGGTAACCGCACCGCGGATTTCGGTATCACCGACATGGTTTGCAGAATCGATGGCAATCGAAATGTCTTGCAGCGGAACCGTTCCGTCAGCGTCTGCAAAATAGGTTTTGCAGGAAGAGCAGTACCAGTTTTCCACATTACCGGTTTCAATACAGGTCGCCGCTTTCGCATCTGTATGCGTCATGGAATGTTCGCAGATAACAGAAACGGTACCGTTTACCAGTTCAAAATCAATGTTATCAAGATCTAGATTATAAATACCGTCCTTCGGTACATTGATTGAAAATTCGTAATCTCCAACCGTTTCGGTCAGAACATCAAAGGACAGAACCGCAAGTTCGCCGTTGACTGTAAAGTTCACATTGGAGGTGTCATTTTCCCATGTCAGTGTATAGGGAGATGACAGCTTTGTTGTATGCATTGCACCGGGCAGAAGTCCGGAATCATTGACTTCTTTGAGTGCAAATGCCTCTGTATTGTATGAGATTTCCAGAGTCATACTGACAATGCCGGGGTTGTTACTCATGGAAATCGTCAGTTCCACTGGCTCACCGGTGGTTGCTTGTGCAGACGATATTACAATCTGCGGAGTATCTGCCGCCTGCACCATGACCACTGATGATGATATAATCATCATCAGTGACATGATAACAGCGATCAATCTATTACCAAGTTTCATTTAATCCTCCCTGAAATCTGAAAGAGTTTCATATCCATCCCAGTCTGCCAGATGGCGGGACAGAATGGCTCTGTCTCGGTTGGTGATTTCGCCGTCGCCATTAATGTCGGCGGCTGCAAAGATCAGAGATTCCAGCTCGTATCCATCCCAGTCTGCAAGAACTCTGGAAAGCTGTGCTCTGTCTCGGTTGGTCACTTCGCCGTCTCCGTTGACGTCACCGATCTGGTAATCAACGACGGAGACAACACCGTCATCCATGACAAAATCGACATTATCGAGATTGATATCATAGATACCGTCCTTTACAGTTTCAACATCAAATACATAAGTACCGACCGGAGCATCTTCTGCGATTGTAAATACAAGTTCAGCAATGGTTCCGTTTACCGTGATGTTTTCTTTTGCAGAGGCATCGTTTTCCCATGTCAGACGGTAGGGGGAAGTGTACTTTGTTGTATGCATCTGACCACTCAGAAGACCGGTATCACGGACTTCTGTCAGTGTAAAGATGCTTTCATCAAAGGTCAGGTCAAGCGTCATACTTACAATACCGGTGTTATTGGTGATAACAACAGGAACGATCACGGTGCCGCCGGCCAGACCGTTGGCATCAGAGATTGTCACTCTCGGCATATCCGCCGTGAGATCAGACATGTCAATGGTCAGCTTGTTATAGAACCAGGACTCAAAGGAACTTGCAGACGAATTATGGCAGAAGGTTTGTCCGCCGTCGGAGTGCCGATCGTTGAGCTGGAGATTGAAGCCGATCTGACTGTCGTCGGTGACTTCAAAATTCTTCAGGTCGATACAGAATTCGAGCGTGTAGCCGCCTTCGCGTTCACCGGCTGCGTAGCTCACAAAGTACGGAGCCGCAGCTTCCGGACCGTAAGCGGCAATATCACCGGACTGGTTCTTATAGAAAGAGGGATAACCGGAAACGTCGACACGGAACTGATAGATATCACCCTCACCGTTACCCGTCGGGTTGATGAAGAGCTCCAGAGATTCTGTTTCCCACGGAGCATTGTTCTGTGCGTCTTCCGTCGGTGTGACGATATCATCGTCATTGATGTCCGCAAAGACATACAGCAGACCGTTGTTGGTCATCATGTAGACATCCGCATAAGAGGAAGCATCATCCGATGTGGTCACTGATACGCCGTCAATATAATTGACTGCAATCGGTGTGACATCTGCATAAGCTGCATCCTTTGTTCCGTCAACGGTGATGCCGTTTTCGGGAACATATGCGACAGTTCCGAGGTCCTTGATTTCACGGAAGCAAAGTGTACCGAAGAATCTCGGACTCAGATAGGGCAGGATTGCGCCTTCCTTGGGATTTGCATTCCAGAAGTATGCTTCGAGCATTTCACCGTCTGCATTGCAGTCGGCGTACATCATTTCAAAGCCAATGGTCTTGCCGTCCGGAATTGCTTCAAGCAGATCTACTGCAATTTCAAGGTAATAGACACCGTCGGCTTCGGTCACCGCATAATCGGTTACCATGTCGGCAGTACCCTTGGAATTGGCACCTGCTTCATATGTGCCGTTGAGATAGAATCGGAGCTGTGTCGAAAGGTCACAGTATGCAAGATTATCACCGACACCGCCGCAGTTGTCTTCGTCAAAGTAGAGTTCCAGCGCGTCGCCGTCAGACGGGGTTGCGTCGATGATTTCTGCATAGAAATACACCTTTGTGTCATCATGCATCACGCGGGAACGTGCTTCGGATTCTGCGGAGCCGTCGCCGATGGCGGGAATGTTGATGTCATGATAACCGTTCTTGTGCCAGCATTCATCAAGAATACCGTCAATCGTCGGCTGTGCGTAATTTGCGTCATACCGGTTGCCTGAGTCTGCATAGGTACCGACAGCATCAAAGGACTCGCCTGCACCGATGACAACTTTATCATACAACCAGGAATCAAAGGTACCGCTGCTGTTGATATGATGGAAGACCATCGTGCCGTCCTCGAGTCTGTCGTTGAGCTGCATTTCAAAGCCAACGGTTTCCTCGGAGGAGATGCCGTACTTCTTGAGATCAATGCACATTTCCATTGAATAACCGTCGTCATTCATGTTGATGGCATAATCCTTGATATACGGTTCTGCGGGCGGGAAGGGATTGGCTGCCTTGTAGCAGAAATGATAATATGTAACAAAACCGGAAATGTCAAGACGGAGCTGATGTACAATATCCAGATCACTGTCATGTACCATGAACTCCAGAGAATCCGTATTCCAGGGTTCACTGTTCTGAACCTCGGGGTCCGGTGTCTGGATATCGGTATCATATACATCTGCATACAGATACAGCAGACCGTTGTTGGTCATCATGGAGACAGATGCATATGCATCGGAATCCGTTTCGGAGATGCAGGTATCCACGGTGACATCAAGTGCGTCTGCATAAGCATCATCCTTGACTGCGTCAATGGTGATTGTGCCTGCTTCTACATACGGCATGTTGCCGTGAACATCAGGAACATCAGAACCAGAGTCGCCGGCTTTGTCACCGAGAACCACGTAGTCATAAAGATGGTAATCCCACGAGCCTGCGCCCTGAGACTGCCGCATGTTATAGATTGCCGTCATATTATCAGGGTTTTCCGAGATTACATCATTGATCTGCAACTGGATGCCAATCGCATCGCCTGCCGTCAGACCCCACTGCTCGAGATTGATGGCAGCTTCAACATTGTATCCTTCATCGTCAATGGCTACGGCATAATCACCGAAGTATGTTCCGGCTTCCGGACCGTAGATCGAGGTTTCGCCGCCTTCTGTATAGTAGGACAGCCAGCCATCAACGTCAACGCGGAATTGTTTGACAAGGTCTTTATGTCTTGCACCAAAATCGAAGAACATTTCGACCGAGTCTGTTCTCCAGGGTTCACTCAGCTGAATTTCCTCAGAGGGAGATACCACATCTGCGTCAATGACATCGTAATAGATATACCATGTGCTATCCTTCCACAGCATATATGCAGTAGCATGAGCACCGGTATCCTTTGTAGAATAAACAGGATAATACTGATCGATGATAACCTTGGCAGCATCTTCCCAAACGGCCTCATCCATATTACCGTCCATGGTAATGGTGGTGTCATCAGGAAGCTGCGGAATGGTACCAATATTGGAACCGAGAGTTGTCGGTTCGTTGGAATCGGAGTCATCGGAGCCGCCCTCCGATTTTTCTGCAAAGGTCAGTTTTCCAAAGTACTCAGGTGCCTGCCACGGAGCAGTTTCACCGTTTGCGGTATCCACATTCCAACGGAGTGCATCGAGGAAAGCTGCGTTTTCGTCACAGTCATAGTACATGAATTCCAGACCGATGGAATTACCGGCAGAAGGAATTCCGTTCAGAAGATCAACAGAGAACTCAAGGATGTAGCTGTCACCGGAGGTACCAACAACATATTCCTGAATCATGTCAATGTCGCCGCTGGAATTTGCACCTTTAGTAATTGAACCATCAAGGCACAGAGCCAGCTGCGTAGTAACATCGCAGTATGCAACATCCGCACAGGAATCTTCATCGAAATAAATCTCAAAAGCATCGCCGTTGCCATCTGCGGTGGTTGCATCGGTAACCTGAACGAGAACATACAGAAGATTTTCGTCGTACATCAGCTTTGCATTAGCAGAACAATCGGAAACTGCACCCTGAGAAGAGTAGGGCAGATCGATTGCAGTCCAGCTTGCATTTTCCCACAGGTCATCTACAGAACCGTCAACCGTAGGTGTTCCGTACGGTGCAGTGTAATCACCGCGGGGAGAACCGGTCGTCGGACTGTCAGGAATGCTGTCGAGAACCACGTAGTCATAAAGATGGTAATCCCACGAGCCTGCGCCCTGAGACTGTGCCATGGTGTAAACTGCGGTTGTTTCGTTTTCGGATGCTGCTGTCATGTCATTGATTTGCAGCTGCAAACCAATGGCTTCACCTTCTGTCAGACCCCACTGCTCAAGGTTAACTGCAACTTCAACATTGTAGCCGTCATCATCGATAACAACAGCATAGTCACCAAAGTACTTTCCAGCTTCGGGTCCGTAGATCGAAGTTTCACCGCATTCGGTATAGTAAGACAGCCAACCGGAACAGTCAACACGGAACTGCTGAACGAGATTTTTGTGATTTGCGCCAAAGTCGAAGAACATTTCAACGGAGTCCGTATTCCACGGCAGATTCTGCTGCATGTTTTCCGATGGTGTAACAACATCATTATCATATATATCAAAAAAGATATTCATGATGTTGTCGTTCCAAAGCATATACGCAGTACCGTGCGTACCGGTTTCTTCACCGGTATGGAACTGATTGATGTCAATCGTGAGCGCGTCTTCCCACGCAGTTTCATCCATACTACCGTCCATAGTCAGGGCATCATTTGTATTAAGATACGGGATATTGCCGACCAATGTACCGTAGGTTGTCGGTTCGTCAGAACCGGAGTCGCCGGAGCCATCTCCAACAGGATTATCGCTGAGTACAATATAGTCATACAGGTCAGCATCCCAGGAGCCGGCACCGAGCGTCTGTTCCATATTATAAATGGAATATAATTCATTCGGATTGTCGCTGACAACATCATTGATCTGCATTTGAATACCGATGGCATCGCCTTCCTTCAGTCCCCACATTTCGAGGTTGAGTGCAGCTTCGACTGTGTAGCCTTTGTCGTTGATGTCTACAGCATAATTATGAAAGTACGGTTCAGCATCCGGACCGCGAAGTGCAGTTCCATTATCCGTATAGTAGGAGCACCAACCGGCGCAATCGATACGGAACTGATGAATATCACCTACATGTTCGTTTCCAAAGTCAAAGAATATCTCAACAGAGTCTGTAATCCAGGGTTCACTCTGCTGTATTTCTTCAGATGGCATGGAAATATCACTGTCAATGACATCGTAAAAGAGATACCAGGTATTGTCATCCCAGAGCATATAAGCGCTGCCTTGAGCCCCATCCTCGCTGCCAGAATTATATTGGTTGATGTTCACCTTGACAGCATCAGCCCAGACCGCTTCATCCATTTTACCGTCCATGGTAATGGCAGTGTCTGCCGGCAGCTTTGGAAGATCTGCGATTTTGTACCCATCATAATGCGCCATTGCCGGCATGGCTGTCGACAACAGCATTCCGCCTGTAATTACAAGCGAAATTAGTTTTTTCATGATATTATTCCTTCTTTCTGTTTTATTTCTGTTGTTTATCCGATCATGAATTCGGATCAAAGAATATGTATACCACGTCCTTTCCTGATAATAACAAAAGGTATCCTGCACAATCGTTTTTTACCTCCTTCCGGCAGTGTGCAGAAAATCTGATTCAATAAATGAGAGAATCTGATAATTAATAGATTCACTATAAAAGACATTTATTTTGAGCAATTGGTTGTGTCTTTTTTGAATTTTTTGCTGGTGTATTGAAAAATGATGCAGTAATACCTTAGAATATAAAAAGCGACGATTCTGTAATAGAACTGAAATTGTTGAGACAACAATTTTAACAATGGAGATAAAAAGAATCATCACTATTTTCAAAGTAATTATATCATAGCAGGCGGAAAGGTCAACACTTTTGAACAAAAAACAGTAAATTTTCGAATGAAAATTGAACAAAAAGAAAATGAAAGTGATATCATAAAAAAAATAAGAATTATTAATCAAAAATTATCAAATTCTATTGAAAATTATCTGTTTTAGGTGTATAATTTTTATAAAAAGCAGGATAAGGAGCAGCAATATGGAACATCAATTTCACGGAACCCGGTGGCTGAAGGAAGGGTTTGCATTTCCTTCGCTGACAGAATATATCACACAGAAAAAACAGGAGTTGTCAGCCCCGCTGACTGTACCGGAATATGCGGCTTCCTGGGAACGGATCAAGATTGATCAGATATCGGATAAGCTCAAAACAGATCCATACCTGAATCGTGCGCTGTTCCATGAGGGGATCAAGCACCTGATGCAGTCGATCGGAAAGACGCAGGCTTTGCGCTATCGTGAAAATCCTCTGCTGTATGATGTCTGTACGTTTGTTGTCGGACAGCTGATCCACGGCATACCGATGATTCTTTTATATGAGGCTCCCGCCGATTCCGGCAATCTCTACAATGCGTCGGTTCTGTCTTATCAGGAGCAGATCTTCATTTTCGTTTCCGCGCAGTTCTTCCGAGAGTTCGGAATGCTCAATGAGGAAGAGCTTTGCTTTATGATTGCGCATGAAGTCGGTCATGCACATTGCCATCATACCCATATGAACCTTGAAACGGACGAAAAAACCAGCGATTATGAGTATTCCGCTGACAGAGCCGGCGTGCTTGCCTGTACTGCCCTGATTCTCAAAAAACACCCGGATTACACAGTAGAAGAAGCCGCACGTCAGGCCGTTCTGTATGCATCAAGTACACTGACAAAATTATATATCGCCGTTAAGAACGGGCCCGGCTGCACCGATTGGTCGGGATTCGATTATGATGAAATGCAGTCGATCATTGACTCGATTTACGATCATGCGTCGCAGTATACTGTCAGCCGGGAGTCCCATCCGCATACGCCGCATCGTATCATGGCAATGGATCATTTCCGGAATTCACACATGCTGTACCGCTGTCTCGGCTTACCGATACCGCATACCGACGGGCTGAACAGCGACGAGCAGCTTGCAAAATATATGGCATTTATCATGAACGATTATGCAAAGACCCGGAAGAAGAATTGAAACGGCAGAATGATTTCTCTAAAAACGCAGTGTTTGACTGAAAGGAGCTCCCGATGACGATGGGAGAGACATGGCAATGATGATGGCTGATATCACAAAAATGAAAGAGTTTCTGGCGGCGCTTCCCATTGATACGGCAGAGGAAATCCGTCTGCTGAATGCCGTCTGTACAGAAAATAGCAGTGAAACGAAAGCCGTACTGTTCGTTGGCGATGCGGCAGCGGCACCGTTCCTGCTTCTGCCGACGGATACACAGATTTTTGATGAGGACGATACCATTCCGTTTCCGATTGATGTTGTGTGGGGATCACAATTTTCGATCAGCGTGATCGACGGTCAGGAGACAGTGGAGCGTTATCATACTGCCGAGGACTTCCGGCATTTCTGTAAAAACCGTTTTGCGGGATTCCATCGCTGTACGGTCGAGCTGCCGGATGACCGTCTGCGCGGCATTCGGCTGGTATATTTTTTGCTGACCGCAGATATGGCAGCGCTCACAGATGCATCACATGGCTGTGACAGCTGTGTCATGGTGCTGGCCGCAGATGCACCGGGACTGACGGATGAAACGCAGGCGCTTTGTCAATGGCTGACGGGAGAGCGCTGCATCGGACAGAATACTGCGGTGCTTCTCCGTGACCGCGGGTATGAAACCAACGAACAGCTTCTCATTATGACAGAATATATGCTTGACGGTGAACCGCAGAGCTTCCAATGTGATGTGGCTGATGACAGCGGCACTGTCAGCGATATCGTATTCTCGGCGGCAGCATCCGTGATCGGTGAAAGCAGCAACGATGACGAACCCATTTCTGCCTCCGCACAGAGCATGTTTGCCGGTATCAGTCGAAAAACAAGAACACGGCTGGAGGCAGAAAGCGAAGCACAGAAGGTGCTTGCTGCGCAGGCAGAGATTCTGTTGGAAAAATATAAAAAAGCGGCGCGCGAATTCCGCGCCATGTGCGACACGGCAAAATACAGTCTTTCGTCACTGGATGACGAGGAAATCAAAAGCATTTATGATGAAATCGATGCATTTTTTGCGATGCTGAACGAGTGCATTCCCGGAATGATACAGGATGTTCTGAAAAATTCGGACAGTGCCAAAAGTGATCTGAAGAATCTGACAGGCGATTATATCAACGATCAGGTGGATGCTTTTGTTTCTGCTTTGACGGATGATATTGCCGCCCACTGTCTGATTCCGCGTGCAGAGGAACATCTGACGCGTCTGATCGACCAGTTCCGTCTGATGTATGAGGAACTGCATCTTGCATCGGCCGAGACAAAGAATCTGGCGAAAACCGAATTTTTGCAGATTGCAGATATGAACATCGGAAATTACAAGCCATATCTGATCGGAATGCTTGAAGAGTATCTGCACAGCCGTGTCGGTTTGCTCCGCCTGCTTCAGCTGTTTGGCATGGATGCGGCAGGAGGAATTGCCGATGCACTTGATCGATATATTGATGCGCTCGGAGATCTTTTGACACTGAAGAAGCCCTTTGCAAATAAAATTAAAAATATGGTCATTCAGCAGATGCAGGACACAAAAGAACAGGTGAAGCTGCAAATCAAAGATACCGTGATCCCGCGCATGGGAAAGATTCTTCTGACCGCGTTTGATGAACAAACGGAAGGGTATATCACACACCTGACAGTGCTTGCCGATGATGCCGAAGCGCACCGCACCGCGGCACAGAATACCGTAGCTGTCATAGCAGCCGCGCTTGCCGAGATAGACACGATATTTCCCACCGCAGAAGGATAACCGCAATTTTTGATGAAAGACAGGTGATTTTATGACATACGAAAATGAAAAGGTCAAAAACAGCACTGTTTCCCATGTCAGCCGCAATCTTGCAGCACATGTCACGGCGCTTTCTGCGCTGACAGAACAGGTTCATGATACCCACAGTACCTATGTACTGAAGAAACTCGAGCCGCGGCTGCGCTGCGGTCTTGTCCGTGTCGCGGTGATCGGTATTACCGGTTCCGGAAAAAGCACACTGGTCAATGCGTTGTCCGAACAGCTGGTTCTGCCGGAAAATCCGAGTATCTCCTCGCCGATCCCTGTCTGGATCGGTTATCAGGAGGGAGAGACTTCGGCTGTGGAGATTTATCGGAACGAAGACGGCAGAATGCAGGTGGAAACGTGTGATATCCTGACATTCCGGAAAAAATACTGCTACAATCTCCATGACATTCTTGACAAAGACCGTACACGGTATAACAATACCGAATTCGGCACTGTATCCGTACAGGCGGATGTCCTGCGCAATAATATTACGATCATTGATACCCTCGGTATTTCCGCAAATTCTGTTGACAGCCGAAAGACAATCCGTGTGCTTGAGGAAGGCGTTGATGCGGTTCTGTTTGTGACAAAGAATGCACAGCTGAACGAGGAAGAAATCCGCTTCATCTATCGTTATATCCTCGGCTGCTCAAAGGACGCGGAATGCAACACCAAGCCGATCCTGCCGCAGAATCTGTTGTTTGTTCACAACGCATTCAGCGGATTCCCTCCGAAGACCGCTTTTTCCGAGCGCGTTCGCACGCTGTTTGCACAGAGCGGACTCGGACTGGAAGATGGAGAGATTGACAACTATGTCAAGAACAATATCTTCTATGTCAATGCATTCGATGCAAGAATGGGCAAGCTCGGTGCCTACCCGTACAGCGGCAGTGCACCGCAGGGAAGCCGTGAAAAGGAGCTTGCCGCGCTTGCAAAGCGAGAAGCGGCCGAACAGAAGAAGCTCGAGCAAAGCAGCCGTGAGACACTGATTGCACAATCCGGAATTGATGAACTGCGGGATGCGATCGATCAGCTTGGTCTGCGGCTCGGACAGGGCAGCGGAGAGGGAAATGTTTCCGCAAAACGGATCCGTGATCTTCTGTGTATTGTGGACGGCATCATTCGGTCCGCCAATCAGCGGATTACCGTACAGAACCTCACCTTGCAGGACTTGCAAGATCAGAAAACGAAATTTTCCAAATTGGAAGAAAGTGATATCCAGCAGCGTCAGAACATCAGAAGTGCATTCAAGGAGCTCAGTCGGGATTACAGAGACGGGTTCAATCGGTTGATGGAAGCCATTCTGGACAATACGCTGAGACCGGTGTGTGTCGGCTATGCGGAACGTCTTTCTGTACCGGTAAAGTTTCGGGAGGACTATGAGCAGATCGTGGGAATGCGTGCGGAGGCGCGTGCACAGTATCTTGAAAAGGAAATTCTCGATGGTGTGATTAAAGCGATTTATGAAAACTGTGGAAACGTTCTGATCCGTGAGCTGGATGAACGGCAGGCAAATGATTTCAAAACACCGTTTACTGTCATTGCGGAAACCAAGAAATGCATGGATGACCAGGCGGTCATTCTCAACGGTATGATTGACACGCTGAAAAAGTCCGGCGGTGATGCACTCGGTATGTTCTTCCCGCAGCCGTTGGTTGTGGAAAGCCTTATGCACAATCTAAAACTCGATCTGGAAGAAAAAATCAAGGGAATTATCGCCGATGCCTGCCGGCTCAGCGGAAACAATTACATCAGCCAAAATCAGAATATCCTTCAGAAATGCCGTACGAATCTTTTGCAGAATGTCATCGGCTTATTCCTGCCGAATATGCGCTCGACAATGCTTTGGAGCCAGGTCCGTTCTCAAATCCTGGTCCCGCTTGCGAACGGAATTGTAGACGATATGCCGGAATATACCGTAAAACAGATCCTTGAGCAAACCATGGAAGCGTTTGATGCATCCCGCGATGCGATCTGTGAACGACATGTGGAGCTGTTTGTCTCGCTGAAGCTGGCGCTGAAGAAGCTCGAGGAACAGATCGAACAGGCAGATCAGAACATCAGCGTGACTCTGGATGAAATGACAGAGCTGAAGGCTTCGTGTGAACGGATCCGCTCTGACATCGAGGATATTCTTACTGCTCTGACCGACGGAGGCAGTGTATGACTTCCGGGTACGAATTTCGGTCCGTCGACGATCTGCGCGCCTTATTTGATGCCAATCTTGGACGAGTCGAGCGGATTGACGAGGTTGCGGCTTCTCTCGGTCTGGATGGAATCGGCGCAGGACTGCGAGATACCTGGTTCCGGCTGAAGCAGGGTCCGATCCGTGTGCTGATTACCGGCTGTTCCAGCGCCGGAAAAAGTACATTGATCAACGCGCTTGCCAATGAGATTGTGGTTCCCGAGGGAAAGCATACAACCTCACCGATTCCGGTTCTGATTGAAAGCCGATGCAAGGATGACTGTGCGCAGGTCCGCCTTCTTCACGCGGACAGCGAACACCTGGGGGAGCAGGAGAACTACGGTCTGTATCGGTTCCTGACCGATTTCTGTTATACGCAGGAAGAGGCAGGACAGGGCGCCAGTGAACACCGCTATGATACAATTTTATCCGCGCATGTACGGGTCGGAAGCGGTTTGCTCTCGGAAACAGGGATTACGCTGATTGATACACCCGGTGTCGGTATGGCGGAAAGTGATGATGCCCGTGTCAGAAGGATCCTCGACGGCGGCTGCGAAATTCTCATTGCGCTGTTCCGGGATGCCGATATCCAACAGCAGCACATCAAGGACTTTTTCTGTCAGCTGTTTGTCAACGACGGGGCGCCGCTGCGTGCTCTGCATGAATCTGGTCGTGTGTTTATGGTATCCAACTATACCATCGATCCGTATACAACCGAACAGATTGCAGGCAAACATTTGATGGCGGATTTCGGCATGAGCAGTGACCGCCTGATTCTGATCAATGCGCGTCATGCGAGAATTGCAGCCTGCGGCATTTACCGCTATACGAATTATCTTCCCATGCAGTATTCAGAGGACGATTGGATTTATGCCGAAAAGTCGACCAGTGAGGAGCGCGGTGATCTCTGGGATTTTCAGCCGGAGGAGGCTATGGACGCGCTTGCGGACTTCAGCCGAACAATCGGATACGCGGTGGAGGACTTCTGCGCGGATGAGGATGCCGTAACGGCGCTGCTGGCTTCTGTCGATGTTCCGATTTTCGATGCAATCACTGCACTGCACGCCCATATCGAAATGCTGAAGAATGACGCAAAAAAAGCTGATATCGATGTTCCGGAAGAACTGTTATTGCGGCGCAACATAGCGGAAAATCAGATTTTTCGTCTGGATCAGCTGATGGAATCCATGACGGAGATGTTTGAAAATGCGAACAATCCGTATGGCTTTGCATGGCCGGGGGACGATCAGATATTCGGACACAACGATGTACCTGAAATTGGTCTTTTGATTGCAGAACCGGATGCAAATAAAGAAACGGTCTTTTTGGATCTGCTTATGAAAAGCGGTACAGAAGCCGTTTCCCTGCGGGTATGCAAGCGTGCGACGAAATTCAAACAGAAATGCTACAAGCTCGTAAAATCCTACATCAAAGATCATATTTTTGAAAAGATCGATGCGGTCATGGTTGAGGCGCAAAAAACGATGGAGCCGCTTTTGCACGATGAGAGTGCGCAGTATACGACGATTTGGAGAACGTATGAGAGTCATGCGTGGGATGCCGGACATGCGGCAATGCTTCAGGCATGGGAGGATGTGTTCTCCGAAACCATGAAAAAAAAGAGCAATGCATTTCTGCTGCCAATCCGCACAAACATTCACAACGGTGGTTTTGGCGGCGGCTGGTCAAAATTCTGGGCGTATCCCAATTACATTTCGGATTTTCTGGGTCCGATTGTACGGTCGGCCGCGCAAAACGGAAAGCTGGCATTTTTTCATGCGTACCGCAATACCCTGGAAGCGGAAAAAGAAACGGTGTACAGTGCATTCCGCTCCTATCAGCAAAAGGCGCGCACCATTGCAGTGCAGGAAAAAAAGGATGCGGATGATGCTATTGAAGCCTATATTTTTGACACCAGACGCAAGATGATTGAGCGACTGGATGTATATCAAATGCAAATGAACGATTATATTGAACACGGAGGAGAATTACCGCGATATGAATGCGTATGAAACATTTACAGAATATTGGGAACAGGCAGTCAATGCACTTGCATACCGGATCAGGCATGAGTCGTCGGTCATCCTGACACAGAAGCAGATCCGTGCGATCTGGCAGGAAGAGCTTCTGACCAAGCGATTCCGCTCGGAGGGGATGAAGCATGGGGCGCGGGTATTTCTGGACGGGCTGGAACAGTCAGATCCCACCCTGGCAAAGCGTGTGCTTTGTCAGCTGATGCTGTCGGAAATGCCGATCGGTGCCAACGGCAATGTCCTTGTCGGTGAAGCAGCGGCAACCGCAGTTCTCGGTGCGGCAGCCTGTAAGCTCGGTGCGGCAGCAAAAGCTGTGTCTCTGATTGCCGGCAGTGTACTTGCCCTCAAAACAGCGAAGGACGCCATGCAGGGGACAAAAAACAACATGATTTCTGCGCTCAATGCCGAATCCGCACGTCAGCTTGCGCAGTTTGCCGTGCTCTTTGGGGAAGCAGACATGTAAATTTTCAATGGGAAGGATCATCCTACTATGAATTATGCAGAAAGTTATTATCTGAACCAGATTGACAAAAAACAGTATGAGGAATATCTGTCGCCCGAAGCCGTGAAACAGGTGTATGGCCAGTTCTGGACAACGGTTCTGTTCCATGTTTCAAGCGATACCGCAGACAGCCGCATCAAAGCGATTTACAAAATTCTGGTTGACCAGATATCCTCGCTCGACCCCATCAGCTGGCTTGACGAACCGGAGGTATTTCTCAGCACTGCGGCTGTCGGAAATGGCAGAAAACGGATTCCGTGGTGTGGAATCGCAGGACTTATCCTTCTCGCTGCACTGATTGTCCGGTTTGTGCTGGCAAAAACCACAGCGGATCTGATAACTGCAATTCTGATCGGAGTCGGTTTGCTTGCGTTTCTTGTGCAGACGGTTCTGCTCTGGGTATCGGCATCGACAAAACCGCAGCAAAAATTTCTCACCAAACAGCGTGTATCCTCCGTGAAGTTCAAGGCAGGATTGCAGTCGCTTGCAAAAATGCTGGACGGTCATGCGGATACATTGTATCAGGTGATGAATGAAGCATCCGTAACAGCTGGTGGTACGGAGGATACGGATGTCTCTCTGCTGCTTGATCTGATGAAGCTCCCCTCCATCGAACAGAACCAGGATGCGATGGATGTCATTGATCGCTATCTGATCCAACACGGAATTACAAGGGTGGATTATTCCGCTGCACAAGCGGACCTGTTTGATGTGATGCCGGCCGACCAGACCAAAACGATTCTCCCGGTTCTCATCCGGGACGGAGTTGTTTTGAACCGGGGCTATGCCTGTACGAAAATGGAGGGAATGTAAATGAAATATCTCGGTATTGATATCGGCGACGGCGAAAGTGCGATCACGGTGGTTTCCGATGACGGTTCTGTCATTCCGTCTGTCATTCCGCTTGGACACACGAAAAACATTCGTTCCATTGTCGGTGATCTGAACGAAGAACCGATCATCGGTGACAATGCAGTTTTGAACGCAGCGGTAGTTCATCGCAGTGCGCGTTTCAAAAGCCGTTTTCTTACAGATGCATCTGCACAGGACGATATCCGCCGATTTGCAGTCGGACTTCACAAGCTCATGCGCGAAAGTGTGAAGGATGAACAGCTTGACATCGCGCTTGGCTGTCCCGCAGACTGGCCGCCGGAAGCAAAACAGAAATATGCCGCCATCATTACCTCCGCAGGCTTTTCTGATATCCATACGGTTTCCGAGTCGCGTGCAGCATATCTGTATGCACATTACAGCAAAGAAATGAAGCTGAGCAAGGATGATCTTGCAAAGCCGACATTGGTCATAGATATCGGTTCTTCCACGCTTGATTATGCTTATATTGTCAACGGAAAAGAACGGAATGTCGGTGTCTTCGGCGAAAACCATCTGGGCGGCGGAATTCTCGATGAACTGATTCTCAATTATGCTGTTGCAAAATCGAATCATGCTGCGCGTATCCGTGAGATCTTTGAGAAATATCCGTCCTGGAAAAATTTTTGTGAATTGACTGCGCGCAAAATCAAGGAATCCTATTTTTCGCACGAAGCTGAGTATGCGGAAAAGGAGTGCCGCGGCAGCGCACCGATTTACGCCAGTGCCAATGAAATTCTTTCCTTGACCATCAGCGTGTCCGGCATGACTGTCAATGCGCTGCTCGATCAGCCAATTGACACATTGCAGGGCAGATCATTCCGTGCCGCACTGCGCGAAAGTCTGGAAAGCGCGAAGGCGAAAACAGCAGAATATCCGGTAGAACAGATCATCATGACAGGCGGCGCATCCCGCATGAGCTTCTTCCGTCAGATGTGTGAGGAAATCTTTTCGGAAGCTGTGATCTTTCCGTGTCCGGAGCCGGAATTTTCCATTGCCCGTGGACTGGGGATAGCAGCATATCTGGACAACCGTCTGAAGAAATTCCGTGCGGAGGTTGATGCGTATTTTGAGATTGGTATTGTCCGCCGGGAAGTTCTAAAACATCTCCCATCGCTGCTGAATGACTATGTTCCGTTGGTTTGTAAGATACTGCGCAGGAAAAAATGGGCGGACGATTTGCAGGCCTGTCCGATTGATCCTGAGGATCAGTCAGCGCTCAATGCATTTCTGCGCCAGAAAGCCGAGGAATTGCTGTCCGATGATACCGCACTCGTTGAAAAAGCCGATCAATTTGTCAACGCATGGATCGGAAAGCATATGACGCAGGTACAGGAGGGATTGAACAGCCTCTGCGATAAATATCAAATCAAAAAGGCGGATATGTCGCTGGTTGAAATACATAATTCGATAAAAATTGACCGGATCCGGATTCCGTCCATTGTACGGTTTCTGTATGTACAGCGAAATGCAAATTGGTTCAGGAAAATACTGTTGAAAATCGGCAGCGGAGGCATTGTAAACCATGCACTGAACAGCTCGATCACAAAGCAGCTGAAGGACCCGCACGGAGATTTTGCTTTATCGTTGGGACATGAGATCAAAATGCAGCTGCTTGCACAGATTGATGAACAGATTCAGAAGGTGGAGTTCAATATCTGATCCGGACGGAGCCGGGCAGAAAAAGTTATGATGAATATCAATATCGGTGTTATCAGTGATTTGCATTTGTTTCGTAAAACGATAAATATCGAAAACGCTCTTTCAAAATTACAGCATGTGGATATTCTTTGCATGGTTGGTGATATTGCTGATCGGGCAGAGGAGGAGCAATACAACATCCTGCTCAGACTGATGGGCGATACATTCCGCGATATCCCGGTTTACTGTGTTTCCGGAAATCACGATAATCCGGCAAGAGATGATACAGCTTACAGGCAGTTTGAAAAGAGAATCAACGACCAATATCCCGCTATTGTTGATGAGAGCGGTGCCTTTTTCAAACAGATCCATGAGGACGTTGCTCTCATCGGACTGAATCCTCAGTACCATCAGAAGCAGTTTTACTTTCCGGAAAAAGGAAAGCAGCTCGCGTTTTTGCAGGAAACGCTGCGTGCACTTACCTGCAAATACCGCATTGTGCTGTGTCATCCGCCACTACTTGCCCATAATCCTCATCGCACGGCAGAGATGGTATCCTATATCGTCACAGAACAGGACGCACGACTTCAAAAAATCATGGACGATAACAGCAATATTATTTTTCTTTCAGGACATACGCATATCGCACCTTCGATTGAATTTGACGAAGTACATGGCAATCTGTATATCAATGACGGAAGCATTTGTCCGACAACAGTGAAGGGGACCGATGCAAAGGTGCAGCAGGGAAATATCACATTGCTTGCACTTTCTGAACATGAGATTTGTGTCACAGTTAAAGGAATTTTCAGTGAAATGATTCTTTTGGAAAAACGTATACATACAGATTGGAATGTTTAGAATGCAACAAGGTAACGCGGAGTGCTTTCCGATCAGCCGCGATCGACTCCTGTTCAGGTAAGCCTGAATCAGAAAAGACCTGCAAATCATGTATCATCCATGAATGCAGGTCTTTCTTCATATTCATCATATGAAAAACAGCAAGCGTTATTTGCCGTAAATCCGGTAAAGATATGTGACAATTGCCTTTCTCGGACAC
>SVRM01000036.1 GCA_015064785.1 Oscillospiraceae bacterium
GTTCTCTGCGCACACGGTACCGTCCGTGCAAGAGGCGAGGGCGCCGTCAACAAAAACATCCCGACCGGTGAGATCGAAATCGAGGTTACCTCGATGAAGGTGCTCTCCAAGTCCCAGACCCCGCCCTTTGCCATCGTGGAAAACAGCGATGTCAAGCCGGAGCTGCGTCTGAAGCACCGCTACCTCGACCTGCGCCGTCCGGACCTGGCACACAACCTGATCGCACGCTCTGAAATTTCCAAGATCGCGCGCGATTACTACGCAGAAAACGGCTTCATCGATATCGAAACGCCGTGCCTCATCAAGCCGTCTCCCGAGGGCGCGCGTGACTACCTCGTTCCGTCCCGTGTCCACAAGGGCTCCTTCTACGCACTTCCCCAGTCTCCCCAGCTGTACAAGCAGCTGCTGATGTGCGCAGGCTTTGACCGTTATTTCCAGATCGCACGCTGCTTCCGTGACGAAGACCTCCGTGCCGACAGACAGCCCGAATTTACCCAGCTCGATACCGAAATGTCCTTTGCTACGGCAGATGACGTTATGAATATGCATGAGGGCTTCATCAAGTACCTGTTCAAGCGCTACTTTAACGAAGAGCTCAACTACGAGTTCATCCGTATGCCGTACAGAGAAGCCATGGAACGCTTCGGCTCCGATAAGCCTGATATCCGCTTCGGCTTTGAACTGAAGAACCTCTCCGACGCAGTCCGTGATACCGAATTCAAGGTCTTCCGCGGCGCGATCGATGCAGGCGGTTCTGTCCGCGGTATCAACGTCAAGGGCGGCGCATCCATGACCAGAAAGGAAATCGACGCTCTGACCGAATTTGTCAAGTCCTACCGTGCAAAGGGTCTTGCATGGCTGAAGATCGCTGAAAATGGCGACGTTTCCTCCTCTTACGCAAAGTTCCTCACGGACGCGGAAAACGAAGCAATCAAGACCGTTCTGGAAGCGGAAAACGGCGACCTTCTGCTCATCGTTGCAGACAAGAATGCCGTTGTCTTCGATGCACTCGGTGCGCTCCGCCGTCACTGCGCAAAGAAGATGGGTCTGCTCAACCCGATGGAATTCAAGTTCCTGTGGGTCACCGAGTTCCCGCTGCTTGAATGGAGCGAGGAAGACAACCGCTTCTACGCAATGCACCATCCCTTCACCTCTCCGATGGATGAGGACCTTGAATACCTCGATTCCGATCCCGGCCGTGTCCGCGCAAAGGCATACGATATCGTCCTCAACGGTACCGAACTCGGCGGCGGTTCTGTCCGTATCCACGACAGCGAGCTGCAGGCGCACATGTTCGATATTCTCGGCGTTTCCAGAGAGGACGCAGAGGAGAAGTTCGGCTACCTGCTTGAAGCCTTCAAGTACGGTGTTCCGCCGCACGCAGGTCTTGCGTTCGGTCTTGACCGTCTCGTCGCACTCCTGCTCGGACAGGAAGACATCCGTGACGTCATCGCATTCCCGAAGGTTCAGAACGCAAGCGAGCTGATGTCCGGCGCACCCGGCATCGCTGACCCCAAGGGTCTGGAAGAGCTGGCAATCGCGATTGTTGCGGAGAACGAAGACGCAGAATAATTTTTGTGATTCCGTGGACCGGTACATGTTCGTGTTCCGGTCCATGGTTCTATCAAGGAAGGCAGGCGTTTATACTTGCATACCTTAACCATCGGAAAAAACGACGCGGGACAAAGACTTGACAAGTTCTTATCCAAGAACTTCAAGACGATGCCGCCTGCGCTCATGTACAAATATATCCGTCTCAAAAAAATCAAGGTCAACCGCAAACGTGCCGAGCAGAAGCAGGTGCTTTGTGAGGGTGACACGGTCGAGCTGTTCATCAAGGAAGAGTTTTTTGAGGAAGTCACCGCCGACAATGCGTATCAGCGGCTGACTCCGAAGCTCGATATCGTCTATGAGGACGACAATATCATCCTTTGCGACAAAAAGCCGGGTCTGATCGTCCATGCCGACGACGGCGAGGATGTCAACACGCTCATCAACCACATCAAGGCGTATCTCTACCAAAAAGGCGAATACCGCCCGGAGGAGGAGCACGCCTTCGCGCCGGCACTCTGCAACCGCATTGACCGCAACACCGGCGGCATCGTCATCGCGGCAAAAACAGCGGAGGCATTGCGCGTCATCAACGAAAAGATCCGCAATGATGAAATCGACAAGCGCTATCTCTGCGCCGTACACGGTATCCTTGACCAAAAGCAGGGGGTTCTGCGCGGTTATCTCAAAAAGGACAGCGCGACCAATATGGTATCGGTTTTTGAAAAGAAAACGACCGACAGCCGCGAAGTCAAGGAAATCATCACCGAATACACCGTTTTGGCAGAAAAAAACGGACTGTCGCTGTGTGAGGTGCATCTCGTCACCGGACGCACGCACCAGATTCGTGCGCATTTTTCGTCGATCGGACATCCCTTGCTTGGCGATGGCAAATACGGCATCAACCGTGATGACCGTCATGCCGGCTATAAGTACCAGGCGCTGTATTCGTATAAGCTGACCTTTGCGTTCCGCACACCGTCGCCGCTGGACTATCTGACAGGCAAAACGGTGGAAGCTGACCGCGCACATATCTGGTTCCTGCGGGAATTTTCGGAGAAATCCGAGGGATAAATGTAAACTTTTTGCCAAAACACGGGATTCTTTGAAAAAAAATTAGCGGAAGGTATTGCATTTTTCAAGGAAATATGTTATAATATCACTTGTGTCCACGTGGATATTGTTTTGCGTGGGTCAATAAAAGAGTTCGTATTACATTTTACGATAAACGTAATTCACAGGAGGTGTCTGTCACATGGCAAAGTGCAGTGTATGCGGAAAGGGCGTTGCGTTCGGTCGCACCGTTTCTCACTCGAACCGCAAGGAAAACAGAACGTTCAAACCCAACATCAGAAGAGTTAAGGCTGTTGTCAGCGGTACGCCTAAGACGGTGTATGTTTGCTCCCGTTGCCTTCGTTCCGGTAAGGTAGAAAGAGCGAACTGAGTCAGCCTGGCAATCTGAGGCTGCTCGGTAAACAGATTGTTTGCATCTGAAGCGAACGCTTGATAGACCGTGCGAGTTGATCATCGGACGGTATCTGGTTTCCCTATTGCAATAGCGGATGTCTCCTTTTTCCGTGCTTCGTGCGGAGAAAGGAGATTTTTGCTTTTTATTGGTGTTGCCTCTTGATTTATCGGTCGAAACGTGATACAATGATACTGTAAAACGTTAAGTATGGAAACTTCAGAAAGGAACATTTCTCCGACAGGAGATATGCAGGTGATCCGTATGAGTGAACAGAAGAATCAGAAGATATTCAAAACGGTATTCGGCGGAGGATATCAGAAAAGTGATGTCAATGAATATATTGAATCGATGCAGGCACAGTTCCTGAGCATCGAGCAGACCCTGAAAAATACCATCAACCATCAGCGAGCGGAGCTGGATGCACTGCGCCGTCAGAATGACGAGGCGATTGCCGCAAAAGAATCGGCGGCACAGCTGAAAGCAGAACTGGACGGAACCGCGGAAAAGCTGGGAACGGCTTGTGCGGAACTGGAGAGCTGTAAGGTTACATGCATTTCAGCAGAAGCTGCCCGGGCAACGGCGGAAGCGTCTGCGGCGGCAGCCAGAGCGGAAACGGAAAAAATGACTGCGGAACGCGATGCGGCACAAGCGGAACTGGAACAGCTGAAAGCGCAGTACGAACAGCTGCTGTCTGAAAAGCAGGCATTGCAGGAAACCGTCGACGCGGCAGCCGCGGAACAGGAATTCGAGGCGGCATGTGAGATTCCCTCGGCGCAGGAGGTGGCTGCTGCGCCCGCGGCGGAACCGATGCTCCCTGCCGATTATGAGGCGATGAAGCTCAAAGCGGAGCAGTATGACCGGATGTCGGCACATATCGGCTCAATTATGCTGAAGGCAAACGCCGGCGCGGAGGATGTTATGAGCCGTGCGAAAGCGGACGCGGATGCCATGGTTGCACGTGTCAATGAGATGCTCACCGAAACGCGGGTTCGTGCGCAGTCCGCAGCAGATCACCTGATTGCGGATGTCAGTCAGTCACTGTCTGAAATCAGCCGTGGATGTAAGGAAGAAATTGCGTTGGATCTGGAGGAACTGCGCGTGGCTCTGCGGACGCTGGAGAGCACCGTTTCGAACAAATATCAGGAGATCAACCGTAAGCTTGATTATACGAAGGAAGAAATGGAGCAGACCGCAGGTGCGATTATCCGCTCTGCAACAGAGCCGGTGACAGCGGATCTCGGCGAAAAAGAATGACATCAAGGAAAATACACAACACGGAAAGGATATAACAATCATGAAAGACGGAAAACTTGGATATGCAGTCGTCGGCCTTGGAATTGGCAAGGCACATGTGGATGCAGCGCTGAACAATCCCAACTGTAAGCTGGTCGCTGTCTGCGATCTGATTCAGGCAAAAATGGATAAGGTGGTCGAAAAGAGCCCCGAAACAAAGACCTATCTTAATTATGACGAAATGCTGGCGGATCCGGAAATCGATATCGTATCGGTTTGCGTTCCCAGCGGTATGCACGCGGATTTTTCGGTCCGCGCGATGGAAGCCGGCAAGCATGTTCTCTGTGAAAAGCCGATTGAACTGACGGTTGAGCGCGCACTGCCCATCGAGGAAGCACGCATCCGCACCGGAAAGAAGGCAGGTATTATTTTCCAGAACCGCAACAACGCATGTATGCGTCCGATGAAGGAAGCCATCGATTCCGGCAGATTGGGTAAGGTCTTCTGCGGCACATTTGCCGTCAAGTGGTACCGTGATGACGCATATTATGAAGGATGGCACGGTACATGGGATATGGACGGCGGCGGCTCGCTGATCAATCAGTCTGTGCATACGGTTGACCTGATGCAGTGGCTGCTCGGTGATGTGGAATCGGTCACCTCGCATATGGACATTGTCGATCATGACATCGAAACCGAGGACTTTACCGCTTCTCTGATCAAGTTCAAGAGCGGTGCTGTCGCAACATTTGTTTCCACAACCTGTGCATATCCCGGCATCTGTACAGCAATTCAGGTCTACGGCACCGGCGGTTCCATCGAGGCAGACGGCGATTCTCTGACCGCATGGAAGATGCGTGACAGTGACGAGGACGAGGAAGAAGATATGCTCGAACGCTTCGGACAGGGCAACCGCATGGCGGCAGTTCTCGATCCGACGCTGGTTGCAGGACACCAGTCGATGGTCGACGATATCATCGATGCAGTGCTCAACGACCGTGATCCGCAGATCATGCCGATGGAAGCCATCAAGGCGGTCCGCATCATCAATGCTGTATATGAATCCGCAAAAACAGGAAAGACGATTTATTTCGATTGACAGAAGATATGAATACAGAATACAAACCGCTGATCGGCATTACGCCGCAGTATGAAATTGAGAGGGAGCGGGCATGGATCCGTTCCTCGTATACGGGTGCGGTCATCCGTGCCGGTGGGATCCCGGTCATCCTCGATCAGTATCCCGATGAGAAAGAAACCATAGAAGCGCTTCTGCCGCGTCTGGACGGGATTCTGTTCACCGGCGGCGTCGATCTGAACCCGAAGCTCTACGGCGAGGAAATTGACCCCAAGTGCGGTGAAATCGCCGATGTGCGAGACGCATTTGAACAAAAGCTGATGGAAGTCGTCGAGCAGTACGACATCCCGGTCTTCGGCATCTGCCGCGGCATTCAGTCGCTCAATGTCCTCTGCGGCGGCTCTCTGCATCAGCACCGTGACGGTCACCAAAGCGTTCGTCACGATGTGGAGATCACCGAGGGAACCCGTCTGCATACGATCATCGGCAAAACGAAGATCAACGCAAACTCCTTCCACCACCAGTGCGTCAAAGTCCCCGCACCCGGACTGATTGTCACGGCATACGCCGAGGATGGCACGATTGAAGCCATCGAGCGTCCCGGTGAACGGTTCTTTGTCGGTGTCCAGTGGCATCCGGAGCTGCTGTCGGCGGAGGAGTGCGATCATCACGCGCTGTTTGAAGCATTTATCGGGGCGGCGAGGGAATACAGATTGCTGAGACAGCGTGTTTAACTATAAGAGAAAGAGTGATAAGAATGAAAAAAAGAATTGCTGTTTGTTTGATGGTACTATCCCTTTGTGTTTTATGTATATTGCCGACATTTGCTGCACAGGACGATGGTCTGACAATTACTGTTGCAAAAAGCAGCGGCGGTATTGCGTACTATACCAATATGACGAACAGTACCAATCCGCGTTCCAGTGTGAATGCTGTCTATTTATATGAGAGCAGTGCGACAACCTTTACTACAGTCAGTTATACCTCGGCCGGCATTGCTGTGGATGTTTATAACAGCAGTACCTATCAGCTCCTTTCTTCAAAATTGGTAAAACAGGAACTTCCGTTGTTCGGCGGTTTTTTTGCCGGTGAGAAATACAATTATCTGGTATTTTGTCAGAATAACTACGGACATGACGATACTGTAGAGGTATTTCGTGTTGTCAAGTACGATAAGAATTTCAGACGTATTTCAGCAGCAGCGGTACGTGACTGTTATACCGAGGAACCGACACGTTCTGCTTCTCTCCGTATGGATGAATACAATGACAGACTTGTCATCCATACTTCACGCAAACGGTATGACGGACATCAGTCACAGCTTTCGATTGTGATTGATCCGACAACAATGACAGTCAGAAATGGTCTTGGTGATCAGCAGACCAATCATGTCAGTCATTCATTCAACCAGTTCGTACAGTTTGATGAAACAACAGGTCAGGTTTTCTATGTGGATCACGGTGATGGATATCCACGTGGTGTATCTTTGAATATCTGCACAATCACACCGTACAATTCTTCGGATGGCAGATATAATTTGTTCCCTGTTCCCGGAACCATCGGCGCCAATTACACCGGTTTTTCTATTGGTGGATTTGAGTTGTCCGAGACCAATAAGAAGGTATTGATTTCGATCAATACAATCGACCATTCCCTTGCAACCGGGTATTCATCTTATGGTATTTCCGGCATTTCCCGGGAAGAACGTGACGCAGTTCTGCTGGTTGCCGACTATAGCAGCGGTAAAATTGATACCTCCAAAGTGAAAAAGATCTACATGACGAATTATGTTGGCGGCGGTGCGCTTGCCGGAATTCCGCAGTTGGTTAAGATTAACGACAATCGTTATCTGTATATGTGGCAGCTGATGACATATACGTCCAATTATAGTGGAAAAGTCGGACCGTTGAAGTATATTTATGTAGATGCGAATGGAAAAAAACTTTCCAATGTGTACACAGTTGAGGGTGCGTACTCCTCTTGCCGCTGTCAACCGCAGTTGATTAATGGTGAGGTTGTGTGGTTCATCAATACCGATGCCGGAGAACGGACTTTCTATCGTATTGATCCGAACCATGGAAAACTGAAGCAGAGTATTAGCGTTGAAATGCCATCCAGAGTGACCTATGGTGATGAGCCATTCAAAATCGGCGTTACACCGGATAAGAATTCCAAGCTGGCAGATTTCACATACACATCCGACAATCCCGGAGTAGCAGCTGTATCGGCAGACGGAAAAGTGACAGTCAAAGGCGCCGGAACTGCGACTATCACAATAACCCAGTCCGGTAATGATAATTATGTTGAGGCAATCGTCACAAAAAAACTGGTCGTAAATAAGGCTCGCATTGATATTCATGCTGATAATGCGATCAAAGCTGTTGGAACGGCAGACCCGACATATACCTATACATATTCGGGAACAATCTTTGATGAAGCTGAGTTTACCGGAGCGTTGTCCCGTGTACAGGGCGAGGAAATCGGAACCTACGGAATACGCCGCGGCTCCCTTTCCCTTGGCAGTAACTATGTTCTCAACGTTCAAGGCGGTAGCCTGTACATAGTGGATGAAGTCAAGGCACCGACAGTGACCACAGAATCGCTTCCCGAGGCTAACGTCGGAGAGGTTTATCATGCAGCTTTGACAGTCGAATCACCGCTGGAAGTGACATGGAATCTGATCAGCGGAACACTGCCCGCCGGACTGACGATGGAGAATGGAGAGATTGCGGGAACGCCAACGACAGAAGAAACAGCAAAGTTGACTTTCTGTGCATCACATCCGATGCTTCCGTCTTCAGAAGTAACGCTGACACTTGCCGTCCATACCTACGGAGAGGCGGTTGTGACGGAAGAAGCTTCCTGTACCAAACCCGGTATGGAGATTCGCACGTGTGCGGTATGCAGAACAGAGAAAAAGCATACAATTCCGGCACTTGGTACCGCAGCGCAGCCGTATGACGGTTGTCAGTCTGCGAAGTTTACCGATATTGCCTATGGTGACTGGTTCCATGAAGCGGTGGATTTTGCACGTTCGCACAATCTGATGAACGGAACCTCTGAAACTACATTTGCACCGTCTGCAAAGATATCCCGCGCGATGATAGCCCAAGTCCTGTACAATCGTGAGGGGAGACCTGCACAGACAATGGAAAGCATGTACAGTGATGTCACACCGGAAAAGTGGTATTACGATGCGATGCGCTGGGCAGAAGCCAATGCACTGATTATTGATACTGATGGTGATGGAGTGATCGGCGCAGACAGTGAGATCACGCGCGAAGAAATTGCAATGATTCTGTGGCGGTATTTCAAAAAGCCATTGAGTGTGATGTCTCTGGATGCTTTTGGCGATGTAAATGACATTGCATTTGATGCTGTTCCCGCATTCCGCTGGGCAGTTGAGGTCGGTATTTACCGCGGTAATGATGAATCGCGCCTGAATCCTAAGAACAATGCCATGCGTTCTGAGGCTGCTCAAATTTTTATGAATCTGTTCAGAACCTTTGACAGTAAGTAAAGAATTACCCCGGATCCCCATTTTCTTGGTGGTCCGGGGTTTTTAATACAAAACGAACACAAGAACGCGCTATATTGTCTGTTTACAATGTCTCGATTCTTGAAAAATTTTCTGAAAAAACGTTTAACCGATCGATCACTTTCACGACTATATAAATGAAGGCGCCTGAAACGGAAATGGAGAAACCTATGGATCGTATCAATCTGGAACAGCGAATCACCGAAAATATGAAATCGATTTTCGGCTTTGCGTTGACGAGGCTCGGCAATGTGGCGGAAGCGGAATATCTTGCAAGTGACATTCTGTACGAAATTCTTCGATCGGCAGATAAACTGCGGGACGAATCACGTTTTTACGCATTTATGTGGAAAATTGCGGAGAACACTTATCATGATTATCTTCGCAAAAAACGGAAAAGTGCTATACATAGCGAAGAACCGGACGAAAATCTTGCCGATGCATCGGATTCTGTTCTTGATGAAATTATCAAAAACGAAGAATTGCATCTTCTTCGGCGGGAGCTGTCTCTGCTGTCAAAGCAGTACCGCGATACGACTGTTCTGTATTACATCCAAGGGTTTTCCTGCTCCGAAATCGCAGAAAAATTGAAGATCAGCACGGAAATGGTGAAATACTATTTGTTCCGTGCGCGAAACATCATCAGAGAGGGAATGAGTATGGAACGGTTATTCGGTGAAAAAAGTTATGCGCCCGGCGGTTTTGAGATTGACTATTGGGGACCTGTCGATTTCAATCCAAATGAATATTGGGATTTTCAAAAGAGGAAAATCAAGGGTAATATTTTACTTGCGGCATATTACAGCCCCATGACGATGCAGGAGATCAGCATTGAGCTTGGTGTAGCAATGCCGTATCTGGAAGATGAAATCAATTTGTTGACAAAACGCGGTTATCTTGTCTGCAAAAACGGCAAGTATCTGACGAATATTCCGATTTTTACGCTTGAATGCACGGAAACCATCGACGGCAAATTAAAAGCGTTGACAGAAACAACCGCAAAAAAATTTGTCGCTGTCGCGGATACATTTACCGAGCGGTTCGGAGATCGGTTTGCAAATGAAAATCTTGCGCGCTGGCAAAAGGTATTGATGTGTATGCACTTTTCGCTGCTGGAATCAGAACGTGTTCTGAAATCCCAATACGGTGAATCGACCGATAACGGGCTTGGTGTCATCTGGGGCAGGAGCTTTGCAATGCCGCGCGAAGATGCTCTGCCGCAGGGGATTCAGGGCATTTATAACGGTGCCGTCTCCAATGACGGGCGCGGAAGTCTTATCGCCATGAATTTCAGACAAACACTGCACGCACAGCATTTTGAATACCGCATGACAGACCCGATGGTCGCAGCTGCTTTTGGTGCTTCTTCTTATTTGGGCAGTGAGTGGCAAAGCATTCTGAAAAAACACGGATATGTCAAGGATGACAAGCCCAACTTTGCCATCTGGACGATGAATGAATATGAGGAGATGCGGAAAATTCTTTCCGAATGTACGGCGCTTGCATTGGAATTGAGCCGTAAAACTTCGGACATAGCCGCTGAAATCACCGCCGATCTTGCGCCTGTCCATATTCGCAAGACAGCAGAGCATGTCGGTGCCTTTGTGTACCGCTTTGGCATGATTGATAATCTGGTAAATGCGTTATATGATATGGGATGGCTGATGCCGGTTGATGTTACCGAAAAACCTGCCGTTTGTGTTGTGAAGAATTGAAGATGCACCGCAGGGGGTACCAAGCCGGTATCTTCTGCGGTTTTTTGATACAAAACAGACACCGCCACCCGCCATATTGTCTATTTACAACGTCTCCGATCTATGTTATAATGATACTGAAAAATATCGAACAACATTACATCGGAGGTCACAATGAAGCAGATTTTATGGAACATCACACGCGCGTCGCTTCTGACGCTGGTCGCATATCTTGCATTGTATGCGGTCTGGGGTGCAATTTTGAATGAAGTGGAAAATGAAACGCTGCAATTATTTTTGGTTGCGCTGATGACAACGGCGGCATTCGGTTTGTTTTTGTTGTATTTCTCCAAGATCAGAGGCGGCAGGGGCGACGATGAAATCATGGAAGATTACAGGGATGGAACGCCTTTTTCCTTTGCCGCGGATATAATGCGCGTTGTGCAGAGAGAAAAGACGGTGCTGATTGCGATCGCTGTCATTGTTTTACTGTGTTTTGCACTCAATACGTTTGATCGGCTTATTTTTGAAAAGAAGACCCTCATCTCTTTTCCAACGTTTTTCTTTGCGCCGATGTGTCTGTTTTCAGAAGCGATCCCGATTCCGTTTGTTGGGTATGCGGTCAGCGCGATCCTTGACGGCGCGGCGTATCTTGTTTGTCTGTTGATCTACCGAAAAAAGAAATATCAGTATTGGATGATGAATCGGAAGTAATGGTATGATAGAATTCAAAACCAAATTAAAAGAATTGCGGTGTACCAAAGGGATGACGCAGGAAGAAGTTGCGGAGCATCTCGGAGTTTCCTCACAGACAGTTTCCAAGTGGGAGCGTGGACTGCTGTCGCCTGATATCTCCTTGCTGCCGAAAATCGCTTTGCTGTATCAGTGTTCTATTGATTCATTGTTCGATATGGAACTGATTTGGAGCTTGGAACATCGCCGGGAACTTGAAGCAAAAATCTATTCACTTATTGACAAAGAGGATTGGGAAGGTATCTATCGTGCATGGATACAGGAAATTGAACTGAATCCCGATATCTACAAGAATTATACCTGTGCTATGCATACGGTATACATTTATAAGCTGTATGATAAAGAGCATATTGAAAAAGTAATTTCTCTTGCTGACCATGCGGAAAAATGCTGTTCTGACAACGATACAATGAACGAAATTTATCGCTCAATGACTTTAATTTGCTCGGAATCAGATAATCCAAGAATCAAAGCAAGAGCGAACTACTATTATAAAAAAATACCGCTTCTTCGACACAGCCGAGAGGTGTTTGCCCAATGCGTGATGGAGGGTGAGCCATATCGAGCGCAGGTGCGTAAAACTTTATTTGATCTGATTGATATTGCAGGCTGCTCTATCCCACATTTGATTCACCCCGATATGCAGCCTGAGGAGAAAATTTTTTATTATGAAAAAGCAATAGAACTATATGATGTGATTTTCGATGGAAAATATGCGGGATATTTTGATGTGAGTGTGTGGCAATACTATTTTGAGATATTGAAAATCTACACTGCATTGGGAGAAACCGAAAAAGTTGCAGAATATGCCCGCCGCATTCTCGTGATACTTGAACGGCATACCAACGCAGTAAAAGAACCCCCAAAATCTCCATTGTTATATCAGACAAGCCCTCCAAGTCGGCATGTTAAACCGATAGAGGTACATTATCGTGCCTTTTTGTCGAATTTGTTAGCAATGTCGGAACTGGAGCAATTCCATGAAAAGATAAGGGAACTATACAAAATACTGATAGGTTAACAAAAATCAGCCGGGAAACACTGTAACAGGTCATCCCGGCTGTGTATTTGTTCAGTTTACAAATTTCTGAAATCCGCAATCCGATGAAACGTCTGATAATTCGCGTCATGGAAATTCGCCGGCTTTCCGTATGCCGTGCGCGACAGGAACAGGATGTCGTCGCCCTCAATTAAGAACGACACATACTGGAATCCGACCACCGCCGGATCCATCGCTTTGGCATCGAGAATATCCGCGACAAATTCCCACGTCAAAAGATCGGGTGAGCGGAACAGTCCCAGCAGGTTGCGGTTGGTCTTCGGCTCGTCCAGCGCATGGCTTGCAAGCATCCAGTACATCCCGGAAACCTCGTCAAAATGAATGTCGAACTTCGAGGTTGTGATGTCGATGTCAACGAGCCTGTCGTAGACTGGCATTTCCTCCGGATGCTCCGGATCGATTTTTAACAGCAGACACTGCTTGTGCGCATAACGCAGGAAGTTGTACAGCGTGCCGTCCGGTGCGCAGACGACATTGCCTTCAATGCCGCCGATGCATCCGTCGACCAGCGAGCCCTCCGGCAGCGTCTTTTTGGCTTCGTTGTGCCGCCAGAAATCGGTCATCGACCAGACGGCGGGGTCGGTGTAGTCATCAAGTCCCTCCGGTGCGGACAGAACGGCGTTGTTCATCTCGCCCTTTGCCCACGCGCCGTATTCCACGTCTGTCAAGAGCCGTCCGTGTGCGCGCGTGAGGGGCATCGGCGCACGGTGCAGTCCGCGTTCACGGGGATCACATGCACCACGGAACAGAACCGTCGGCAGCGTCCAGTCGCGTCCCTCATTGTCGGATGCACCGATCAGCAGGTCGCCGTATTCCGTCGAGCAGGCGAGCATATACAGGCGGCCGTTCTCGTAAAACATCTGTCCCCAGAAGCACGGGAACAGCTCGGTCAGATAGTGCCACGACTGTCCGTCATCGTCGGAGAAATAGATCAGCGTCAGATTCTGCGGCGCGTTTCCGCGGAAGACATCCATGGACGCCAGCAGTCGGCCCGACGGAAGCCGGAGCAGACACGGCGAGCACAGATACTGCCCGGAAAAGGCAAGCGCCGGATCGTCGGGGTGCAGATAGTTGACCACACGTCCGGGCACCACGCCGGTGCGCGCAAGACGTGTCTCACTTCTTGCGCCGTCGTCATCGCGGACAACGTAAAATTCATAATCGGTGCGCGGACGCAGATTGCACAGCTGTCCTTTGTCGGCGTTCTCCATGAACAGCTCATTGAAGGGTGCCTCGGTTCCGCGCACGCGATAGTAGAGCGTGTGGGTCGCCTTGGACTTGGCACCGCGGTCGATGAAATCAAATTCCAGCGTCGTCAGCCCCGGTGCGATGCGGCAGATGTACGGATTGTGCGCGCGCTCCGGTCGGTCGAGCGGCGTGTAGGGGGTAAAGTTCCAGTTGGTGACTGCTTTCATATAATGGGTATCCTCCCGATCCTATTTGATGATATCAGTATAACAGAAAAATCCGCCATGCGCAAGAGGTTTGGCGGAATTTTTTAGATTTGATGACAGTTATAATATATGAAGACGATTCTCTATACCTGTAGGGGCGATTCATGAATCGCCCGTTGTGAAGGCACAGCTTTGGATAACAGCATACCAAGAACGTGAAAATCCATGTTTGTTTCTAATCATTCTTTCCCTTGACAAACCGCCCCTGCCGTGCTATAATAACGGTAATTTTTTATGAAGGAGGAGCACCCCATGAACAAAAACGAAAACAATCTGACCATGGACGAATGTCTGCAGGCGTATTACGCCGGCTACGATGAGGAGGGACGGCTCCTCTGGCGGCACGGACAGGTGGAATATCTGACGACGATGAAATTACTGCATGACCGCCTGAAGCCCGGTGACAGGATTCTTGAACTCGGAGCCGGAACCGGTCGGTATTCCGTCACGCTTGCAGGAGAGGGATACGACGTCACTTCCGTTGAGCTGATCGAACACAATCTGAACATCCTGAAATCGAAAATCACGCCGGATATGACAATTACCGCGCACAGAGGCAACGCACTTGATCTGACAAATCTTGACGGCGGCGCGGCGGCACTTTCGGACGACACCTTTGATGTCACGCTTCTGCTTGGTCCGATGTACCATCTGATCACCGAGGAGGAGCGCAGAACGGCACTTTGCGAAGCCATCCGCGTGACCAAACCCGGCGGTTATCTGTTTGTCGCCTACTGCATTGCTGATGCGACCATTGTTGACTTCATCTTCAAAAAAGGAATGCTCGGACACGTGCTCGAAAACAACATGATGAACACCGAGACGTTTGACCTCTACACAACGCCCCGGGAGCTGTTTGTCATGACCCGCAAGCGCGACATTGACCGCATGATCGCCGATCTGCCTGTTCACCGCGATACGTATGCCGCCGCAGACGGTGCCGCGAACTTCATGCGCGAGACCGTCGATGCGATGGACGATGAGACATTTGCATATTTTATGAAGTGGCATCTGTCGGTCTGTGAGTCGCCCGATCTCGTCGGTGCGACGCATCACAGCCTTGACGTGCTGGTGAAGATTTAGCGAGGTGTTGCAAGTTCTTGCAACACCTCAAGGACTGCATGGATGCAGTCCGGAAGTTCTCCCTTGCCCCTCAGCCGAGGGGCATTTACATGCGATTTTCGCATGTAAACCGGGAAATTCGGGTCACTTCGTGACCCCGTGGTGTTGCAAGTTTTCAACTTGCAACACCTCCTGGCGACTGAGGGAGTTATCATCTGTTTCATGATTTTTCCAATGCAGCACCCTGTCAAGCGTTGTCCCCGTCTATCCCATATCCGATAAAAGCGTAATGGCTCACAGATCATTGTAGGGACAGGCGTCCCCGACTGTCCCAGCAATGTGCGAGTTTTTTGAACATAGATCCCCGCTTGTTTACCCGCCCAGTAATACATCCGATACCAGCATCACGCAGAACCCGACGAGCAATGCATACGTCGCGCCGCGCTCGGAGCCGTGTGCATGGGTTTCCGGAATCATTTCGTCCGAGATGACATACAGCATTGTGCCGCCGGCAAACGCAAGCGCAAACGGCAGAATCGCCTGTGAGAACGACACCGCAAAGAACCCGATCAGCGTGCCGATGACCTCAACGACACCGGTCAGCGCCGCGAGCAAGAATGTACGCTTCGGTGAAACACCGCTTGCCAGCATCGGACCGATGATGACCATACCCTCGGGAATGTTCTGCAGTGCGATACCGCCTGCAATCAGAAGTGCCTGTGACGGATCGTCCGCACCGAAGCCGACACCTGCCGCGATACCCTCGGGCAGATTGTGAATGGCGATTGCCGTGACGAACAGCAGTACCTTTGACAGTCCCGGATTGTTGTGCGCCTCGATGTCCGTACCTGCCATTTTGTGCAGATGCGGCACGAGCTTGTCAATCAGATTCAGACACAAAGCGCCCGCGAAGATACCGGCAATCGTGATGATGATCCCGAACTTCCCGCCGTATTCCAGTGACGGAAGAATCAGACCGAGCACCGCCGCCGCCAGCATGACACCTGCGGCAAACGACAAAACGATATCGGAGAACCGATGTGAGATATTTTTGAATAAAAAACCGATTACAGCACCGATCAGCGTTGCACCGCCGACACCGAGTGCGGTTAATAAGACCATTTCCATAAAAAGAAAGCCCCCTTGTCAGATTCTTGCTATGATTATATCATAAAACGAAGAATTTGAAAAGGGGGTTTTGAAATTTCATGTTTCCTTGTAGGGTCAATTATGGTTGACGAAATCATCGATTTGGCACGGTTCCCATTTCACATCTGTTGGAGAAACATTGCAAAACAAATCAATGGTATCGCCGTTTTCTATGACCTTGAAATAAATATTGCTTTCCGATGGTGACAAATCCGAGAACTGTTCGTCACGGTATTGAAAGGACATTGTATAAAGAAAGGTGGCTTCCGTGCCGGTTTCTGTCCAGTCAAAAATCGAAAGATTCAGAATGTCATAATAGGGGTCGTATACGCGGTGAAATTCATCTTTCAGAAAAGTGACTGTTTTCTGAAACAGTGCACTCTGTGCAGTTTCTTCATTCCCCGTGTCGCTGTATCGGACAATGACCCATTCGATGCTTTGGGCAATCATACGCAGAGCATCTTCGGTGAGCAGCGTTCTGTTCTGAATACCGTCATTGAATTGTATTGCAAAATACAGTTGATATTCCGGATGGTACGTGACAATGGCACTGTTTTTTCTGTCAATCCTATCATTGAACAAATCAGACGAATACAAAACTGTTGTCAATGCCGTGCAATAGGGAGTTGTCTGATCGGTAACAACGTCAAAATGTCCCCGAATGTCCCAAAAACTCATGGCGCCCATTGCGATTTGGTTGAAGATCGCTTCGCGGATTTCTGCCTGATCGGCAGGAACGGAATACGGCAAAAATCCGACACCACCAACCGCGTCCTCACCGTTTTGAATGACAGCATATTCTGCGAATGGAATCACCTCATAAGCGTTGAATCCGTATGCGATATCCCATTCGTTTGGCAGTGCAAGCTTGAGTTCCGCATGGATTGTCTGACCGTTTGAATCTTTGTGCTTGAATCGAACTTTGGTGTAGGATAAATCATTGATATCGATGACTGTGTTCAAATTGGATGCTGTCTGTTTTTCAACAAACTCCTCCACTCCGCCATTTCGGATGTCAATACGGGTATCTATATCATCTGCAAGGGCAAGATAGATATACATCGGCTCTCCCATCGGAGCACCGCCGCCGATCCAAAGTTCAAAGGTTTCGTCAATTTCATAGATGCGGATATACAGCCCCGACCCTGTCACAGTGGACTTGTATCCGGCGAAATCCTCCCATGTCAGCGCCATCCCTTTTTCGGAAAGCGTGCGTACATCGTCAAGCGTTAAAACCTTTGACGGGACAAACCGAATCTTGAAGCAGTACCGTGTCTCCTCTGCCGCAACATAATACACAGCGGATTCCGCTCTTTGGGGATTGCGGTATGTGATCGGCAGGACAAATGCGCCGTCTTTCTCCGCTTCCAGCGTGAATGTCCCCTGATCGATATAGGTACTGCTGCTGCCGCGGTATTCGTAATAATCTTCGCCGACACGCAGGGTGTTGCCGCCGATGCCGGTGATCCGCAGAACCGCATCCCCTCGAAGCGTAATCTCCGGAATGCGGTCATAATCGACCGACCTGTCATAGGCAACCGGCAGAAGCGGTACGTCTATGGTCTGTCGATCATCGAGCATCACCACAGCAATGCCGACTTCGCTGTCAGACGGTGCGTGGACGAGGATGTCTCCGTGATCCGGCGTTTGCTCGGATGCAATCATCCATTCCAGGAACACCGCATCAAAATCATACTCCATCACCCACGTGCCGATGACCTCACCTGTCGGATGTCTGTGCCAGACCACCGTTTGATAGTCATCCTCACCCGGATGGGCAGGATTGAAAGAATAGCCGGATACATACAGATAATTGACCTCAAGGAATGATCCGTCAGCATAGGTCACGACGGCAAGGTGGTCCAGTGTCCCCTGACCAATGGCATCGTAGGAGCGGTTGACGGTACGGGAGGCACCGTTCAGCGCATCGACCAGCGCGCTGCCGTGTTCCGGCGTGATCTGCTGACCGTCAAGCGTACAGGCGGCAATGCTGTCAACAGGATACTTCGTCGGCGGATTGCCGATGCCCATCAGACACAGAAAGAGACAGCAGACTGCCATGATGACACACATCGCGCGCTTCGGCTTTGACCCAAGCAGTCGGCGGATACGCCCGGAGACATTACCTGCGTCAAGGTAGAGCATACCGAGCGGACGGCGTTTCGCGGTGGAGAGGGTCAGCAGTGCTTCGGCATATGGTGCGGCAAGGTCGTCCTGCGGTTGTGCTGTGACCGATGCAAGCACACGAAGTGCATCTTCGTCACAGCGATATTCCAGATCTGCCGACACACAGAAGAACGCCGCCCAGATAAGCGGATTGTACCAGTGCAGGCAGAGTGCCAGAAACCAAAGCGTCTTCCACAGCGGATCGCGGCGGCGCAGATGCACGCCCTCATGTGCCAGCACATACAAAAGTGCCGGATCGTCCTGCGCCGTCTCGGACATCCCCTCGGATGGCAGATAGATGCGCGGACGGAAGATGCCCATCACAAACGCGGATGGAATGCTGTCTGCATACAGAATCTCACAGCCCTGCGGCAGAATACCGTCCGGAATCGCTCCCGGATACGGAACGGCGGTCCGCAGATGACCTCGCAGACGGAGTATGGAAACGATTTGATAACCGAGCAGAACAAGAATGCCAAGCGGATAGATTTTTTCCAAAAACAGCAGCCATACCTGATCGTGGTACGCGGAGACGAATTGCGGTGCGGTGTCGGTTGTTTCTGCGGTGTCGGATGGACTTGCAGTATCCGGGATCCCCGAAGTCTCTGCACCTTCTTCGATCACGCCGGCATCCGCACGGTCAAGGTCGATGCAGATGGTATCCAGACCGCCGTTGGCCGCGTCGCCGATGGCCCGCAGTGCTGCATCCGCCGCCGACAACACGGATATTTCCGCCCGTTCTTCAAGCGTGGTGTCGCGCGCGAACGAGACGGATTCCTGCGGAATCATAGAAAGATTACTCGTCGGCTGCAGCGGACAGAGCAGGCGGAACAGCACAACAGCCCAAAGCAGCAGAATATATTTTTTCGGGAACTTCCGCACAAAGAAGCGGAACAGCAGTACCGCGACGATCAGATGTGACGCACCGGCACTCATATCGTAAAGGGTTGGAAATACAGATGAAAGCATGGGAATCCTCCTTTCCCGGGTGTTGCGGATACGGCTTCAGTGTTTTTTGCGCTGTGCATCGATGAGTGCCTGTAAATCAGACAGCTCCCCCTCCGACAGCGGATTGCGGCTGGTGAATGCGGCAACAAACGCCGGCAGGGAGCCGGAGAAGGTTTCACGCACGATCTCCTCGGACTGTCTGGCGGCGAATTCCTCCCGGGTGACGACGACGGTGACCGTACCGCCGTTGTTTTGGAACAGACCGCGGTCACACAGCTTTTTCAGCACGGTATAGGTCGTCGATTTCTTCCAGTGCAGATGCTCCTCACAAAGCGTGACGAGTGCACCGGAGGCCAGGGGAGCGTGTTCCCAGATAAGCTCTGCAAAGCGGGTTTCAATGGCACCGAGTGCGTTTTCTTTCATAGTGGAGTCTCCTTTCAGGGGATGGTCTATAACAGATAGACCGTTCTTTGTGTATAGTCTATCATATATAGACCGATTTGTCAAGGGAAAATGTAAAAAAACAGGACTCCTGCAAGAAAATATCTTGCAAAAGCCCTGTAAATTCATTCAGATGTTTTCATCACGCACAGCACGGATACCGACTGCGGCACAGATACAGGAGATCAGGATCGGCAGGAATTTCAGCGTTTTCAGAAATACATCGAACCATGCGGCAGTCTCGAAAAAGACTTTGTGCATAAAGGAAAAGCGGTAACCGTGAAATTCAAACAGGAACATCGCTTCCTTGCTGTGTTCGGGAAGGAGTAAAAGCACGGCAATCGCAGCCCCTCCGAGGATCAGCGCGGCAGCCGGAAGTGTCCGACGACCGCCGAGCAGATGGACAGTCATACAAACTGCGGCGGCAATGAGCAGAAGCGGTACGACCAGCGTAAGAATGTGTTTTGCAGCGGCATCAGCAGAAAATGCGTAATTGTACTGATAGCCGCCGCCGGATTGGAGGGTAATGGTTACAAATGCACAGCGGACGGCAAGAGTTGTCATTTGGACGGCGGAAAGAATGAAAAAAATCAGGGAAAGCATGGCCGGAGTGCGGCGGCGCAGCATCGTTTTGAAATCGGTTTCGGACATGGCAGAATCCTCCTTTGGTATGTTTTGTTGGGAGGCAGGTGTGCGAATGCGGTCTGCAATTTCTGTGCAGGTCAGCGGACGGTTGGTCGGGATGGCAGACAGAGTGTCAAGGATTTCCTGCTTCTGCCGGATTTCACCGGCAAGCGTCTGCCGATGGGCTTCCAGCAGCACGGTGCAGCGGTCCGGCGTTGACTGCATATCCCGGATCTCTGCAATCGAAAAACCGGCACGGCGAAGCGTCGCTATGATTTCCAGCTTCTCTGCATCCTCCTCCGAAAAATCAAACGACCTGCGTCCGGTGTAGTCGGATTCCGCGGACGGGTCCAGCAAGCCTTCTTCAATGTACAGCCGTATTGCACGGTCAGTCAGTCCGGTACGTTGTATCATGTCTTTCATTCGCATACATATCGCTCCTTTCGCTCACATTCTAGCATTTCACCCAAGGTAAAAGTCAAGACCTTTTGCAGAAAAATGCAAAAAATCTTGACTTTCGAGCAAACTCCAATGTTATAATTTTGTAAACGAAAGGATTTATGTTTCTTTCATGGCAGAAAACACCATATCGGCGATTGCCTGCATACCTGCATCGGACGGATGCGCCGCGACACCGGCGTGCTCATACTGTCCGTGCGCCATGTACTGCTCCTGTCCGTGCAGCGGCGACAGGGAAACGAAAACGGCACCGTTTTCGAGGGCGGCAGATTTCAAAAGTGCCTCTGCCGTGTCGTTTTTCCAAAACGGACCGACAGCATACACCCTGCAGTCCGGATTCTGACGGAATCGCGCGATGACCGATGCGTAATCTTTGGCAAACGCGGGGAGATGTTCCGCAGGCGTATTCTCGCAGATGCGCAGAACGACAGCATCGGGTGAAAATGCAAAGTCCTCTGCAAAATAGTCGTCGAGCGCCCCTGCCGTACCACGTTCAAACGTCGCGACATTGCGCTCCCGCAGCGTCACATCGATGCCGTTTTCTGTCAGACGGGCACACAGGCGGTGCACATAATCGTTGTCTGCGCAGGATGCCGCCATTCCCCAGTCTCCGAACCAGCCAATCTGCGGTGCGGGTGTGTGGTGTGTGATCGAATTTCCTAATATCAACAGTTTCATTGTGCGTATCCTCTCTTTTCCTGTTATCAGCAGAATTCTCCATCCAGCTCCCGCAGCATTCTCAAGCCAAAATCGACCTCGAATTTGACCTTTTCCTCAAAAATCTCATGTGCGCGCGGATAGTTGATCTCGCGTCTCCAACGTGCGGCGAAGCGGTCAAAGGAGCCGTCGGTGAACTGCTTTGCGTAGTCGAGCGGCGTTTTTCTTTGATAGCTGAACTCTGCAAAGGTAATCCAGACATCATAGGTGCCGAGGTGATCGAGAAAATCGGCATCCTGCAAAAGAAGCAGGGACGGCGGGTAAACCACGAGCCGCTCCTCAATGGCAATGTCCTTTTTGCGGTGGTCATGCAGGCGGATCAGGTCACACACAGCGGATAATTCCTCGTCTGTGACAAGATGTCCGATCAGCGCGGGAAGTGCGTCGGCACCGGCATTTTCATGATCGATCTGTCCGTTGCACAGATCGTGAAACCATGCGGCGACGGTGAGAACCTCGGGATTGACCGATTTGTCGTCCGGGCAAATTTCCAGACGCAGGCGCTGTGCCAGCTTTGCCGTACGGATGCCGTGTCCGAATTTGTTGCCCGGCTCTTTCCACGGGTGGCTTGCTTTTGCGGCAAGCTGTTCTTCACAGATGGTGCGCAGTTCGTCCAGATGCAGTTTGATTCCCTTTGTCATGGCTTTGATATCCTTTTTGTTTGAAGTTTTCCTTATTATACCACGATTTTCGGGTTTTGACAAGGGGGAGTTTGGTTACAGGGAAGATCAGCCGTCCGATGATCTGCACTTCCCGTGTACCGACAGCACCGAGCAAATACAAAAACATCCCATAAAACACCGCGCAAACCAGAATGTGTACAGTCAGTGTGGTCAGAGTAAACCGATAAGTGATGCCGGTAACGCGGAAAAAGAGCAGAGTCATGCCGCCGGCACCGATCACCGACAAAATCGGTTTTCCGATGCGGTCGAACAGCGGAAGGCGCAGACGGATCAGTGAAATCAGCTTTCCCAGGCTCAGGGCGAGATTGAACAGCTCCGAAGCATACAGCAGAAAAAGATATCCGGCAATCCCAAACCGCGGCAGAAGCAGGTAAGCCATCACGACACAGAACGCTGCATCCATCAGGTTGTAGCGCATCGAATCGAGCTGTGCGTCAAGGCTTTTCAGGAACGCATCGACCATCGTGTCAAGATACATGATCGGAATCAGGGCGGCAAGGGTACGCAGATAGGCACCGGTTTCCTCATCACCGCCTGCAATAGAACCGATCAGATCGGCATAACACAGCATGATGCCGCAGACAAACACAGAAAAGCACAGTGTGACACGCAGAACACGCGATGCGGTCCGGCGCACGGTTTCCTCATCTCCGCGCGCACGGAATTCGGAGACCTCCGGGATCAGCAGGCCGGAAAACGAAGACAGCAGTGCGGCAGGAAAGAGCAGAACCGGCAGAACCAGACCGTGGACAGCACCGTATGCTGACAATGCGGTCTCTGCCGCCGCGCCGGATTTTTCCAGTCCCAGCGGGATCAGCAAATGCTGCAAGGTCTGAAGTCCGGAACGGATGCAGGCTGTCAGCAGAATCGGCAGGGAGATGTGCAGCACATATCGTGTAATACCGGCAGCACAGTGTTCGGTTGACTGCGCAGGACTGTCATGACATCTGCGGCGGTAATCCGGTAAAAACAGTGCAAGTGAGCATAGAAAACATGCTCCCTCTGACAAAATCGCACCGATGACCAGGGCATAACAGGGCCAGATTTCGCTGTGAATGCCCCATGAACGCAGAAGAAGAATGACTGTACCGATGCGGATGCCCTGGCACAGAACGCTGATGACTGCACTTTTGTATGCCTGCCGGACGGCAACAAAATATCCGCCCATTGTTGTGGACAGTGACAGCAGCGGCAATGTCAGTGAAAGAAGGCGGAGTGCCGGTGCCGCCTCCGGAAATCCGAGCCAACGGGAACCGATCACAGGCGCAGTGAAAAACAGAACAGCGGCGGAGAGGGTACCGAATGTCAGACTGCATCCGATACCCGTGTGGACAGCGCATCGCATTGCTGCCCGGTTTTCACCGCCGGCGGATTCTGAAACCACGCGCGTCACAGCCAGATGAATGCCTGCGGATGCAACTGTCACAGCAAAGCCGTACACCGACATCATCAGTGAAAAAGCGCCCAATCCCGCAGAACCGATACGGGTTATCAGAAAGCGATTGAACAGTACGCCGATGCCGCGCATACCGAGAGACGTCAGGGTCAGCAGTACCGCATTGTACAGAAAACGTTGAAACCTTGTCAAGCAGGCAGACATCCTTTCCGATTTCATGCGGCACAGGACTGCCGCTGGTATCCAGTATATCTTTTTTTTATAAAAATATGAAAAAACCGCGACAAATTTCAAAATCTATGATATAATATATCAATCGGATCCGATTCCGGTCTTGAATTTCGGTAATCGTCAGATTGCATGAAAATTCCCGGAAAATTTGTTTATTCTGCCGAAATGTACTGTGGAATGCAGAAAAAAGATTGTTTTTGTTGACATCATGAATGAACTATGTTATAATAGAAACACAAAATGAGTTCACGTGAACGCGAAACGGAATTCGATTAAACGGTAACGCGGCTCATCGAAAACAACAGAAAGAGAGAAACCAGTATGAATGCAACGACCATCCGCTCCCTTGCCGCCGCGATCAATCAGAATATTTCCCGCGTCATCTACGGCAAATCCGACAAGATTGATCTGATTCTGTGTGCGCTTCTCTGTTCCGGACATGTTCTGCTTGATGACATTCCGGGTACAGGCAAAACCTCGCTTGCAAAGGCTCTTGCCCGCAGTATTTCCTCAGAGGAGGATGCGTTCCGCCGCATTCAGTTTACACCGGACCTGCTTCCGTCCGACATCACAGGTATCCATTATTACAATCAGAAGGAAAACGAATTTGTATTCCGTCCGGGACCGCTGTTTGCCAATATCATCATTGCCGACGAAATCAACCGTACCACACCGCGTACCCAGTCAGCACTGTTGGAATGTATGGAGGAGCGGCAGACCACCATCGATGGCAAGACATTTGCGCTCCCCAAGCCCTTTTTCATCATCGCAACGCAGAACCCGCTGGAGTCGCAGGGCACCTTCCCGCTGCCGGAAGCACAGATTGACCGCTTCCTGATGCGTCTTTCGCTGGGCTATCCGTCAAAGGAGGAAGAAAAAGCAATTCTTGACCGCCACATTGAGGAAACACCTTTGACCGCGCTGACACCGGTCTGCACCGCCGATGATCTTGTGGCGGCACAGACGGCGGTTCGGAAGATTCACATTTCCGATGCTGTCAAGGATTACATCGTGCGCATTGCCGATGTCACGCGGAATTCTGACAAGCTTCGCATCGGTGTTTCGCCGCGCGGTACGCTGTCGCTGGCACATGTCGCACAGGCACATGCGGCACTGGACGGACGCGATTATGTCCTGCCGGACGATGTCAAGGCCGTTGCCGTTCCCGTGCTTGCGCACCGTGTCATTTCCAGATCGCAGAATTCCGTGCGTCTGGCGCAGTCGACCGAGACAATCATCGATTATCTGCTGTCGACCGTTTCCGCCCCCATTGAATGAGCGGCTGTTATGATTTACTTAGCCATTTTACTTGCCGCTGTGCTGGTTTATATCGTACAGATGAAGCTGTACGAAAAGAAAACGCGCGACAGGCTGTCCTATTCCGTGCGGCTCGGTGCGGAGGAAGTGTTCGAGGATGAGGACATTTTCTACTATGACGAGCTGGTCAATGATAAGCTGCTGCCTCTGCCGTTCCTCAAGGTCAACTCCGATCTGCCGCAGGGACTGTACTTTCACTTTCTTGACCCGGTTCCGGGCAGTGATACGCTGGCGGAATCGCATGAAGCACAGGTGCAGTCGATTTATGTCTTGCAGTCCCATCAGAAGATCAGCCGCCGCTGGCGCGTGACGTGCAAAAAGCGCGGTGTGTATGAGGTCGGTGATGCGGTTCTCGTGACAAATGACCTGTTCGGTATGAACTATGCATCGATATCCGCATCGTCTTTGCCTGGATTTACCAAGAGTCGGCTGACAGTTCTGCCAAAGTCCATCGATCTCAACGCGATGTTTGTCGCCGCCGACGGTCTGAGCGGCGATATCATTACCAATCACAGCCTTCTGACCGATCCGCTGATCCGTGCCGGTACCAGAGAGTACCGTGACGGCGATGCCATGCGGCAGATCAACTGGAAATCAACGGCAAGTCACGGTCGTCTGATGGTCAATATCGAAGAACATTTCCGTCGGTTTGTGTTCAATATCGTCATCAACATGCAGTCGCGTGATATCGAAAAGCACCCCGAGGTACCGAGTGCGCCGTATGAAATTGAACGGTGCATCAGCGTTGCCGCGACGCTGCTTGACCGTGCGTCGGAGGATAATGTGCCGACCCGCGTGATCATGAACACACCGTACAAGTCGATTCAGATTGAAGATCCCAATGCTGTGTCCTGCATCGATCTCGGCGATCCCGTCGGACGGAAGATCGCGATTTCCCGCAGCTATACCGGTCGGATGGAAACGCTGGATGCGCTGCGACTGCTGGCGGGCATTCCGATGGAGATTTCCGTGCCGGAGGAACAGCTGCTGGATCACATCCTTGCCAATCCCACGCTGTATACCGAAGCCGCCGACCATACGGGTGCAGCGAATCTGATTGTCATTTCCTCGTACTTTTCCGAGCGCATGATTCATTTTCATCGCGCAATGGAGCAGTACGGCATTCGCGTGATTTATTACATCACATCCGCAAACCGCAATGCACTTGTGCTTCCCGATGACATTGAAATTTACTTCTCTGTCGGCTCACTCGGGGAACGCGACTATACAAGATAAGGGGGGATACAGATGCATTTATTCAAAAGATCCTCCAGAACAGCTGCCGAAGCATCGTCGGTGAAGAACACGAACACCGACTATTCCACATTGTACCAGATCGGTGCTGTAGCATGTTATTTTTTGGTGGCACTGCCGTTCTGTGCCATGTTCACGCTTCCGTTCTTTGCGCAGTGGTATGTGCAGGTGTTTCTGCTGGTGCTGTTTCTGTCCTGCGGACTTGCCGGATACGGACTGCAAATGCTCGGTGCGAGGCTGTTTCACCTGGAACGCAAGCAGAAGGTTTTTACATATGAGGACACGACGCGGCGATACCGCTTTGAACAGGCAATTGCAGTCCATATCGGGACGGTAGTTATCTTCCTGTTGTCCATGCGGCTCGGCTGGGCGCTGCTCTTTTCCTTTGGCAGTTACTATGACGAATTTTCGATTATTCCGTATACGGTGGCGGTATTCTGTGCGGTTATGACGGAGCTTGGCGGCTATTTGTGGTTCATTCCGTACAATACCCTCATCTCCATGCGGCGCATCGGTACGGTGGGTGTTGCACTGCTGATCAATTTTCTGATCTCTTTTTCCCAGAATCTGCATCTTCCGCTGTTCACCGTCCTCAACCTCAGCGCACTGCTTCTGACAATTACGTTGTTTGTGCTTTTGCTCAATCAGGCCTTTATCACACGCCCCTACGGCGGAAAGATCGCGCGCGGCATCAATGACGAAGCGAAACGGTATTCCGCGCGGATTGTCGGGCTGGCAATCGCCTGTATCAGCGGTGCAACGGTTGTTACAATGGCTTGCATTTCTGCGGTGGTTTCGCTGTGGTATGCGATTGTCAAGTTTGTTCTTGCACGCAGTGTCGCGCAGTCAACCGCTGACGACGAAGCTGTCCGTGAGATTCTCGAGCAGGACCTTGCCGGCGAGGTGCTGAAGCTGCCGCGCGGACAGGCGGATTACTGGGTTGCGGTTTTTGCCGTTTTGATCGTCATCTGCGTTGTTGTTATTTACATTCTTGCCACACCGGGTATCAAGGAAAAGCTCCGTGAACTGTGGGCGTATCTCAAGGAAGTGTTCTTTTTCCTGTTCCAGCCGCACAGTGCCTGGAGAAAACAGCGTACCCGACAGGAATACCTCAACTTTGTCGATACCGTCGAGCAGACCAATGCGTCAACGGGACGCCAGCGCCGTCCTGCGGACAACATCAAAACCTACACGGATTTCATACGTCAGCTGGATGCACTGTCCAGCAATGACGACAAAATCCGGTACGCCTATGCCGTTGCGGCGGCACAGCTGCGGCATCAGCGCTGCGGTGTTGGGCTGTCCGACACACCGCGTGAAATCGCACGTAAGGTCAAAGAACACGGTCTGGTCGATGACATTGACCGTCTGACTGCTGATTTTGAGCGGATTCAGTACGAAAACGGACCGCTGGAGCATTCCGGTACGGTCACGCTGGAGCGCCTGTGTATTCTGGTGCGCTCTTACCTGTAAATTGAAAAAATAATTCTCCTCTGAAAGGAAAGGACTTCAAACCATGATTTTACCGCATCGCATTCTTGACAATGTCAAAACGCATCTCATTTATACCGTCGCTCTGCTGATTATCATCATCGTCGGTCTGCCGATGTTCCAGACGCTGTTTTTCGTTCTCTGGGACGGCAATATTTTCCTTTCCGCCCTGGTTGTTTTTCTTGCCATCGGCTTCTTTTACGCACTGCCGGAGAAAATCCGTCTGGACCGTGACGGGGAACAGATGCGTCAGTTCCGCCGCGATGTTCCCGACGGAACCTATGACATGAAAAAGGATGCCATCGCATTTCTGAAGTCTCCCGAATTCTTCTCCGACTGCATTGCGATCCTTTGTCTGGTGGTTGCTGCCATTGCGATCATCGTTGTCATGATTATGATGCGTATCATCATGCCGCCTGTGCTGGTTGTCATTCTGGAAAATCCGGCGATTCTTTTGGTGATTCCGCCTGCCGCTGTGATTCTGTCATTGACCTACGGTCTGTTCCATCTGATTTTCACCGTACAGGTACACCGCGACTGGGATGAGACGCGCCTGCATTTGGCGAATGAGAAGAAAATGGAGTATACCGAAAAAAAGTGATCCATTGACGAAAGGGAGTGTGAAGTGTGTCACGCGGAATGTATCTGTTTCTCGGAATCGTTCAGCTGCTTGCCGGTGTCCTGCTTGCTTATGACGGCATCTCGGAGCAGGTGATCATCCGGATTCTGACCGGTGTCTGTTTTCTCTTCGCCGGTATCTGTAATCTTCTGGCATGGAAACGGATGCCGAAATCCTGATACTTACAATCAAAAAAACCGGTCCGGGACATGGCGTCTCAGACCGGTTTTCTGTTATGATTCTGTCTTCTGTTCCCGCAGAATGCCGTTTTCCATCAGATAGACGCGGTCGGCAAGTGCGGCTATGGCGGGGTCGTGTGTCACCATCACCAGCGTTTGTCCGAGTTCAGCCCGTGTGGCAAGCAGAAGATCGATCAGCTCCCCAGCTGAATCACGGTCAAGGTTGCCGGTCGGCTCATCTGCAAACAGAATATCGGGCTTGTTGATCAGTGCGCGTGCGGCGGCGACACGCTGTCTCTGACCGCCGGATAATTCTGACGGGAGATGGTGCAGGCGGTCGTCGATTTTCAAAAGGCGCGTCAGCGTGTCAAAGTAGCTCGGATACCGTGTGTCACCGCCGATTTTCTGCGGCATCAGGATGTTTTCTTTTGCAGTCAGAACCGGCAGAAGGTGGAAGGACTGAAAGATGAAGCCGATTTTCCGACATCGGAAATCAGAGAACTGATTGTCATCCATGGCGTGAATATCATAGCCGTCCAGAAACACCTGTCCCGAGGTCGGTTTATCCAGTCCGGCAAGCATATGAAGGAGCGTCGATTTCCCGGAGCCGGAGGTGCCGATGATCGAGATAAATTCCCCGCGCCGGACACGCAGAAAGGCATTGTCAACGGCTTTGATGTGGTAATCCCCCTGAAAATAGGTTTTCGTCAGCTCTCGTGTGACAAGAACATCATCCTCAGCGATTTCGTGATTGTGAAAACGGTTCAGTTTTCGCTCTGCTTTGGTCAGTTTGGTTTGCATAGGACAGGCTCCTTTCATTCGGTTTCGCGCAGGGCATCGATGATCGGTCGGCGGAAGAAGCGGCGCAGGGACAGGCGGACACCGCCGAAGACCGACGGGAAGACAAAGACTGCCGTGCCGATCAGATCAAGCAGACATTTTGCAAGGAATACGGGCAGGGTATCTTCCATCGGCGCGGTAACGGCAGTGGATTGCAGACGGCTGTCGGTGACAATGACAAAGATGACAACCGCAAAGACCGCGACGATGATCGCACGCAGCGCACTCTGCGCGTTGACGGCGTCGGAAAGCCGTTTTCGCGTGAGACCGAGCGCACGGAAAATGCCGAATTCTGCGTGACGCTCGTCGGTCATGCCGGCGGATGCGAGGACAGTTACGGTGATCGATGTAATGAAAATGAAGATTGCCTGAAACAGATTATAAAGAAACGACACCAGTGCATCGGTGTATTGCAGTTCAAACACATCGTCGATCAGAAATCCCATATACATCAGCGGGAGCGGCATCATGATGGCAACGACGGCGACGGAAAAGATCTGTGACTTGCGCGTGCGCAGAAGATACAGACGATTGTATGCGGCAATGTCGGGACAACGCTCAAACGCAGGCGAGGTCTTGGAAACGAACGAAACCTGGAATGTTCCCTCGCCGCGCAGCAATGCCATGACCGGGAATTTCCGATAGAGCAGACAGACAATGAGAGAGCCGACGGTGGACAATACTGTCATCCACAGCGAACACCAGCCGATGATCGGAATCGGAATGGATGCGGTCAGGGTCATCGCGGCAGGATCGGCATGAACCAGATCTCCCATCAACCGCAGATACAGCTCGACAATGCCCCATGTAAAACCGGCGGCAAGCGGTATGGCACAGATGGAGGACAAAGCGGTATGGGTACAGTGCAGGGCAATCAGCTGACGCCGCCGCAGACCGAGCGCTCGAAGCGTTCCGTATTCACGCATCTGCCGCTTGTAGCGCTCCGAGGACAGAATCGCCATGACTGCCGCCAAAAACATACCGAAGACGGTCAGGTTTCCGAAAAATGCCGGCTGGAAGGTATAGGAGTTGATCGTGTCGCTGATAAAGGCGGTGTTGCCGCATTTGAGGACGATCTCCCGCTTGGTCGCCAGTTCGGCACCGGTTGTGATCGGCTGACCGTTGACCACCTCTGCGTTGTAATAGCGTTTTTGCAGCTTTTCTAGGATGTAGTCGTAATTGTATTCGTACGCGGAGCGGTAGGCACGGTTATCCCACATGTCGTATTTGTCGAAAATCTCCCATGCGCGGTCACCCCAGCGCCAGACCTCATCCCATGTGACGCGGATACGGAAATCGTCGCGGATGAGGTTGCCGTCGTCATCATATTCGAGAATCTCATAACAGGCCTGTGCCCACGGCTGATTGGCGATTTCGTTCTTTTCGCTGTAAGAGAGATTCTTCACGGTGAAATGGTAATTTTGCTCGTGATCGGGCATGACACGTGCGCGCCATGCCGCCTCTGTATACAAGAGCATCAGCATGAGTGCGGTGATTGCGGACATCGCAACGAGCACGGATGAGAGAAACTGCAGTGGGCGGGTACGGATATCACGCAGCAGAAAATAGCGGATGGCTTTCAGCGTTTGCTTCATCGGTGCATCTCTCCTTTATGTTCTTCTTACGATAATTGTAACATATAGAGTGCTGTTTGTCAAGTGTTTTTTTGTTTTCTGTAGAATCGGAAATCTGCACAAAATTCCGTACTGCTTTCTGTGCAGAATCACGGGCGAATGCAAAAAAACGCGGCAGCGGAGGGGGAGGTCCGACAGTCGCGGTTTATGCTGGATTTCAAGGGGTTTGGGCCGTTGTATCTTCTGATTCAAAGGTTTCGCGGTAAGCGGCATACCAGGAATATGCACCGCCGGAGATGGCATCACGGACATCGTCACCGATGCGGTCGGTATCCACAGACCAGGTGCCGTCTTCCGCACAAATCATCGGCAGAACCGCGCGGAAATTCGCCCGTGCGGCTTCCTCTGTGTTCAGCTTTTGCAGAACATAGCGATTGGTGTCCGGCTGTTCTGCGTCTGCCATGAGCGAAAAAATCAGCGCTTCGTTGAGCAGGCTCATAATATCAAAGAGATTGGTATCAAAGGTGACATCCCAGCGATGCTGATCGAGCTGGGACGAGCCCACAATCCGGTATTCCATACGGGTCAGCGTATATCGCTCAATGTCGGTCAGTGACAGGATGTCATATCCCATGACTGCGGCGACATCTTCAGCATTGCAGGCGACACAGCCATCGAGCAGGATGGCGGCGGCAGACTCGGCTTCGTTTTGTCCGCAGGAGGACAGGGAGAGTGGCAAAAGTGTGAAAATCAGAAATGCGGTAATCAGTCGTTTCATGTGGTGTTACTCCGATTGCTGTTGATGAAGATTCAGCTCCGGCGCAAGCGTGCGGCGGATGCGATAGGAAAGATAATCGTTGTCAATTTTGTCAAGTGCGCCGCCGATGACAGGCTGCATCGCCAGATTGGACTTCCAGCCGATGACGGTACGGCTGATCAGTTCCGCACCCGGTGTTTCCTCCTGACGAAGCAGGGCGGTACCGTCGCGTCGGAGGAACAGCTTGATGATGCGCGAGGACGGCATTTCCGGGAAATCGATTTGCAGACGGCAGACCTGTCGTCCGTCTTCATCGGTCGGGAAGGAGACCTTTGCTGCGGCGGCAAACGGAACACCATGAAAATACAGAACCGTTTTGGCCGCGTGGTGAATGCCGGCGGTGAAAACATGCGTATCATCCGCTTCACGGTAGGTGACAAGCAGACGCTCCTCACCATTTTCGACTGCCTGCGAAAAGGAAAGAGAAACGAATCCCTGCGTATAGTTGCTTTGTACTGCCTGCATGACAGCAGGAAGCAGACCAACAGCGGCGGTCGGTTCGTTTTCTGCCGGCAGGTAGGTTTTTCCGACATAGAGCGCGGCGGCAGGCGGCAGGAAGACTGTTGTGCTGTGACTGACCGGTGTGACGGCAGGGGGGCGGGGTATCTTACCGGACTCCTGCCCGAACAGCAATCCGGCAATCCGTGACAGTAGTCCGCGGTTGTCGGTGTGATGCTGGGCAGCTGCGCTGTCTGAGGGTGTCAGCGCGGCTTCCGCAGTCCGGACCTCCTGCTCGGTATGATCGGCGCAAAGAACCGTCTCCAGATGCAGACGTGCTGTTTCTGTCGGTGCCGGCGGCAGCGCTGTATCTGAGAATACCGCCGGATCGCCGAGGTAGGAAGATGCAATATCATAAAACGGTCCCTGCTGGAACAGCTCGTCGTTTGCACCGGTTGAGACAATCAGCATATCGGTATCAGGAAACGCAAGGACATTCTGCCCGAACATGCCGTTGAACAAAAAGGCACGCGGATTTTTGCCGACCCAGATCTGATAGCCGTAATCGTAGCGGCCGGTGGATGGCGGTGTTGCAACGAGCGGTGAGAGGGCACGGGACAGATAGGCTTCGGAGAGAATCTGTTTGCCGTTCCATGTTCCGTTTTGCAGAACCAGAAGTCCGAGCTTGGCGAGATCCTCCGGGCGCAGATACAGTCCCCAACCGCCGCGCTCGATGCCGCGCGGACAGGTTTCCCAGTACACATCGCGGATGTCCAGTACATCAAACAGATTTTTCTGCAAAAAAGCCGTCAGGGACATGCCGGACTTGCGGACGACGATTGCCGCCAGAAGATACGTATTCAGCGAATTGTACTGGAACTGCTGTCCCGGTTCGGCGCTCAGTCCGGAATTGAGGTAGCATTTGATCCAATCCTCATCCGTCTGTGATTCCAGCTCATTGAAGATGATGCCGGAACGCATTGTCAGAAGATGTTCGACGGTCAGCGACGCCAGACGCAATCGGGAAACCGGACTGATGCGATCTCCAAACAGATCGACGATTTTGTCATCGGTACGGAGCTTGCCCCGATCACAGAGCAGTCCGATGGCAAGGGAGACAATGCTTTTACATGCGGAGAAGATGTAGCGCGGCAGGGTATGATCCTGCGCGCCGAAATCTGCGGTGCAGATGACGTTCCCGTGCCGCAGAAGCAGGACGGAATGCATACGAAGCTGCGGATGTTCCCGCAGCTGGCGCAGGAATGCGGCAAGATGTGCCGACGGAACGCCCTGCATTTCCGGTGCGGTATGCGGCAGGGAAGAAATCGCCTGCGTACCGTTTGTCTGCGGGAAGATCGGCTTTCCGCTGACTTGCGGAAGAAACGGTTGTGTCGGGCGGCTCGGATCAAACATCCGTGACAGCAGAACCACCGAGCGGTTGACAGCGGACAGATTCATCAAAAACTTCCTTTCACTACAGCATTACAGTTCTATTTCTATTATAGCCGCATTGGTGACATGGGTATCAAGAAACTGTAAAATATTTGAAAAATCGGTCCGTCTGCGCATCAGTGACAGCGGATATAGATGCCGAGCAGCGAAATCAACGACAGATATGCCGATTCCGCGATGACGCCGCCGGAGCCGATCAGATACCCTTGGCTGTGTGTGACATCAAACAGGGCCTGTGCGCGGCGATGGATGGCGAGTGGTTCCATGGCAGTGACGGTATCGGCACCAAGACCGCCGCAGATGGAAAGTGCCGCGCCGTACTGTGCAAAATGCGTCTCTGCATCGGACGGAGCAAACCAGCCGTCGGCACCTTCCGACAGCGCATCTTCTGCGGTTTTGTCCATGCGGATGAACGGCATGATATAGGGGTGGGTGTCTTCATATCCGCCGATGGCACAGACAACCGGGGAATGCATGCATTCGGCGACCTGATCCTGTGTACGGCACAGAACCACACAGGCCGATGTTGACGGTGTCAGTGTTTCAGCGGCATACAGCATTTCAAACAAAGAACGCATACAATAGCTGCGTGCGTCGAGAATGACGACATCCGCTTGTGTGCGCTCACGCAGGGAGACCATGGTATCGACATAATGGGCAGGGGTATCCCACAGCTGCGGTCCGCGCCGCCAGATCAGCTGCTCGGCGAGTTCTTTGTGGATAAACGGCTCGAACAGTGTCGGACGGGCATCGGGCTGACGGCGGAGGGAAGCGAGAAAGTTGTCCTTGGAGGGGATTGGCATATCAGAGCTCCTTCGATTTCGATATTGATACAATACTTATACCGCATTTTTCCGCTGTTGTCAAGAGGATATCGGAAACTTGAGGAAAAAATGCCAAAAGCCTTGGCTTAACAGTGATAAGGAACTAATTTACTTATCAACTGTTAGCTGACGGTTTCCGGGGTGCATACGGACAAAACCCGTCTGATTTCTAACAGGAAGTCAGACGGGTTTTTCGCTTTATATCACGAATTATGGAGGACATACCATGAAAACCTTAATATCTTGTGCCTACAATATGGATAATTGCTGTGTGGAACTGAAATTCACCGATGGCAGCATGATTGCGATTGACACCATCGCCGTTGAAAATGAAATTGCACGTAATATGTATGAAAGGTCGGAGCTTGATTATCTGATCTACAATGCTCCTTTGGAGTATGCAGACCTTATCTTGAACGGCGATCCCGAAACCTATTTGAAAACGGTAACAGAATATAAGAATCTGGATTAAATGATGCAAGCCCTGCTGTTGGTCGAGTGTGACTGACAGCAGGGCTTATTTTATTTTGCAAAGGTTATTTTGATCAGCAACTTGTTATTGTTGTAGATTGCTTTAATACTTCCTCCCATACGCTCTATCAGCATTTTGGCAATGGATAATCCCAAACCTGTTGAATTACGGCTGGCTTCCACTGTATAGAATCGGTCAAACAATCTGCCGACTGTAACAGCATTTAGATTGTGCGCCGTATTGCTGAATGTAACGCAGCCACGCTTATCCATGACTACAGACAAATCGCCGTCAGAATATTTCAGCGCATTGCTAATGATATTGGAGAATATACGGTTGACCGCACCTGCATCCAGTTCACGGAAAACAGGTTCCTCGGGCAATTCGATTTCCGGTTGGATACCTTTCTCCTGCATAACCGCATAGAAAGACAGCAGACTTTCTTCCAATGCCCGGACAACATCCATGGGTTCCTGTTTCAGATCCTGGGTCGATGTGACCACACTGTATCGGAACAGTTCTTCGGTCAAATTCTTCAAAACCTCGGTTCTGTTCTGGATTTGAGAAAGATAACGCTGAACATTCTCGCTCTTTTCCTCACGCTCCAACAAATCGAGATAGCCATTGATCGCCGTAAGCGGTGTTCTCAGGTCATGGGATATGTTGGTCACAGCTTCTTTCAGTTCCAGATCGCCTTGCTGATAACGATGGCGTTCCTTGCGGAGTAAGCGAAGCTGCACATTGATGTCTGCCGCCAACCTTCGCATATACGGGTCACGGGTGGAAATATCAATGAGAGTGTTGGTGTCTACTGTCAATCGGTCACGGAACGCTTCTGCGATCTCCTGTGCCGACTTGCGCAGGAAATAAACCTTTGCAACAAGCGCAAAGATAATCAGAAGCAATATTCCGATGATGATTAACAGCAGATGTTCCATAACAGTCCTCTTATTTTATATCTTTTTTCTTGAATAGTGACACGCCTGCGGCAGTAATCGCAATAGATACACAT
>SVRM01000159.1 GCA_015064785.1 Oscillospiraceae bacterium
TGCCAGACCTCTGCGGTCTTTTCTTCATCGTCATAGTAGCCGCAGAACAGACCGTTGGGCTTTCCGTCAGCAACTCGGATACAAATTTCACCGACTTCACCGTCGTCGACATCGTTTCCGTCTGCGTCAAGCAGATGAATGTCATACAGCGGTACCGGCTTACCCATGGAACCGACTTTGGTCTTGGTACCAACCAGATTGGCAAGTGCGACTGTCGTTTCCGTCTGACCGAAGCCTTCCATGATCTGCAGACCGGTTGCAGCCTCAAACTGACGGAAGACCTCAGGGTTTAGGGCTTCACCAGCCGTTGTCATATGCTCAACAGAAGACAGATCGAAACCGGACAGATCCTGCTTGATCATCATGCGGAGCATCGTCGGCGGTGCACAGAAGGTAGTGATGCCATACTGCGCAAACATCGGCAGAATATCGGATGCATCAAAGCGGTCAAAGTCGTAGACAAAGAGTCCTGCTTCACAGAGCCACTGACCGTAAATTTTACCCCAGGCCGCCTTTGCCCAGCCGGTATCAGAGATGGACAGATGCAGACCCTCGGGATTGACGCAATGCCAGTATCTCGCAGTAATGAAGTGTCCGAGCGGATATTTATAGTTATGCATGGCAATCTTGGGATTGCCGGTGGTGCCGGAGGTGAAGTACATCAGCATCAGATCGTCGCCGCCCGGAGCATCCTCTGCGCGGTCAAACTTGCCGGTATACAGCGAATACTCATCATCAAAGGGATGCCAGCCGTCTCTGTGACCGCCGACAATGACACACTGTTCCACAGTCGGTGCATGAGGCAGTGCCATCTCAATCTGTTCCGGAACGCCGTCATCGATGGTGGAAATGATCATCTTGATACCCGCTTTGTTGCAGCGGTAGGTGATGTCATGCTCCTTGAGCTGGTTGGTTGCGGGAATGGCAACGGCACCGAGCTTATGCAGTGCCAGCATCGAGAACCAGAACTGGTAATGACGCTTGAGAATCAGCATGACACGATCGCCGCGGCCGATACCGAGCGACTTGAAGTAGTTTGCGGTCTGCGAGGAAGCGCGCTTCATATCAGCGAATGTGAAGGTCTGCGCGGTCTTATCCTTGGCAACGTGAACCATTGCGACCTTGTCGGGCTTTTCGCGTCCCAGACGGTCGATGACATCAAATGCGAGGTTGAAGTGATCGTCATTCTTGAAGGCGATAGACTGGAGGATGCCGTTTTCGTCTTCGGTCGGAATTACGAAATCTTCCCAGACGCGGTACGTGGTATCCTTCTTCTTCGGCGCAATGTCGCGCTTGACGGCTCTGGTTGCTGTACCGTGCGCAAAGACCTCATCCGGTGTCGATTCACTTGCAGGATTGAGAACGATGGCGTAGAAGATACAGTCCTGCCCTTCTACCGCGATCATACCGTGCGGTGTCGCAGAGTCATAATAAATGGAATCTCCCTCGTGCAGGATTTCAAAGTGGTCGCCGACCTGCACCTTGAGCGCGCCGCGGACAACGATATCACATTCCTGACCTTCGTGTGTCGTCAGCTCGATATCCGCATTCTGTGCAGCTTCGTCGTAGTCGGAAATGACATACAGCGGCTCCGCAATTCGGTTCATAAACGCGGATGCAAGGTTATAGTACGTCATGCCATGTGCTTTCTGAATCTCCTGTCCCTCTCCGCGGCGTGTGACAGTGTAGCCTGCCAGACGGGGGCTTGAGCCTTCAATGATATCGGTGACGTCGACATTCAGTGCCAGTGCACAGCGGTAAAGGAATGCAAAGTTGAGATCGGAAAGACCAGATTCGCAGTCAATATACTCTTTTTCGGAAATGCCCGTTTTGGCTGCCATTTCGGCAGTGGACAATCCGACAATTTCGCGCAGGGTATGAATACGCTGCGCCATTTCCCGGATTTTGAATTCCAGGCCGGTTGCATTCTGCATGGGTATGTACTCCTTTTTGTCTTAATGGCAGGCGGACATCACGGTGCCTCAGAAAACCACCGTATTTCAAAAACACAGAGAAGCCCGCCTCAAAGATATGATTTCTTTGAGACGAGCTATCAGCATTTCAAGTCAAAAGAAACATAATATCCCGCGGTACCACTCAAATTGCACGGTGTTTTCACCGTACCCCTCAGGCTCATAAAAGCCGTATGCATTTACGCAGCAATCACGGATGAGTTCTACTGGAACACGCGGAAAATGTTAAAATATTCACACGGTATTCGTTCTTCTCATCGGCTCAGGAGCTACAAATAACGGTTGTCTTCAAGCGGCTTCCACCGAAGGAACTGTACATTCCGTCGCCGCATTCTCTGTGTAAAGTACTCGCCGATACTCTCTCCGTCAACGCCTTTATATGGTATATTATATCATACCCTGTTCGTATTTGTCAATATATATGAAGAAATTTTTCCGTTTTTTTCACATAACAGGACCGTTGGTGCCCATTCGTACTCTTACAGCTTATTTCTCTGGATTTTTCCGGAAATGGTCTTGGGCAGGCTCTCGCGGAATACCACAACACGCGGATATTTATACGGTGCGGTATGCGACTTGACGTATTCCTGAATTTCCTTCTTCAGCGCATCGGTACCCTCAGTACCCTTGGTCAGAACGATGCTGGCTTTGACCACCTGTCCGCGGACCTCATCCGGTTCTGCGGAAACACCGCACTCAAGAACATATGGCAGCTCCATGATGACCGATTCAATTTCAAACGGACCGATGCGGTAGCCGGAGGACTTGATAACGTCATCGATACGGGAGACGTACCAGAAGTAGCCGTCTTCGTCACGCCATGCGGTATCGCCGGTGTGATACATACCGTCGTGCCAAGCCTCCGAGGTCTTTTCAGCATCCAGATAATATTCATTGAACAGACCGACCGGGACTTCCTTGTCTGTATGAATGACGATTTCACCGACTTCACCGGCAGGCAGAGAGTTGCCGTCGGGATCGACGATATCGACATCAAACTGCGGGCTTGCAAGACCCATGGAACCAACCTTCGGCGTTGTACCGAGCAGGTTTGCGATGATCAGCGTGGTTTCCGTCTGACCGAAACCTTCCATGATCTCAAGGCCGGTAGCCTGCTTGAACTGGTTGAAGACCTCGGGGTTCAGTGCTTCGCCGGCAGTTGTCATATGATGGATGGAGGACAGATCGTACTTGGACAGATCTTCCTTGATCAGCATACGGAGCATGGTAGGCGGTGCACAGAACGTCGTGATCTGATACTTTGCAAACATCGGCATGATCTTTGCCGCATCGAAACGATCAAAGTCGTAGACAAAGACAGCGCCCTCACATTCCCACTGACCGTAGAGCTTACCCCACAGAGACTTACCCCAGCCGGTATCGGAGATTGTCAGATGCAGACCGTCGCGTTCACAGCAGTGCCAGTACTTGGCGGTAACGAAATGACCGAGCGCATAGGTATGCTTGTGCGCTGCCATTTTCGGGTTGCCGGTCGTACCGGACGTGAAGAACATCAGCGCGGTTTCGTCGCCTGCCGCACAGTCTGCAGGACGGTCCATATGCGAGGAGAAGCGGGAGAATTCCGTATTGAAATCGTGCCAGCCGTCAAGGATTCTGTCCGAGCTTACCATAATGAGGTTCTTGACCTGTGGGCAATTTGCCGCCGCGCGCTGTGCGATTTCTGCGGTATCGCCGTCCCCGGTACAGACAAGTGCCGAGACACCTGCCGCATTGAAGCGGTATTCAAAATCGTGTTCCTTTAACTGATTCGTTGCGGGGATCGCGATTGCACCGAGCTTGTGCAGGGCAACCATCGCAAACCAGAACTGATAGTGGCGCTTGAGCACCAGCATAACGCGGTCGCCGCGCTTGATGCCGAGGGACGCAAAGTAATGTGCGGTCTGGTTGGACGCACGCTTGATATCCTTGTAGGTAAAGCGTCGCTCGACATCTTTGTTGTCGATATGAATCATTGCGAGCTTGTCCGGATACGCATCCGCAATTTTGTCAACAATGTCATAACCGAAGTTGAAGCGTTCGGTATTCTTGAACTTCAGATCACGGAGACAGCCGTTTTCATCCTCATGCAGCTCGACAAATTCCTCACACATGAGCGGCTGGGACTTCTTTGCGGTCACGATGCTGCGGCGCACCTCAACCTCCTGTGTCTTTTCCCCGGGCAGAACAACTGCGCAGAAGACACAGTCCCGACCGTCGACGGCGATCATACCGTGCGGCTTGGAGGAATCGTAATAGATAGAGTCGCCTTCCTCAAGAATTTCCGTATGATTGCCGACCTGGACCTTGAGCTTACCGGAAAGGATATAGTCAAATTCCTGTCCGGAGTGTGTTGCCAGATGAATCGGCTTGTTCTGCTGAGATGCGGAATATTCATATTTTACAAAATACGGCTGAGCGATGGCATCGCGGAACTTCGGTGCCAGATGGCTGATTTCAATGCCGTCTTCCTTTGCGGTGCCCTGTCCGTGTCCGGCACGGGTAATCGTATAACCGGTCAGATTTGCGGCGCGGCCTTCCAGGAGTTCAGACATGTCAACGTCGAATGCCAGAGAACATTTGTGAATGAACGAGAACGGAATATCAACCGAGGCAGATTCATAGGCTTTGTAATCAGCCAGATCGATGTCGATCTTCGCAGCAAGCTCTTCCTGCGTCCAGCCCATAATTTCACGCAGCTCCTTGATACGGGCGGCGATTTCAGACAGCTG
>SVRM01000160.1 GCA_015064785.1 Oscillospiraceae bacterium
AGGAAGTGATGATATATATTGATAATGAAATCACATACAGGGCTTACCATGTTATGTATGAAATGGAATTACGAGAGGAAATTGGGGTGAGAGTTGTTTTATACCACGAGCTGTTACAGAGCTCTGAAATTCCGTATTATGGCAATGTTGTGCATTTCGTTTATACCGATCCTGAAGCCGAAAAAGAAAACAGCAGTTCATCTTGGCCATAATGACACTTTGAAATCAACTGCCGATACGTTACATAAATCTGCTACAGACTGCCGCAAGCGTTCATCTCCTCGCGGCAGTTCTTTTTCTTCTCCCGTACTTTTCTGTAAAAAAACATTGACACCAGACCAAAAATATGATACCATTGTATCAACGAAATTACATTCTGAAAGGAATTATCCACCATGAATTTACGTGCACCCGCATACCCGCTTGTCACAGTTGACCCCTATTTTTCGCTGTGGTCGATGTCCGATAAGCTCAACGAATCCACCGTCAATCACTGGACAGGCAAACCGAATACGCTCGTCGGCACCGTTACCGTCGACGGCGAGGAAAAACTGTTCATGGGCGGTCTGGATATGCCCAAAATCGAGCAGATTTCCGTCGATGTCGATGCATTCACAACGACCTATGTTTTCTCCGACGGCAAAATCGAGCTGACCGTCCGCTTCACCACACCCCTGCTCCCCGATGATCTGAAGACAATGACCCGTCCCGTCTCCTATATGGCGCTGGAATATCATTCCATCGACGGCGAATACCATGAAGTCATCGCAACGGTTCTCGCATCCGAGGAGCTCGTCATGAACGCAAAGGGCGACGATACCGTCGCATGTGAGATGCTGAACATCGGCGACATTCCCTGTGCCAAAATGGGCAAGACCAACCAGCAGATTCTGAACCGCTCCGGCGACGATCTGCGCATCGAGTGGGGTTACTTCTACCTCGCAGTCCCCGGCGGTGAGGTTTCCTCCTTCCGCTGTCCCGATGAGGAAATGTCCTATGTCATGGGCAAGGTCGAGCTTCTGCCTGACGGCACCAACCTCATCCTGTTTGCCTACGACGACATCGAATCGATGGTCTACTTCGGCGACCATCTCAAGTCCGTCTGGAATGCCGACGGCACCACCATTGAACAAGCCATTGTCGATGCTTACGAAGAATACGAGCTGCTTCTGACCGTCTGTGCCTCCATCGCCGAGGGTCTGTATCTCGACGCGGTCAAGTGCGGCGGCGTCAAGTACGCAGAACTGCTCTCCCTTGCGTTCCGTCAGGTCATCGCGGCGCACAAGTGTGTGCTCGACAACGACGGCAAGGTGCTGTTCATCTCCAAGGAATGCTTCTCCAACGGCTGTGCCGCAACGGTTGACGTTTCCTATCCGTCCATTCCGATGTTCCTGCTTTACAATCCGGAACTGGTCAAGGGCATGATGCGTCCGATCTTCAAGTATGCCGAATCGAAGGACTGGCCGTTTGACTTCGCGCCGCACGACGCAGGACAGTATCCGCTCGTCAACGGACAGGTCTACGGCGGCAACAAGCTCGAATACCAGATGCCCGTCGAGGAATGCGGCAACCTGCTCGTCATGGTCACTACGACCGCGATTGCAGAAAACGATCCTTCCTTTGCGTCGGCACACTGGGATACCATCGCCGGCTGGGTCAAATATCTGATCGAATACGGCGAAGACCCGGCAAATCAGCTCTGCACGGACGACTTCGCAGGTCATCTGGCGCACAACTGCAACCTGTCCGTCAAGGCAATCATGGGCGTTGCCTGCTTCGGTATTCTCAACCGGATGCTCGGTCATGAGGACGAAGCCGTCAAGTACATCGACCGGGCACGCGAAATGGCAAAGTCGTGGGCAGAACGCGCTGCCAACGGCGACGGCAGCTACCGTCTGGCATTTGACCGTCCCGGCACGTTCTCGATGAAGTACAACGCCGTCTGGGACAAGCTCTTCGGTACCAAGATCTTCGCGCCGGAAGTCCTCCAGAGCGAAATCTCGACCAACTTCGCACGCTTCAAGCCCTACGGTATGCCGCTTGACAACCGCGCCGACTACACAAAGTCCGACTGGCTCGTCTGGACCGCGACCCTCTGCCGCGATCAGGCGGACTTTGAACGCTTTATCGATCCGCTGTGGAATGCGTACAACTTCACCAAGCACCGCGTGCCGATGACCGACTGGTACGATACCATTACGGCAGAACACTATCACTTCCAGAACCGTACCGTGCAGGGTGGTCTGTTCATCAAGATGCTGGAGGCGTCCGATCTTTTGAAGCTGTAAAGGAGTTTGGATATGAAGCACACACATCTTTGGGCAGCCGCCATTCTGATGAGTGCCGTTATGGTTTCCTGCGGCGATGCGGAGCAGCCCCCCGTCATAAGCGAAACCCAGCCTGTATCCGCTGCCTCCACAGATTCACAGGTGCAGTCCGAAACCGAAGCACTGTACGACTTTCCACAGGTCGATTACGGCGCATATGAGTTCCGGATTCTCAATGCTGCCGATATTTATTCCATGCGTGCGCAGATTGACAGAGAGGGACTGACAGGCGAAGCACTGGATGATGCCATGTACGAGCGCTGCCGCGAAACGGAAAAACGTCTGAACATTGTCATCCGGGAATCCAACTACGGTGTCGACTCCGAGGTGTTCACACAAGCAAACAAAGTCATCCGTGCCGGAGATGATGCATACGATGCCATTTACATTCCTTCCCGCGATATGTACCGTCTGACCGCGCAGGACGGTCTGTACAATCTGATGGATTTTGATGCATTGCAGTTGAACCAGCCGTGGTGGATCAACGCATACAACGATGCCATCACCGTCAACGGATATCTCTTTGGCGCCGCCGGATATTCTCAGCTCATGGTCATGGACTCCCTGTGGTGTCTGTACTTCAACGAGGACATGATGGCTAACCTCGATCTTGATAAGCCGTATGATCTTGTCAGAAACGGCAGCTGGACATTGGAACGGCTTTCCGAATACTGCAAGGCCGCCGCCAATCTCAACGGCGATTCCGATTTCACCTACAAGGTCGGCGGAACTGCTGTATGGGGTATCTCCTATGACGGCATCGACAGATTCATGTTTGGTCTAGGCGAACCGGTGCTCCGCGTGGAAGACTCGTTTTTAACGCTGACCTGCGGCGGTGAACGGTATATCAATGGCTTTGAACGCATCCTTGACACGCTCACAACCGCCGGCGGAGAAGCAAAACCGCAGACATCCGGTCTCGCCGATGACACGGACGGCAGTTATATCAATATTTTTGAAACAGAACGTGCGCTGTTCATGACCGCGGAAATATCCAAAACAAGCCGACTGCGCAACAAGGAATTTAATTTTGGCGTTGTTCCGTACCCGAAGCTGGACGAATCACAGGAAACATACTATTCCATGCCATTCTACGGAACGCCGATCTATTCCATCCCCGTCACCGTTTCCGATGCAGAACGCTCCGCTGTGGTCGGTGATGTGATGACATATATCAGTTATCAGTCGGTGCTCCCTGTTTTCCGCGAGGTTACGCTGGAGCAAAAGGGGCTGCGCAATGACGATTCCATCGAAATGCTGGATATTATCATCCGTGCATCCACGCCGAATCTGATGTATGTTTATAACATCGGTACGCAGTTCATCAATGAAATCAATGCCGCAGCCTATACCGGTGAAAACAATGCTGCATCCGCATTCGCCAAGTACGAATCCAAGATGCAGTCAAGTATTGATAAAGCAAACGAAAAATTCCAATAACGAGGAGGACAACGACTATGATGATCCGACAGCAGGCATTTGCAGGCGCAAAGGATGCGCCGATGTACAAAGGCGGACTGCACTGCCACACCACCCGTTCCGACGGACGCGGTACCCCCGAGGAGGTCATCCGGCTTCACAAGGAGCACGGCTACGATTTTCTCGCCCTTACCGACCACCGCAATTACAACTACACAAACTTCGCACCGGAATGTGATATCACAATCATCCCCGGTATGGAATACGATGGCGGCGGCTTCCCGACCATCACCGACAACGAGGGTACCCTGACACCCGCCTTTGATTCCACCGGCTTCCGCTGCTTCCATACGGTCTGCATCGGTCCGGAAAAGGAAAACGGCAATGCGTATGAGCAGGATCAGCGCTTTGATTCCGCCCGCGTCAAATCGCAGGAGGAATATCAGCCGTATCTGGACAAGCTCCACGCCGACGGCCAGATGACGGTTTACTGCCATCCCGAATGGTCATCGACCCCTGCCCGCTATTTCTCGAAGCTGAAGGGCAACTTCGCCATGGAAATCTGGAACTCCGGCTGTGCCATCAACATGGATATGGACACCGATGCGGCGTATTGGGATGAAATTCTCGGTCAGGGCATCCGTCTCTGGGGCGTTGCGACCGACGACGGTCATTCGATGAACCATCACTGCAACGGCTGGGTACGTGTCCGCGCGGCATCCCGTTCCGTGTCCGATATTCTTGACGCACTGAAGGAAGGCAAGTTCTACTCCTCCTGCGGTCCCGAAATCTATGACTTCTACTATGAAGACGGCAAGGTTGTCGTGCTCTGCTCCGATGCATCCAGAGTTCGCCTTCAGGCAGACAAACACCC
>SVRM01000161.1 GCA_015064785.1 Oscillospiraceae bacterium
CTTGGACGCAATGCTGTCCTTTCTTTCGTTGAGGAGGTTCATCGTATCGTTGAGCGTGTTGCCCCAGTTGAAGAAGTAGCCGACGTCAAAGACCTGGCTGTCGAAAATCAGCTGCAGCATTTCCGCGCTGTCTGCGTCACGCACGGACTTGACCATGACGAGGTTGTCAAGGAAGACCGGCGAGAGCTCCTGCTTGCCGTATGCCGCCATGGCTTCCAGAATCAGACCGGAACGGTCAGGATTGACAACGGTCATCGGAACGGACATCAGAGAGGTCGAGTACGCATTTGCCTCGGAGTAGTAGCGATCCTGATCCTCGGAATACTTCGGCATGGGAATGACACCGAAATCGACATCCGATGAACGCTGACCGATGATCGAGGAAACCATACCCCAGTAGTACAGCGCATTGCCTGCACCCCAGTGGTTATAGCCGCCGTTCTGTGCGTCAAATTTCTGGTTGTAGGAGTACTGCTTATCTACCAGCTGCAATACCTTGTTGTAGGCATCAATGAAGAACGGGTCCGTCGCCGTATAGGTCGGCACGCCTTCCGCATCGGTCTTACCGACGGTCGCACCCGTACCGAGCATCATCGAGAAAATCGCATCCTGCCAGAACGTAAAGCCCCAGCGGTCAAATTCGTCCTGCTTGCCGTTACCGTCGATGTCGCCCGTAACCGCCTTGCAGTTTTCAATCATCTTGTCCATGGTCCACTTGCCGTCTCTGACATCGTCGTAGGGATTGTCGAGGTCAAACTGCTCAATGAGTTTCTTGTTGAAAAGCAAAACGGAGATACAGCGGTCGTCACCCGTGGTAATGTCGCCGGAGCAGAAGTAGACGCAGTCATAGAAGGACAGCGATTCCTTTGCATTCTGGTTCCACCACGGCTGGTCGAGGTTGATGTATTTGATATCATTCATATCAAGCAGATAACCGGCAGCCGCCAGACCTGCCTGACAGTAGGGCGAGGTGTTGATGGCATCGAATGCATTGTCGCCGGCCATCATCAGCTTGGTCAGCGTCGTGTACATTTCGCTGCCCGTGTTCGTTGTTCCGGACTCGCCGCACCACATCAGCTCAAGATCCACATTGTACGTGTTTTCAATGTAGTCCATGCGGGCATAGACCGCGTCGTCGACCGGGTCACCCGTGGTGGCATCGATGGTAAAGTCGTTGTTGTAGTCCTGACCGCGCATCGCGAAGGTAAAGATTTCGCCGCCGAAGTCCATGTCAGGCAGCTGCGGGTCGTAGATTTCCTTGGTATCGGCAGTTTCTGTCACTGCCGTATCGGCGTTTGTTTCGTCTCCGGCGGCTGCGGGCTGTTTCGCATCATTGCCGCAGGAGGCGATCAGCGGCAGAAGCATGGCTGCGGCGAGCAGCAGAAGATGTGCGCGTTTGTTTGTTTTCATAGAAAATTTTCCTTTCGTTATTGCTGTTGTTTTTGTATCAGATCTCACATACATCACACCAGTTGATATAGGCGTGATCGAACTCGTCAAAACGGATGGGCAGAACGATATACGATGAGGTAAAATATTGGTCTCCGTTTCCTCCCCAGCGATCTCCGAAATACAGGAATATCGTTTCGCCGTTTTCCTTTACATAAGGCAGGACAAACGCGGGCTGGGAGTCAAATGTGGTTTTATCGCCGAAGGGATGATTGAGCGACCAGCGTCCGTTTAACTTGTGCGCGGTTGCACAGGTACCCTGATTGGGCGCCCAGCCGGTGCACCATGAGGACAGCAGGTAATACTTTCCGTTGTTGCGGCGATAGAACAGCGCCGGCGCTTCACGGAATTCGCCCTGAAACAGCGTATGCACCTGCCGGTCGACGTTCATATAGTCCTCAGTCAGGCGATAGACAGCAAGATCGGCGTTGTCGCGCGATGCGGAAATGAAATACGCATCGTTTTCATTGTCAATAAACAGCGTACAGTCGCGGGACATGTTGCCGTAAGGATTGAAGCTGCCGTGGTAGACAAAGTCGCCGTCGGGTGTGTCGCAGGTGGCGATGCAGGCACGTGCATCGAGGTAGTTTTGGCCGTTTTCATAGTGCGCCCACATGACAAATTTCTTCGTCTTTGCGTTGTACAGAACCTTCGGGCGCTCGATGTTGACCTTTTCCTTTTTTCCGTCCGCTTCCCGGAACAGGGAAAGATCGGTACGGACGCGGTATCCCTCGCATGGCGAATCGGTTGTCAGAACATGACGGCGGAATTCCCAGTCAACGAGATTTTCGGAACGGTAAACGGAAACATAAATGTTGTCACGCCGGTCCTCGCCGTACCAGTAGTAATAACCGTCATGTACGAGCATGTGTCCGCCGTGTGCATGGATGGGATTGCCGTCGGTGTCGGTCCAGAGGGTACCGTTGGGCTGTAATCGAATCATCTGTGATCTCCTTTCAAGCAAAGCAATCAAATCCCGTAAAGACGTCTGATGGAATGCAGATAATACAGCATACAGGAGGAATACCACTGTGAGCACTGTGACGGCTCACCGGTGATCGGATGCAGCTCCTGACCGAACTGCGTCGTCTTGCTGTGTGACCACGCGGAAACCCAGCGCCGCATGATTTCTTCCATCTCGGCAGTACGTCCGTATTTCGGCATCCAGCGCATCGAGCGCAGTGCCGTCAGACCCTGGGAGTAGAAGCCCCAGGAATTGCCGGGCAGATTCTGCACCCACTGCGGATCGGAGACGGAGACGGCAGGCATCGGGTACGGCGTCCAGAATTCGTTCGGGTTGGCAATATAACGGTCAAAAACAGCGTTGCCCAGGTCATAATCCATCACGCCCTCTGAGAAGACATTGGTGATATAAATGGATTTGATTTTGTTCTTTCTGCCATGGCGGTCGACATCATAGAAGAACTGGTCTTCCTCGTCCCACAGATATTCAAACATCTTTGCGCGGACGACCTCCGCCTTTCTGCGCCAGTCTTCCGCTTCCGCTGTCAGTCCGAGCATATCTGCCATTTCACCGAGTGCGCGCAGGTTGCCAAAGAAGCAGGCATTCATGTCAGGCGCAAGCATCGGCAAAACGTCACAGTCATCCGGTGCGGCATCGCCGGGCATTCTGTGACCGTCACGGAAATAGTCCTGCCGGTACTTCAGCGGCTTCAGACGGGCGGAATTGTCGTGTCCTGTATCGTAGCCGCAGAACATTTCGACCAGACCCGTGCCGCGCGTCATATGGGTGTTATAAAGCCACTTGACCCAGCCGGAAACGCCTTTGTAGCAGCGGTTCAGAAAATCTCTGTCGTCCGGATTCTGACGGATGGCTTCCACGCAGACCGACCCGACCGAGACGCATTCCTGTGTCCAGCCGTAGCCGACCTCATTTGCCCAGATATAGCACGGAAGCTGTCCGTCCCCGGTTTGCTTGGACAGAAATACATCGATGTGATTTTTGGCAACGTCACACTCCGCGGGCATATAGTCCGCCCACGCGACGCCGTCGTAAAGATGCTCCATCCAGACACCGGGATAGGTATCGGAGATGAAGAAGACATTGCCATTTGAGCCTCCCCACAGACGCAGATGATGGTCGTAAATGCGGTCAAGAATGCGCTGTTTCTGTTCGCGCATCAGCTCCGCTGCAGGGACAGGGTATGTTGCAGCTGACATGGATCATTCTCCCCTTTTCAGATAATTTCTTTTATTTATGATATCATAAACTCGTAAAAATTGCAAGTGGAATCGACACATTCCGGAAAATTCTTTCCTTAAATTATTTGTATGGATGGTTTTGTCGATCCCCCGCCTTGTTGTCACGCATGAAAACCGCAATCGGTTCTTCCAGATTTTTGCCGAATTGTTAAAAAATTTGCAACTTTTGCAAAACCTCTTGCAAAATGCCCTGTTTTCGTATATAATATATGCTGTGGGAAATTGGATATCAAAAATCCGACTTTCAAAACATGAATCACGAAATCAATAATTCAAAGGAGATAAACAACATGACCAACAATAAGCATGTCCTGTCCTGGATCGAAGAAATGGCCGCTCTCGTCAACCCGACTGAGATCGTCTGGATCGACGGCTCCGAAGAACAGGCGGAAGCCCTTCGCGCAGAAGCTTGCTCCACCGGCGAGCTCGTTAAGCTCAACCAGGATCTTCTCCCCGGCTGCTATCTGCACAGAACCGCTGTCAACGACGTTGCCCGCGTCGAAGGCAGAACCTTCATCTGCACCTCCAAGCGTGAAGATGCAGGCAATATCAACAACTGGATGGATCCCAAGGAATGCTACGAAACCCTGAACAAGCTGTATAAGAACGCTTATGCAGGCAAGAAGATGTACGTCATTCCCTACTCCATGGGTGTTGTCGGCTCCGACTTCGCAAAGATCGGTATCGAGCTGACCGACTCCATCTACGTCGTTCTGAACATGCTCATCATGACCCGCGTCGGCAAGAACGTCATTGATGCTCTCGGTGATTCCCCCGACTATATCAAGGGTCTTCATGCAGTTGCTGACTGCGACGAGTCCAAGCGTTATATCTGCCACTTCCCGGAAGACAACACCATCTGCTCCGTCAACTCCGGCTACGGCGGAAACGTTCTGCTCGGCAAGAAGTGCTTTGCACTCCGTATCGCATC
>SVRM01000037.1 GCA_015064785.1 Oscillospiraceae bacterium
GATTACTGGTGGTTCCAGCCCATGTCAAAGGCTTTTAAGTTGACATCGAGGAACTTCGGCGGAACGGTGGTCTTCAGCACTTCGATCCAGGTTTCGTAGGGGATTTCGGTGCGGTGTGCGAGAATGCCGATCAGAACGACGTTCGCCGCCTTGATGGTGCCGGCTTCTCTTGCCATACCGATGGCATCGGCAGAAATCAGATCTGCCTGTGTTGCGATTTTCTCGCAGAGGTTTTCGGGGTACTTTGCCGCGCCTGTGATGACTGGCATCGGATCGATGCACTGCGTACCGGTGACGACAACGCCGCCTTTTTTCAGATAAGGCAGAGCACGGTATGCTTCGAGCTGTTCAAATGCAAGGATGATGTCGGCTTCTCCCTCACCGATGATGGGGGACCAGACTTTTTCGCCGTACTTGACGTAGGTGACAACGGAACCGCCGCGCTGGCTCATGCCGTGAACTTCGGAAACCTTGACGTCGTAGCCCTCACGGATGAGGACATTGCCGAGAATGCGGCTGGCAAGCAGGGTACCCTGTCCGCCGACGCCGACGATCATGATATTGGTTGTGGTTTTCATTTTCGTCGTTCCTCCTTAGTCTTCGATCTTCTTGATTGCATGGAACGGACAGACACCGACGCACAGACCGCAGCCGTTGCACTGGTTCTCGTCGATGACGATGGTGCCGTCCTCGCGCTTGGAGATGGCAGGGCAGCCGAGCTTCAGACACATACCGCACTTGCGGCAATCGTCGGAAATGACGCAGTGACCGGTATACTTGACGGTCTTGAGCAGTGCGCAGGGACGCTGTGCGATAACGACAGCCGGTGCTTCCAGTGCACATGCCTCTTTGACAACGGCTTCAAATGCCTTGGTGTCAAACGGATCGGCAACCTTTACCCAGTCGATGCCGCAGGCGTGGCAGAGCGCTTCGAGGTCAACCTGACGGGTTGCCTCACCGCGGATGGTCTTGCCGGTGGTGGGGTTATCCTGATGACCGGTCATACCGGTGATGGAGTTGTCGAGAATGATAACGGTGTTGATGCCCTTGTTGTAAACGATGTCGATGAGTCCGGTGATGCCGGAGTGCATGAACGTGGAGTCACCGATGACGGAGACGAGCTTCTTTGCAAAGTCGTTGCCGCGTGCCTTTGCCATACCGAGCGCCGCAGAAACAGACGCACCCATACAGATGGTCGTGTCAACGGAAGCAAGCGGCGCAACGGCACCGAGCGTATAACAGCCGATGTCGCCGGAAACGGTCAGCCCCAGCTTCTTGAGGACATAGAACGTACCTCTGTGCGGACAGCCTGCACACATGACGGGCGGTCTGCCGGGGATGGCATCAATGGATGCGTGTTCGGGCATTTCCTCACCGAGCACAGCCCCGGCGATCATGGCCGGCGTGTATTCGCCGATCAGCGTGAACACATCCTTGCCGTGTACGTTTAAGCCCAATGCCTTGCAGTGGGTTTCAATGACCGGGTCGAGCTCTTCAATGACGTAGACTTCATCGCACTGTGCGGCGAAGTTCCGGAGCAGATCGACGGGCAGCGGATAAACCATACCGAGCTTGCAGTAGCTGACGCTGTCGCCGAGTGCTTCGTGTGCGTACATATCGGAGACGCCTGCGGTGATGACACCGATCTTCTTGCCGCCGACGGTCTTGTCGGTATAAGTGACTGTGTTGAGGTCGGTCGTTTCTGCAAATGCAGTCAGCGCGGCAATGCGGTCTTCAACCACAACATGACGGCCGCGCGCATTTGCCGGCATCATGACGTATTTCGGAATATTCTTTTCGTAATCCTTCAACGGTGCGTTTTCGCGGTCGGAGACTTCGATCAGCGACTGGGAGTGGGAAACGCGGGTGGACAGGCGAAGCAGGACAGGTGTGTCGAACTGCTCGGACAGCGCATACGCTGCCTTGGTATAGGAAAGACATTCACCGGAGTCGGCAGGCTCAAGCATGAGCAGCTTTGCCGCCTGGGCATAATGGCGGGAGTCCTGTTCGTTCTGGGAAGAGTGCATTCCGGGGTCATCCGCAACGGCAATGACAAGACCGCCGCCGACACCGGTATAGGATGCGGTAAAGATGGGGTCTGCCATGACGTTCAGTCCGACGTGCTTGCAGCAGGTCATTGCGCGTGCACCGCCGATGGATGCACCGATGGCGACTTCAGCCGCGACCTTTTCATTGGGCGCCCACTCAACGTAGACATCCTCTTGGGGGAAGGTCGCCATGACCTCTGTGATTTCTGTACTCGGCGTGCCGGGGTAGGACGATACGACGCGGACACCCGCTTCGTATGCACCGCGTGCCACGGCCGCGTTGCCGATCATAAGCTGTTTCATATACGTAATCCTCTCTGTATCATACGGTGTTGTGCAGTAGGGGCGATTCACGAATCGCCCGTCTGATATTGCAAAAAACGAGGGTGCTTTAATTCTTAATCTGCTGTTCAACCAGCGACTTGCCGCAGTAAATCTCACGCAGCTTCGGCTTTTCGATCTTGCCGGTGGGATTTCTCGGAACCTTGGCAAAGATGTAGGTGCGCGGTCTCTTGTAACGCGGCATGGAGGAACAGAAGTCAGCGATTTCTTCCTCGGTCAGCGTCATATCCTCGCGGACTTCGATGATCGCCGCAGCGATTTCACCGAGTCTTGCGTGCGGCAGACCGATAACGGCAACGTCCTTGACCGCTTCATGGCGGCGGATGTGGTTTTCAATCTGTACAGGATACAGGTTTTCACCGCCGGTGATGATGACGTCCTTCTTACGGTCGACCAGATAGATGAAGCCGTCCTCGTCTTCCTCTGCCATGTCGCCGGTGAAGAGCCAGCCGTCGCGCAGGGTTTCCGCAGTTGCCTTTTCGTCATTGTAGTAGCAGGTCATGACACCGGGACCTCTGACACAGAGTTCACCGACGTTGCCGCGTGCAACGGGTTCGCCGTTTTCGTCCGCGATCTTGACCTCCCAGCCGTAACCGGCACGCCCGATCGCACCGACCTTGTGGATGTTCTCAACACCCAGATGGACACAGCCGGGACCGATGGATTCGGACAGACCGTAGTTGGTATCGTATGCCTGACCCGGGAATACACCCTGCCAGCGGCGGATCAGAGACGGCGGAACAGGCTGTGCGCCGATGTGCATCAAACGCCACTGGGACAGTTCATAGTCCGCAAGCTTCAGTGCGCCGGTATCAAGCTCGTCGAGAATGTCCTGTGCCCACGGCACGAGCAGCCAGACGATCGTGCACTTTTCATCGGATGCAGCTTTGAGAATCCACTCGGGATTGGTACCCTTGAGCAGAACGGACTTGCCGCCTGCGACCAGAGAACCGAACCAGTGCATCTTTGCGCCGGTGTGGTAGAGCGGTGGGATACAGAGGAAGACATCGTCCTTTGTCTGACCGTGATGTGCCTGCTCGCACAGAGCCGCATGGGTCAGGGAACGGTGCTTATGTAAAATGGCTTTCGGGAAGCCTGTGGTACCGGAGGAGAAGTAGATGGCGCCATCGTCATCGTCGGAGAGGGGAATGTCGGGTGCCTTCTTGGAGCAGAAGCCGATCATACGGTCATAGCTGTCTGCAAAGGAGGGGCAGTCCTCACCGACATAGAACAGATTCTTCACGGCAGGAATGCGGTCAACGATTTCTTCAATACGGCCGATGAATTCCGGACCGAAGACGAGCATCGTGCAGTCTGCTTTGTTCAGACAGTACTTGATTTCTTCGGCGGTATAACGGTAGTTCAGCGGCACAGCAAGCGCACCGGCCTTGAGAATGCCAAAGTAAACAGGCAGCCATTCGATGGAGTTCATCATCAGAACGGCAACCTTGTCGCCGCGGTGAATGCCGCGCGTCAGAAGCAGGTTTGCAAAACGGTTTGCTTTGTCATCAAAGGTCTTCCATGTGATTTCACGGCGGAAGGGCTGACCGACCTCGGGCTGGATCAGAGAATAATCCTTCCAGGTGATGCGGGAAGCCGGTTCAAAATGGGGGTTGATCTCGACGAGCGCAACGTCATTGGGGTAAAGCTCCGCGTTGCGTACGAGAAAGTCTGTGATAGGCATAACGGTTTATCCTTTCGGGTGTGATGCATTTTTATACATGAATCAATTCATGCGCAAAAATCTGATTCTATTATTATATCATTCATATGTGCGTTTGTCAAGCGTTCCACGGCTTTTTGCACAGAAAAACACCAAAAACAGACAGGAATTTCGACTTCTGCAAATATGCGAAAGGATTGACAAAATCAGAACAAAGTAGTATAATAATTAAAAAGAATTTTATATTCAGCCGGGCTTCCGGTCATAGAAAGGACGATGGATTTTTGATGAAAACAAATACAAAGATGCTTTGCTTGATGCTTGCGGCAATGACTGTCGGCGGCACGATGATTTCCTGCGGCGGTGATACGTCCGGTTCTGCCGATACGACTGCGGCTGTCGGAACCGATGCGGCAACGGAAGCTGTCACGGAAGAAATTGCGGAGCTGGAAAAGCTGCCTGCTGCCGACTACGGCGGACATGTTGTCAACATCCTGCTCAACGACCAGGATGAACGCTTTGTCGATATCATGACCGAGGGTGAGGAAACCGGCGATGTCATGAATGACATCATCTATCAGCGGAACCGTGCGGTCGAGGAAAAGTACAATGTCACGATTGTCGGCGAATCCGATACCTATGATAATGTCAACAACATGCTGAAAAAGGAAGTGCAGGGCGGTCTGACCGACCATGACTTCTATTTCTCCAACTGTTATGCTGCTCCGCTTGCATCCGGCGGTTTTCTGTATGTCCTCAACGATCTGCCGAATGTCGATCTGTCCAACCCGTGGTGGGATAAGGCGGCGCTGGAAGGCATGTCTGTCAGCGGCAAGGTCTATCTTGCAACCGGTGATATTTCTCCCACCTCACTTCTGACCTCCTCCTGTCTCGTCTTCAACAAGAAGCTGTTCTCCAACAGTGATATGGAATTCCCCTATGAAATGGCGGCAAACGGCACATGGACACTGGACAAGCTCGTCGAGATGACCAAGGGTCTGACCACCGATGTCAACGGTGACGGCAAATATACGCTGGGTGACGATATCTTTGGCTTCTCCTCCTGGATGTGTGACTCGCCCTACTCCCTGTTCTTCGGTGCCGGCGGCAGATACTCTGCAAAGGATGCTGACGATGTCCCGTATGTCAACTTCGATATGGAACGCATCTCCGATATTTACAGCAAGATGTATCAGCTGATTCTGGAGCAGGAATCCTACTTCGTTACCGACCCGAACCAGTATCCGACCACATATGAGTGCTTCTCCAACGGCGGTGCGTATTTCTGCGAAATCACATTGCAGAAGATTGACGCATTCCTGCGTGATATGGAAGACGACTACGGCATCCTGCCGATTCCGAAGTGGAGCGCGGAGCAGGAAGACTATCTGTCCTGCGTCAACGGCGCCGGCGGCTTCGTTGTCATTCCGAATAATCCCGCAGATGCAGAGCGTACCGGTATGCTCTTTGAAGCACTGGCAGCGGGTGCCTATGACATGGTCACCCCGCAGATTTACGAAGTCATCACCAAGACCAAGAACGTCCGCGATGAAGAATCTGCCGATATGGTCAATCTGATCATCCGCAACCGTGTCTATGATCCGTTCTACATCAACCTCTGCACCGGTTACGACACGCTGCAGACCCAGCTGTCCTCCAAGAAGGAAGAAGTTGCTTCCGCTATGGAAAAGAAGCTTACTGCGGCTGAAAAGGCAATGCAGAAGATCATTGACGCATACGCGGAGATGGAATAAACTGCAAACGCTAAACCTGCACCCGGACAGCTGCTGTCCGGGTATTGCAATGCAAAAAAATATCACAGAATCATAATGGAAAGGCAAATATCATGAAAAAACAGCTTTGTATTCTTCTCGCACTTCTGACAGCCGGCAGCACGCTCGCATCCTGCGGCGGCGATACCGGCAGTACATCCACCGAAACCCAAAACGGTGAAACCCCGACAACAACTGCGGCCCCCGTGGAAACTGAGGAGCCGTCCGCATTTGATCTGATGGAGAACATCGACTACGGCGGACATGTTGTGCGCATTATGCTCTCCGATCAGCAGAACGAACAGGGGGACATCATCACAGGCGAAGAAGAAAACGGCGATGTCCTGCACGACCTCATCTATCAGCGCAACCGTGCGGTTGAGGAAAAATACAACATCTACATCGAAGGTGAAGCAGATACCAATGCTGTGGTCAATGATATGATCCGGATGCAGGTTCAGGGCGGTGCCAATGACTATGATTTTTACTTTGCGCATTCCTCCGTTTCCGGTCTGGCAACAGCAGGTCTGCTGTATCCGATCAGCCAGATTGAAGAAATTGATCTGACAAACCCCTGGTGGGACAAGGCGGCACTGAATGACTTATCCATCGGCAATGAAGTCTTCATGGCAATCGGTGATATTTCCCCGGTTTCTCTGCTGACCTCCTCCTGCATGGTATTCAACAAGAAGCTGTTCTCCCAGCAGGATATGGAATTCCCGTATGAGATGGCGGCAGACGGAAAGTGGACCATCGACGCGATGCTGTCCATGACCAAGGGGCTGACCACGGACGTCAACGGTGACAGCACTCTCGATTACACAAATGACCTGTTCTCCCTGACATCCTGGGGTTGGGACAGCCCGTATTCGCTGTTCTACGGCACCGGCGGCAAGCTGTCTGCAAAGGACGAAAATGACATCCCGCATATCGACTTCAACATTGAGCGTCTGTCCTCGATCTACGACAAGATTTTTGAGCTTGTCATCAGCCAGCAGTCCAACTTTGTTACGGATGTTGCGGAGTATATGAACACCTATACTACGTTTATCAACGGCAATGCGTATTTCTGTGACATCACGCTGTACAAGATCGGTCTGTATCTGCGCGATATGGAAGATGACTTCGGTATCCTGCCGACACCCAAGTATGACGAAGCAAGTGATTACACGTCGCTTGTCAACCTGTCCGCGCCGATGATCGCGGTTCCGCGCAACGCAGAGGATCCCGCGCGTACCGGTACGGTAATCGAAGCCATTGCCGCGGCGTCCTATGACATGGTCACCCCGCAGCTGTTCGATGTCATTACCAAGTCCAAAAACGTCCGCGACGAAGAATCCGCATCGATGGTTGACCTGATTGTCCGCAACCGTGTCTTTGACCCGGTTTACATCTATCAGATCAACGGCTACGGCTGTGTTGACGGTCAGCTCAAGGCAAAGAAGAACGAGATTGCATCCGAGTATGAGCGCAACCTGAAGGCGGCAGAAAAGATGCTTGAAAGGATCGTCCGCGCATACGAAGATATTGAATAACAGATTGTCCCAAACGGATCCCCGGTCACCGTGCCGGCGGTCCGTTTTCGCGTTTTGCAGCACTTGACAAAGCCTGCAATTCCATGTATAATAATAGCTGATAGTATATATATGCGGAGGGATTGTATGGCAGATCAAACACGGATTTCAATCAAGCTTTTATCCTCACAGCCCAAAATTTTCCCGGATACACCGCCGTCGTCCTATCCGGCATTGCAGCAGACCTTTTGTACGCTGCTTTCCGGTGAGGCATGTTCTTTTCAGCTTGCCATGCGCACCTGCGGTGCGTCATTTCATCCTGTTTCCGTGGCGGTGGAGAGTGACCTTCCCGTGTCGGTATACAAAATCGGCTATGTGCCGCTGACCGCTGTCGGTAATCCCAACGGCGAGGAGGGGTATGCGCGGTCGGAGGGCGGTCTTTATCCGGATGTCCTGCTCAAACGGCCCGCAAAACCGGAAATTGTCCGTTACCCGAATGCCTGGGGCGGGGCGTTGTTCTGTGAAGCAGATACAAAAGCAACCATCAACTGCACCGACGACTGTACCCAGGGTGTTTATGTAACGCTGAATGAGGACAATGCCGCACTCCCGGCAGGATCCTATCCTGTAACTGTGACGGTAACGAGTCTGAATGACGGGGCAGTGTTGTTTTCTCAGGTGCTGACCTTTACCGTAATCGCTGCCGCACTTCCGCAGGTGTCGGCGTATTATACCAACTGGTTTCACTGCGACTGCCTTGCGGATATCTATGGTGTCGAGGTGTATTCCGAGCGGTTCTGGGAGATCTTTGCAAGCTATGTTTCCAATGCGGCAAAGCATCGTATGAATTCTCTGCTGCTGCCGGCATTTACGCCGCCGCTGGACATGCCGATTGGCGGGACACGGAAGAATGTACAGCTGGTCGGTATCACCGTCGGTGAAGACGGGGCGTATTCCTTTGATTTTTCAAGGATGCGGCGGTATATCACGCTGGCGGTGGATTGCGGGATCACATATTTTGAACACTGCCATCTGTTTTCGCAGTGGGGTGCCGAACATGCGCCGCTGATCTATGCGGACGTTGACGGCAGGGAGGTGCTGCTGTTCGGCTGGGAAACCGATGCAGCCGGTGCGGCGTACCGTGCATTTCTGGCGGCGTACCTTTCTGCTTTTCTGGCATTCATGCGTGAAATGCATCTTGCGCATCGCGTCTGGTTCCATATCTCCGATGAGCCGGGAGAGGCGCACGCGGTACATTACCGTGCAGCGCTGGACGCAGTGAAGCCGTACATCGGGGATGCAATCATCGCCGATGCGCTGTCGGATTACAGCTTTTATGAGCAGGGACTTGTGAAAACACCGATCGCTGCGCTGAATCATGTCGATGCCTTTGCCGGAAGATGCGACGATCTGTGGGTGTACTATACCGGCGGTCCGTATATGAAAAACTGCTCTAACCGGATGATTTCCAATACCAATCCCCGCACACGCGCGCTTGGTGTACAGATGTATGTCCTCGGTGCGAAGGGCTTTCTGCACTGGGGCTACAATTATTACTATGACCGGATGTCGCAGGGGCTGTTCGATCCCTTTGCCGATCCGTGCGCTTACAAGCAGATGCCGGGATCGACGTATCTTGCCTACCCCGGCAGGGACGGTCAGGCAATGCCGTCCATCCGCGAGAAAGCCATGGCGGAGGCGTTTGCCGATCACGGTGCGCTGTGTCTGCTTGAAGAAAAGATCGGACGCGAGGCGGTTCTGGCGCTTTGCAAGGATGTCCTCGGCGTGATCCCGTCACCGACCTGGATTCCCGAGGGAGAGGCGCTTCTCGAGCTGCGTTCGGCTGTCAACCGTGCGTTGTGTGAACAGATGTGAAACGATACACAATCAAATGTGAAACGATACACAGGAGAATGATATGCTATATCTGAAATCCTTTACCCTGCCGAATGAACGCCAGGAGGACGGCTTCCTTTTGTCGATGACGGAGCCGCGGATCCAGATGCGGTGCTATTCCCGGACCTCGTCGTATCCGTTCAAGATTTTTCCGCAGAAGGCGCTGTCAAGGATCACCTTTGAACCGCTGACCGTCTTTTACGGCACCAACGGCTCCGGCAAATCGACACTGCTCAACATCATCGCGGAAAAGCTGCGGCTGATCCGCGCGGCACCGTTCAACAACACACCGTTTTTTGAGGATTATCTGCGGATGTGCTCCGCCGATGCCAATCCTCCGCGCGATGCAAAGATCATCACAAGCGATGCGGTGTTTGACTTTATGCTCGATATGCGCGCCATCAATGACGGTGTTGACCGAAAGCGGGAAGCGCTGTTTGAGGAATACGACCGCAATCACGACCCGAATGTGCATATGCAGCTGCAAAGTCTGGCGCAATACGAGGAATTCAAGCAGTTCCGCGATGCAAAGAAGTCGACCAAGTCCGATTATACCTACCGCCGTTTGCCGGAGAACATTCAGAATAAATCGAACGGCGAGTCGGCGTATGCCTATTTCACCGAGCAGATCACGCAGGACACGCTGTATCTGCTCGACGAGCCAGAAAACAGTCTGTCTGCGGCAATGCAAAGAGCGCTTGCACAGTTTCTCGTTGAATCGGTGCGGTTTTACAACTGCCAGCTCGTCATTTCCACCCATTCGCCGTTTCTTCTGGCGATGAAGGGAGCGAAAATCTACAATCTGGATGCGTATCCCGCCGAGGTCTGCCGCTGGACCGAGCTTGAGGCGGTACGGACCTACTACGATTTTTTCAGAGAACATGACAGAGAATTCAAATGAATGTGAAACGATACACATACTATGTGCAGCGATACACAGAAAGGAGACGGCATGGACGATAAGCATCGCGTGTTAAAACAGTATTTCGGACACGATTCGTTCCGCGGCGGTCAGGAGGCACTGATTGATGCGCTGCTTGGCGGGCGCGATGTCCTCGGCGTGATGCCGACCGGTGCCGGAAAGTCCATGTGCTATCAGATTCCGGCGCTGCTGTTTGATGGCATCACCGTGATCGTATCCCCTCTGATTTCGCTGATGTCCGATCAGGTGACGGCACTGGTGGAGGCAGGGGTCCCGGCGGCGTATCTCAACAGTGCACTGACGCCGGGACAGTGCAATACCGTATTGAACCGCCTGCGCGCGGGGTGGTACAAGCTCATTTATGTTGCGCCCGAGCGGCTTCTGACGCCGGCGTTTCTGTCTGTATGTGAAACGATACACATATCGATGGTAGCCGTTGATGAGGCGCACTGCGTCTCCCAGTGGGGACAGGATTTCCGGCCTGGTTATCTGAAAATCGCGGAGTTTCTGTCTGTTATTTCAGGAAAAAAGCGACCTGTGGTCGGTGCGTTTACCGCAACGGCAACCGATGATGTCCGCGATGATATTGTCCGCCTGATCGGACTGCGTGATCCGTTCCGCATCACAACCGGCTTTGACCGACCGAATCTGTACTTCGGTGTGGTGCATCCGGAGAACAAGGAGGATGCGCTGCTGTCGCTGGTCTCCGACAAAGCAGATCGCGCGGGGATTGTTTACTGTGCGACGCGGAAGTCGGTGGAGGAGGTCTGCTCGCTTCTGTGTGAAGCGGGTTATCCTGCGACGCGATATCACGCGGGACTGACCGAGGAAGAGCGGCGGCTGAACCAGCAGGCGTTTGTATACGATGAAAAGCGCATTATGGTGGCGACCAACGCCTTTGGCATGGGCATCGACAAGTCGGACGTATCCTATGTCATTCACTATCAGATGCCCAAGAACATTGAGAGCTATTATCAGGAGGCGGGACGTGCAGGGCGTGACGGATCCCCGGCGCAGTGTATTCTTCTGTATTCGCCGAAGGACGTTCACACCGCGAAATTCCTGATTGAAAACAGCGAACCGAATCCGGAACTGGATGCGCAGACACAGGCAGAAGTAAGGGAACGGGAGTTTCTGCGTCTGCGCGAGATGAATGCCTATTGCCGCGCGGAGCATTGCCTGCGGAAGACGCTTCTGCGCTATTTCGGTGACGAGACTGCCGGTGACTGCGGAAACTGCTCGGTTTGCCGGACACGCGGTGCATGGGATGTGTCGGATATTACAGAAGAAACGAAAACAGTGCTGTTCTGCATTTTGCAGACGGGGCAGAGGTTTGGTATCAAGATGCTGACCGATGTTCTGCGCGGCTCACGCGGGGAGCGGATTCTCTCGCTCGGGTTTGACCGGATTCCGACATATGGTGCGCTGCGGGCAATGACGGAGGGTGAGGTACGGCAGAGGCTGGCGTCGCTTGCCGATCACGGTTATCTTGTATCGGAGGATGCGGTATATCCGGTACTGAAAATCACACAGCGCGGACAGGCGGTTTTGGCTGACCGGCAGCGCGTGGTCATGCGTGTACCCAAAAAGCGCGAGGAGCCTGTACAGACTCAGCAGAAGTCCGGCGCAAAAGCAAAGCGGTCGTCGGCCGCTTCGGTGCCCGATACGCCGCTGATGCAGGCACTGCGCGTTCTGCGGTCCTCGCTTGCCATGAAGGCGCATGTGCCGGCATATGTGGTTTTCCCGGACAGCGCACTTGCCGATATGTGCGTCAAAAAACCGAAAACCGTCGAAGAATTTCTCGCGGTTTCCGGTGTCGGTGAAGCCAAAGCCGAAAAATACGGAGAAGCGTTTCTGCGCGTGATCCGTCATTACAGCTGAAAAAGGAGAAAAACATGAAACGAAAACTCAGTATGCTGCTGCTCGGTGCGCTTCTGCTGTCTAACGTCGGATGCGGCGGTGCGGTGGGCAGTACCGATACCCAAAGCACGGATGCGGAGTCCGTGATCACAGATGCAGAAACACAGTATCACTTTGTTCCGGAGGAACCGGAGGGAGGAACCATGCAGATCATACCCGATATCACATTCAAAACAGGAATGCAGCTGATCTCACAGAAAGATCATGCAAACGGCGACGCATTTTCCGTGCTTGGCACACACGATTTCCGTGGAGGGAAGGCTGACAATCCCCGCTGGCGGCTGGCACAGTGGGATTCCGGTCCGTGTCTGTTCGAAAACCGCATCGAAAGCGATGTGACCACAATCACAGACGGCATTGGACGAAGCTTTGTTTATCAGCCGGACAAGAATCAGATGACCTTTGAGCTGGATACCGCACTTTACTATCAGGGAAAGCCGGCTGTGCAGGGTGACTGGTGGCCGCATCTGCTGATTGAGCAGGCGAGCTTTGACTATGCATCGGCATCGGACGACGCACAGGCGTATTACCGGTGCGATGCCGACCGCATGGTGGTGTCCTTTGACATTCGCATGAAGGAGTATGCCAATACCCCCATCGACGGCGACTGGGTCAATGCGGCACAGTTTTTAATGTATTTCTACGTCAAGGGCGTGGAAACCAACGACTTCTGCTGGTTCGGTCTGCAGCTGTTTGACAACCGTTGGGAAAAGAACGATCATTACATCGGCTACGACGGCGGCAAGGCAGATGCATCGGGCGCGATGATCTATTCCATCGGCTCCAAGTACGTCTATCGCAATTCCGGGAGAACGCTGTACAAGGCAGGCAAGCCCGAGGTCGGTGGGGCGTGGGTCCATGTGGAGATCGACATCCGTCCGTATCTGGACGAAATGCTGGAGCACGGACTTGCCGACGGCTACTTTGACGCGCAGTCACTGTCGGAGCTTTGTATTGACGGCATGAACCTCGGCTGGGAAACCATCGGTACGTTTGACCACACGATGGAAATGCGGAATCTGCGTCTGGATTCCTATATTGACGGATAAAAACAGGACAGGCACCCTCGCACAAACGGGGGTGCCTGTATCGTTTCAGAGGGGTTTTCTTGCCAGCTGAAGGTCGATGGTGTCGAATAAGGTGATTCCGCCGAATGCCGAAATGACCCGATACAGTCCGGAAAAGAATTGGGTTCTCTGCGGCTGGGGGATGGCAATGTGATCGGAATAGGTGCCGAGCAGCGCGATGTAGTCATCAGCAGAAAACATGCGTGTGCGGTGATAGAGACGGTAACCGATATCGCAGAAGCCGTATTTGCCGGCGATTTCGGCACGTGCCATTGCCTGCTCAGCGGTGTATTCGCCGCCGGGTCTGGAACCCGGCATATAGACAGCGTAGACCTTTTGCATCGCGTCAAACAGCTCCGGCTGCTCCGGGTCATAGTACGGATGGTTTGCAAAGCGTGCGAATACGCCGCCCGGACGCAGCATGTCAAAGACCTTTTTGTATCCGATCTCTTCCGGAATCCAGTGAAAGGCGGAGGCGGAATAAACAAGATCGCAGGAGGATGGCGGGAATCCCGTTTCTTCAAACGGCTGATTGATGCAGGAAAAATTCGGACAATCTGAAAACTTCTGCCGCACAAATGCCGTCATCGCATCACCAAGCTCCACAGCGGCAACCGTACAGCCGGCATCAAGGATCGGGCGCGTCGCCTGCCCCGTGCCGATGCCGATCTCAACAGCGGTCATACCGGGTGCGGGCGGTGCTGACATATACGAAAACAGATCGTGATATAATTCTGCGGGATAGGTCGGTCGGCAGCGGTCATAGGCATCAACAGCGGTATTGAAGGTGTAGGCAAGTCCTGGCTGTGCGGGCATGGTGTGATCCTCCTCTGGAATAATATTGACATAGGCAATTGCAAAATTGCCTACCTTCATCGCCCAAAGGGCGATATATAAACAAATTGCGTCGCTTGGGCGGGTTTCCCGCCCAAAAAGACACCTTCAAAGCGACCAAAGGGACGCCATCCGAAGAAATGCATTGCATTTCTTCAGAAGTTGCGCTGCAACTTCGTTGGCTATGCGTCAGCCCGATGAAACCGATTGCAAAATGCAATTTTGCAATTGCCTAAATGATACTGACAGTATAACAGAACATGGGGAAATTTGCAAGGGTAAGATCGGTTACAGGAAAAAATTCCCGGACTGCAGCGGCGTACCGTCAGTCCGGGATGTGTGATTAACCCATAACAATCTCAATTTCCTTCGGTGCCGCGATATCGGAACGGATCGTGCCGTCTTCCTGTCTGGTATGACAGACGGTGATCAGACCGTGAGGCGTTGGGAAGGTACCCTTTGCATAAGCAAGATCGCCAAGCTGCGGGTCGATGCGGATCTTCTTGCAGCCGGCTTCTTCAATACGGATACCGAGAATGTAGTGCGTCATGAACGGGCAGGGACCGGATGCCCAGCCGTGGCAGAGGCTGTGACGGAACTTGATGTAGCAGTATGCGCCCCAGTCACCGTGGATGTCAACCTTGCCCTCGGGTACGATTTCATCAATCGGTGCGGCGTTTTCCATCCAGTCGAGATTGAAGTCTTCCCAGAACGAGGTTGCGCCCATCGAAAGCATACCGCCCCAGTATTCGCGCATACCGTCCAAAGCTCCCTGAATGTCGCCGGCAAGTGCCTTTGCCTTGAGGATGTAGTAACCGAGGAACGTCGAGTAGCCGTGTGCGCCATTGACGGAAATGAGCTCGTCGTTCATCTTCTTTGCATCGGTAATGCCGCCGAGCACCATCAGTGCACCCGCAGACTTGGAACCGTTGGGATCCGGCACATGATTGACCATGCGGTCAGCGGCAGCACGGCAGGTCGCGGTCAGTTCCGCGTTGCCGAGAACCTCCAGCATATCGGCACCGGCATACAGTGCCAGACGGACAAGCCCCTGCATACCTGCGTGCATGGCTTCGGGATTGGCATTGTTCGGCCAGTCGAGGAACTTGCCGGGCATCTGCTCAACACCGTTTTCATCAACGAGCGACGCGATGTGCGCAAGCAGCTTGGTCAGATATTCTTCCTGCTCAGCAAGGTAAGCGCGGTCGCCGTGTGCCATGTACCATTCCTTGTGCAGAAGAATCCACCACAGGGAGTAGGAGGGCATACCGTTCATCCACTCGGTACGTTCCTCAGTGATCGGAGCTTCTTCTCTTGCAAGGTCGAGGGACTTGGGAACAACGTCGTTGTATCCGAACGCAGAGATGATGGACATGACTTCGGTGTGCATGTCGCCGATCCAGACAAGACGGTCACGCTTGATGCCGTCCCACAGGTATTCCTGCATATTCAGATGCGCGGTATATGCCGCGGTATTCCAGATCTGATTGAGCAGCGGATCGGAGCAGTCAAAGGAGCCCTTGTATTCGATGTCACGGAAGATAAAGGTGGCGTTGATGCTCTTGAAGGAAACGGCGGATTCCTCACCAAGAAGATCGATGCGGGCAAAACGGAAGCCGGATTCGCTGGTTTCCATTGCGGAGTGTGAGCCGAGATTCATAATGAAATCGCGGTTTGCATGGTCGTTTGTTGTGTTCTTGACACCGAGATCGGTCATTGCTTCCATTGCCGATTCGCCGAGACGAATGCGGACATTGGCGCGGCCGGGATTGTCGGAGGTACCGGCATCATCGGTGGACTGGGAGCCCCAGACCATCAGACGCAGAGAACCGTGCAGCTCCATGCCGAAATCGAGCAGAATGGAAGCCTTCGGCTTGCCCGGCTTGTTTGCCATGACACAGCGGTCGTCCTGGTTACGGTTGAGCGTGATCTGCTCGCGCTTGGGGATGAGCAGATTTTCAATGCCTGTGATTTCTGCACCTTCGTCGAGTGTCGACCAGACGATGCGGGTGGGTGTGAGGTAACGGCGGGCGCGGACGTCGGGATCCTTGCCCATCAGTTGCGGAAACTTGTCATAAATTCTTGCCATGTTGCAGCTGTCCTTTCTGAAACCGGGGTTGCTGTATGCGGCAGATCAATCCCGGACTTTTTTGTTATTATATCACGATTTGTGCGGATAGTCAAGAGAAAAATCGGGTCTTTGTCCAGCGGTACAGCTGCATCCCGCCGGACAGCAGAAGAAAATACCCGAAGGCACGCCGCGCACCGTTCTCGGACAGCACCGACGCCAGATGGCATCCGACAAATACACCGGGAATGGCCGCCGCGGTCAGAAAGAGCAGCCGGCGCGTGGGAAAGGTGCGTTTTTTCAGGTGGATGGGAAGGGATGCTGCGGCGGATACAAGGAAAAAAATCAGATTGATGCCCTGCGCCCCCTGTGACGGCAGATGCCTGGCAAGCACCAGCCAGATCACCAGAAGTCCGCCGCCGCCGATGCCCATTCCGGCAAGCGAAGCGACCGCCATTCCGATCAGACTGTCAAAGAACACAATGTTTCACCTGCCTTTTATGAAAATGCCATCCGCCATCCGGAAAACAGCAGAAGTGCCGCGAACAGAAGCTGAAGGACGGTGAGCTTCATCCGGTCCAGCAGATATGCGCCGAGGAGTCCGCCGGGAATGGCACCGAGCAGATACGGCAGGATGTCGGCGGAAAACAAAACGTCTGACGGCAAGGTTCCGCCGAAATAATACAGAACGGCGGACAGGGCAGACAGCGGCAGAATGCACATCAGCGCCGAGGCAAAGGCATCCTGTGCCTTTGCGTACCGCCGCAGAGCAAACAGCAGAAGAATCCCGCCGCCTGTTCCGAGCAGACCGTTGACCAGTCCCGCCCCGAAGCCCGCAACAGCAAGCAGGAGGAGTTCGGCGGCATTGTGCGGCGATATGCGGAAGGATCGGTTCATCTTGCGCCTCCTTTTGACCGGCTGTGATGGAAATATTTTGCCGGACGGTGAGAAAATCGGGGATAGGTCTTGCTATTTTTGAAAAAATTTGCTATAATATATAAGAATACCCCTGATTCAATATCCCCTGAAACGGGATTGCTTATACATCAGTTGTTATGAGAGGAGCAGAACCCTTGGCGGAAACAAAAAAGAAATCCGGCGGTGCGAAAAAATCATCCGCATCCGCAAAAAGTAAATCCAAAACGCAATCGTCCGCGAAAAAAACATCGCATTCGGCACCTGCAAAGGAACGTGCCGCAGCATCCGCTGCAAACCGTCCGCTGATACCGCAGGGAACGGTCGCATTCCTCACGCTTCTGCTTGTGGTCGGTGCGATCTTTTCCGCAGTCTGCCTGCTTGTTCCCGATCTGACGGGACCGGTTGGAGGCGCACTGCATGATCTTTTGCGCGGAATGCTCGGCTGTGCCGCATATTTTTTGCCATTTCTCATGGGCATCGGCGCTGTCTTCTTCAAAAAAGATATCGAATATCACGCAGTTCCATACAAAACGCTGTTCGGATTCCTTTTGCTTGCCCTCATCGGCGTGCTGTTCCATGCCGCAGTGTGGGACGATCCCGCGCTGCAGGCCGACGGATTTTTTGCTTCGGTCGGGAACATGTACACCTGCGGTGCTGCGGGCATCGGCGGCGGTGTCATCGGCGGTATGATGGCGAAGCTGCTCCGCTTTACCGGTCTTGTCGGAACGCTGATTATCAGCATTCCCGCCATTGTCCTGCTGTCGCTGTTTTTTGTCGGCATGACGCCGCGTTCGCTCTGGATTACTGTGCGGTATCAGCTCTATAAGTACCGCGAGCAGCAGCAGGTATACCGCGACCGGAATGCACCCGATATGGAAGCGCGTCAGGCGGAACTCGATGCAAGAGAAGAAGCGCTTGCCGTGATGCGTGCGGAAATGGCGGCGCGGCGCCGTGCCGAGCAGGCCTATCGCGCACGTGAGCGTGCCATTACCCGTGAGGAAATCGCGCTGAGCGGCAAACGCCGCCGCGGTGCGATTGACAGCAATATATATGCAGCGGACGGGGATGTGTCCGCCTCCGATCTCGCAGCAGTCCGGCAGGCAGAGGCACCAGCCGCCGATCCTATGCCGCCGGAACCCCCGGTGAAAAAGCCGACCCGCAAATCCCCGGACAGAAACGGTGCGCCGGTTCCCGGGGAGGTTTATGACCGCGGGCAGATGAACGGAGAGGCACCTGCACCGGAAGCCGCGGCGGTTGCTGAATCCGCTGTTCCCGATGCGGATGCCTACATGCTTGCCGCTCAGGATGAGCAGGCGGCACTGTCCCGCGGCGAGGAGAACCAGGACACCTCGAACATCGACCGTGTGGAGGTCATCTCTGCCGAAAAACAACCGCAGAAGCAGATTCTGTCGACCGCGGAGCTCGATCTTGCCGCCATTTTCCGTAATCCGGAGACGGATACGGAAGCGGATGAAGCTGCATTGGCGGTGGAGGGTGCGGGATACGAAGAACAGACAGCGGAGCTGGAGCTTTCTGTCACGCGCGGGATTCCCGACGGCTGTGAAGAACCGGAGGACGATGTACCGCCGTTTGATGTCGATGAACCGGAGGATGCCGCTGTCACTGGCGGCACGGAAATCCCGCTCGGTGATCCCGATACCGATGCACTGATTGCGTCGCTGGGCGCGATGTACGGCTCGGCGCAGACCACGCCTGTCGTCCCGGCAGAACCGCAGTATCAGTTCCCGCCGATCACACTTCTGAAAAAGGATTTGTCGGACAAGTCCGAGGATGTCGCGGAAGAGCTGGAATCCAACGCAGCAAAGCTGGTCGGCATTCTGCGGTCGTTCAATGTCAAGACAAAAATCGTCAATGTCTCCCGCGGTCCGACCATTACCCGGTACGAATTGCAGCCGGAAGCCGGCACACGTGTCCGCTCGATTGCCAATCTGGTGGATGACATCGCGCTCGGTCTTGCGGCAGACGGTGTCCGTATTGAAGCGCCGATTCCCGGCAAGAGTGCCATCGGCATTGAGGTTCCGAACCGCTCTGTCTCCACGGTATATATCCGTGATCTGATTGACAGCGAGTCGTTCCGTGGGGCAAAGAGCCGGCTGACCACATGTCTTGGTATGGACGTTGCCGGTGCGCCGATTTATCTGGATGCCGCAAAGATGCCGCATCTGCTGATCTGCGGTGCGACGGGTATGGGTAAATCCGTCTGTATCAACTCGCTGATCGTTTCGATGCTGTACAAGGCAACGCCCGACGAGGTCAAGCTGATTCTCATCGACCCCAAGAAGGTCGAGCTCAATATCTATTCCGGCATTCCGCATCTGCTTGTTCCCGTTGTCTCCGACCCGAAGAAGGCGGCAGGCTCTCTGCACTGGGCGGTGACGGAAATGGAACGCCGTTTTGCACTGATTGAGGATGTCGGTATGCGTGACATCAAGGGCTATAACGAGATTACAAAGAACGACCCCGACCGTGAATATCTGCCGCAGATTGTCATCATCATCGACGAGCTTGCCGACCTGATGATGACCGCCCCGGACGATGTCGAGGAATCGATCTGCCGTCTGGCGCAGAAAGCACGTGCCGCGGGTATGCATCTGATCATCGGTACACAGAGACCGTCGGTCGATGTCATTACCGGTCTGATTAAGGCCAATATCCCGTCCCGTATCGCATTCCGCGTGTCCTCGCAGATGGACTCGCGCGTGGTTCTCGATACGGCCGGTGCCGAAAAGCTGATCGGACGCGGCGATATGCTGTATTCTCCCGTCGGTGCGCCGAAGCCCCAGCGTGTGCAGGGTGCCTTTGTGTCCGAGGATGAAATCAGCGGTATCATTTCCTTTATCAAGAAGAACGCAGGACATGCCGCTTATTCCGACGATGTCATGGAATCCATCGAAAAGGAAGCTGCAATGTGCGGTCAGAAAAAGGGCAAAGCGGCGGTGGACGGTGACGATTTTGACGGCGACGGAACTCCGGACGATCCGATGCTGAAAAATGCGGTGGAGCTGGCGGTGGAAACCGGCAAAATCTCGACCTCGCTGATCCAGCGGCGTCTTTCGCTCGGCTACGGCCGTGCGGCGAAGCTGATTGACCGCATGGAGCAGATGGGATATGTTTCGGCACCGGAGGGACAGAAGCCGCGCCGCGTGCTGATTACCAAGGAGCAATATATGGAGCTTGTACTCAAGCAGGAGGATATCATCTGATGGGACGTCTGATTACCATTGACGGACTGGACGCATCCGGAAAGGAAACGCAGTCCGCACTGCTGTGCCGGGCATTGCGTGATCGCGGTTATCGCGTGCGCGAGCTGTCCTTCCCGATGTACGGGGAGCGGAGCGCGGTTCCGGTGGAGCTGTATCTGGGCGGTGCGCTCGGCGACAATCCGGAGGATACGAACGCATATGCCGCATCGACGTTCTTTTCCGTCGACCGCTATATTTCCTACCGTACCGACTGGAAGCGTGATCTGGAGGATCCCGATACGATCGTCGTGACCAATCGCTATACCACGGCAAACGCCGTACACCAGCTGTCCAAGCTGCCTCGGGAGAAATGGGAGAGCTTCCTTTCCTGGCTGTGGGACTTTGAGTTTGGAAAGCTCGGTCTGCCGGTGCCGGACTGCATTCTGTATCTGGAAATGCGCCCGGACATTGCGCGTCGTCTGCTGGCGGCACGGAGTGCTGAGACCGGACGGGTGCAGGATATCCACGAAAAGAGTGCGGATCATCTGGAAAAAAGCTACCGTGCGGCGCTGTATGCCTCCGATACGCTCGGCTGGAACCGCATCCGCTGCTTTGCCGGGGATGAACCGCGTCCGATTGCGGACATTCATGCGCAGATTATGGATACGGCGGCACCGTATTTAACCTGAAAACGACAATTTTGTAAAAATAATGTAAATGCTTTCCGATTGCTGTAGGCGTGCGGCGTTTTTCGTGCTATACTATAGACAGTCCGCTGTACGCAGACAGTCGGTCCAAAAGCGGAGAAAGGAACAACATCTATGGTTTACTTATTTTTGGCAGACGGTTTTGAAGAAGTGGAAGCACTGTGTCCGCTCGATCTGCTCCGCCGTGCCGGTGCTCAGGTGCAGACGGTCGGTGTGACCGGCAAGCTGGTGACCGGTGCGCATGACATCACGGTGACAGCGGATATTCTGCCGGAGGACATTGTGCTTGACCGCAGTCTGGAAATGATTATTCTGCCAGGCGGTATGCCCGGCACGACCAATCTGGATGCATCCGGTGTCGTCCATGAGGCAATCCGGTTTGCAACGGAACGCGGCATCACTGTCGGTGCCATCTGTGCTGCGCCGATGATTATCGGCAAGCTGGGCTATCTGTCCGGCAGATCTGCCGTATGCTATCCCGGATTTGAAAAATACCTGATCGGTGCGAACATCTCCGCAAAGCCGGTGGTGGTTGACGAGCATTTTATCACGGCAAAGGGTATGGGCGTTGCGGCGCAGTTCGGGCTTGCGCTGGTGGGTGCGCTGTACGGTGAGGAAGCCGTTTCCGAGCTGTTCAAATCCACAATGATGCAGTAAACAAAAATGAGGCAAAGCAAATCCATGATTCACAAAACCAAAGGCAATGAAATCCGGGCAAGAAAGAATGAAATCCGTGCACGGTACAAAGCCTACAGAGAGGGACTGAGCGACACCGAACGTGCGGCGCGGGATACCCGCATCTGCGGACTGTTTCTGTCGTCCATTACGTACCGGTATGCGAAGGTAATTCTGATGTATGCGCCGCTGGACGGGGAGATCGATGTGATGCCGATTGCAAGACAGGCACTGGCGGAAGGCAAAACCGTGGCATTTCCGCGGTGCAGCAAAACCGAATGTACCATGGAATATCACATTGTGCAGAGTCCCGATGCACTGAAATCCGGTGCATACGGAATTCTGGAGCCATCGGAGGATGCTCCCGTCTGGCATCCCGGCGATACCGGCGCGGATGAGCATCCGGTCTGCCTGGTGCCGGGTCTGGTATTTGACCGGGCAGGGTATCGTGTCGGATACGGAAAGGGCTATTATGACCGTTATCTCAGTGCGTTCCCCGGTGTACGTGTCGGAATGATTTATGCCGACTGTGTGCTTCCGGAAATCCCGCGCGGACGGTATGATCTGTCGGTCGATGTTCTTGTCACAGATAAAGGAGTGCGGGCTGTCCATGCAAATTAAACGACATCTTCTGCCGCTTCTGCCGCTGTTTTCCTTTGCGTTCCTCGTCTTCTCTTCCTATATTGATACGGAACGGCTGACGGGTACGCGCGATGCCTACCTGTCATTTGCGATTTTACAGCTGCTGACGTTTGTCCTGCCGACGATTTTCTTCTGCAAGGCAAAGGGAGAGAACTATATCTTCCGTCTGAAGCTGCGGCTGTTCGGTCTGGAAAAAGCGGTGTTTCTGATTTTTTCGGTTCTGGCGATGATCTGCGCTGTGACCGCAGTGGAGCTGCTTCTGCGGAATTTCGGTATTTCCGACGGTCTGTATGCGCACTCGGTTTATACCATTTACGGGCGGACCCTGCCGGAGCTTGGCGGCAATATTTACGATACTTTATATACCATGATCGTCTTTGCGATTCTGCCCGCCGTTACGGAGGAATTCATGTTCCGGTCGGTGCTTTATACCGAATATGAGCATCTGGGCGCACCGTCGGCGATCATTCTGACAGCGTTTGTTTACAGCTTCCTCGATATGAGTGCGGTGGCATTCATTCCGTCGTTCGTCGGCGGTCTGCTGCTCGGTTTTTCCGTTTATGTCACGCAGTCGGTGTTTGCACCGCTGGTCATTCATATCTTTTACAACCTGTATGCGCTGTTTTTTGAAGAATACATCTGGGCGTTTATCGCAAAGCCGGAAAACGAGATTTTCTTCACGTTTGTGCTGATTACGGCGATGCTGTTTTGCGGCATCATGATGCTGTCGCAGGCGGAACGTGTTATTTACGATAAGGGCATCCGCGGTGAAGCGCTGCCGGACTATCTGCGCGAGTATACCGAGCGGCGCGGCAAGCTGCCGTCGACGGTGATGGGACTGACAATGTCGCTTCTGTCGCCGGGCTATCTTGCCTGCGTGGTGCTGTTTGCTTTGCGCGTGACGGGGATTGTCTGATGCGGTAGTACACTGGCGCAATGATATGGCAGACGGTGCATCTGACGCAGATGGATGTTTGCTGCCCATGCACATCCCGACAGGGACGCATGGTATTACGAGTACGACATACACAAAAACGATGTATGATGAGGGTTATCAATGGACGAAAACAGACAGACCGGTTCACAGAATCCGGGTGAAAACCAAACCTTTGAGCAGCTGACGCAGGACGAAAAACGAAAACTGATTGCAGCGCTGAGCATGGGACGGCTGAGTGAGGACGAGAAGCGGGAGCTTGCCGATGCGGTACGCAGAAGTCATCTGACCGATGCGGAGCGGACGCAGATTTCCCGTGCCTTTGCCATGTCCCGTCTGTCCGACGAGGAGCGCCGCGCACTGCTCGCACGCAGACAGCAGGAAAAAACAGGGGTTGTATCCTCTGCGAACGGCAATGCCGCCGCAGTGCAGACGAACAAGCCGGCGGAACCTGCAAAAGAACAGGAGCTGCCGCCGACAGCTGCCGTGCATGACAGCGAGGAGGAGCGGACCCGTGCGCATACGGTGATCGGGGACGAGACGCCGGGGCAGGGGATGACTGCCGGTGTGCGTACACAGACAGAGGGCGAAATGCTGACCCGGTCAGTGACACTTCCGGTGAAAAAGCCATCAGGCGGACAGCACAGCGGCGGCACATCCCGTACCGCAGACAAGCAGAACCGCCGTTATGCGGGGGAACCCAGAGAAACCGACACAACGGCGATTACATCGCTTTTGAAGGGCATTGTCTATATCGTTGCGGTTCTGGTCATCTCGGTATTTGCTTCCTGGACGGTCATTGAAGTCGCAAACGATGTCTTTGCGTTTGTCAAGAGCGATGAAGCTGTCACTGTGGTCATTGAGGAGGATATGACCTCTGCTGATGTCGCACAGCTGCTTTATACCAACGGCATCATTAAGTACCCGACGATGTATGAGCTGTTTGTCCGGCTGAAGGAAGAATCGACGGACTATCTGGTCGGTGAATACGAAATTTCTCCGTCCATGAATTACGGCGATCTCAACGATACGTTTACCTATGTTGCCAACACCAAGGAGCAGGTGGTTGTCACGGTGCCGGAAGGCTATACCGTTGATCAGATCATCAATCTGCTTCTGAAAAACGGCATCGGTACGCGCGAGGGCTTTGTTGCCGCAATCAATGATTACGAATATACCGGCTATCGGTTTTTGGAGGGATTGGACGATCTCGATCCGCAGAGAACCTACCGACTGGAAGGTTATCTGTTCCCGGATACGTACTTCTTCTTCAAGGATTCCTCTGAGGTGGCGGTTATTGACAAGTTCCTGGTTAACTTTGAACGCAAGGTGTCCGAGGAGTATTATGAACGTGCGGAGGTTCTCGGCATGTCTATGGACGATCTGATCATTCTTGCGTCCATGATTCAGGCGGAAGGTATGACGCTGACCGACTTTGAGAACATTTCGTCGGTCTTCCACAACCGACTGGCCAATCCGCGTTCGTTCCCGAAAATGCAGTCAGACGCGACGCTGCAATACATTCTTGACAAGCGCAAGAGTGCGCTGACAGCCGCCGATCTGCAAATCGATTCCAGATACAATTCCTATATGTATAACGGTTTGCCGCCCGGATCCATTTGCAATCCCGGTATGGATGCCATCAACTGCGCACTGTACCCGGCGGAAACCAACTACTATTATTTCCTTGCCGATGGAAAAGGCAACACCTATTTCTCCGAAACCAATGAACAGCATGAAGAGCTGAAAAAAATCCACATCGACAGTCAGTAACACACTGTCGGAAAGGAACGACACTATGAAATCTTTGTTTGACAGAACCCGTGTTTATGCGGTATTGGATGCACCGGGTGTGCTGACCGACGGTGCGGATGGGATTGCGGTCACAATGACAGACGGCAGTACACAGAAGCTCGGTGACTGCGGTTATGACGATTTTGATGCGCTGTGCCGCGCGTATGCGAATCAGCCGTATGACATTCTGCTGACGGTTCCGGCGCTGGACGAGGAACAGCGTACACAGCTTGCACACTGTGCCATCCGCCATGCGATGTGGGAGCGGATTTTGTTTGTTTCCACCGCACATAAGACGCTGGATGCACTCAAGGCGGCGTATCCGGAGGCGCGGATCTCGCCGATCTGCGGGGACGAAATGGTTCGCCCGTGGATTTATGCCGCATATATGGGAGCGCCGGCATACTGCATGGATGCAAAGGAAGTTTTGCTGGAGGCTGATGCCTGGGGCTGTCCGACTGTTGACCGTGCGCACAATGCCAATGTCTGCATTTTCGCCGCCGGAGCTGAGGATGAGGACACCGTCCGCGCGCTGGTGCGTGTCGGATGTGATGCCGTTCTGACCCACGATACCGCCATGGCGCGTGCGCTTGTCTGGTAAGATATGATATCATATGAGAGGAACTATGCCTGAATTATTATCTCCCGCCGGCAGCCCGGAAAAACTCCGCGCGGCACTGCTGTATGGTGCTGACGCGGTCTATCTTGCCGGCAACATGTTCGGGATGCGTGCCGCTGCCGCGAACTTCACTGATGAAGAATTGGCAGAAGCCGTCGCGTATACCCATGAACGCGGAAAAAAGGTCTATCTGACGCTGAATACCATGCCGCGCGAGTATGAATACAATGCACTGCGTGCCTACCTTTCCAGAATTGGCTCCATTGGCCTGGATGCGTTCATCATTGCCGATATCGGTGTACTGGGACTTGTGCGCGAAATGCTGCCGTCGGCAGAAATTCATATTTCCACGCAGACCAGCTGTGTGTCATCCGCATCTGCCAGAATGTGGCACAGCCTCGGCGCAAAGCGTGTGGTGCTTGCACGTGAGCTGACGATGGAGGAGGTCATGCGTATCCGCGACAGCCTGCCCTCTGAGGTGGAGCTGGAATGCTTTATCCACGGCTCGATGTGCGTCTCCTACAGCGGTCGGTGTCTGCTGTCCAATCACTTTACCGGACGTGACGGCAATCGCGGTATGTGTGCACAGCCCTGCCGCTGGAACTATGTCATCACCGAGGAAAAACGTCCGGAAATGCCGCTTCCCGTGGAGCAGACTGAACACGGAACGTTTATCATGAGCTCCAAGGACATGTGCATGATTGAGCACATTCCGGCGCTGATGAAGTCCGGCGTCGACAGCTTCAAAATTGAGGGCCGCATGAAGAGTGCGTATTATACGGCGGTTGTTACCAATGCCTACCGTATGGCAATGGACGCATATGCCCGCGATCCTGCACATTATACCTACGATCCGCTTTGGCTGCGGGAGCTGGAAAGCGTTTCCCACCGTGAATACGCCACCGGTTACTGGTTTGACCGGGCAATCGAAAACGCGCAGACGGTCACCGACATGGGTTACCTGCGCGAGAAGGCGTATCTTGCTGTTGTCACCGGTTATGATCCCGAAACGGGTATTGCACAGTTCATCCAGCGCAACAAGGTTGTCTCCGGTACCGAGGCGGAAATGATCTCGCCCGGTTGCGTCGGACGCGTTCTGCCGGTATATGATATGAAAAACGAGACCGGCGAGCCGATCGAATCCGCACCGCATCCGTTTATGAAGTTTTCCATGCCCGTACCGTTTGCGGTACACGAGGGCGACATTCTGCGCGCGTGACATGCATCGGGTTTGACGGATCATCGGAAAAGAGGAAACAGTATGAACATCAAAAGAATCGGAAGCATGGGCTGGGGCGCACAGGACGGTGCCATATGGGGCGACTTTCTGTTTCGATTTGACCATGCGGGACACTGCCGGGTCTACGATGCAAAAGCATTGGACATCGACAGCGACGAAGACGTTGTGCTGCCGCAGATTGCCGCATTTTCGCTGAATCCCGATGATGCGGTAATTCCGCACTGCAATGCGGTGACATTCGGCGGTACCTATTTTGAAGCGGACGACGAATTTCCGCTTCTGTATGCCAATGTGTATAACAACTATGCCAAAGCCGAAGACCACCGTGTGGGCATGTGCTGTGTCTACCGGCTGCAAAGAGCGGGACTTGATTTCCGAACAACCCTTGTGCAGCTGCTGAAGATCGGTTTTGCAGAAGAAAAAGGACTCTGGCTGTCGGATGGCGATATCGCCGATGTCCGCCCATACGGTAACTTTGTCGTCGACCGGGAAGCCGGACTGCTGCATGTTTTTGTCATGCGCGACGGAGACCGGACCACGCGGTATTTCACATTCCGCCTGCCGGATGTCAGTGCGGGGACTGTGTCTGATGAATACGGTGTTCCGGTTGCTGTGCTGGAACGTGCCGACATTCTGTCGTATTTTGATACTCCGTACCATTTATATATGCAGGGTGCGTGCTGTCATAACGGTTTGATTTATTCCTCGGAGGGCTTCAATGCCGATATCCAGCCATCTCTGCGCATCATTGACCCGACGGAAAAACAGCAGATCGAATATACCAATCTGGCAGAGCTCGGATACCCGACGGAGGCGGAATGGATTGATTTCCGCGGAGAGCGCTGCTATTACAGCGACGGTGTCGGTGATTTGTTTGAGGTTATCTTCTGAAATAATCATCTTTTTGACTGTTTTCTTGACAAAATGTAAAGTTTGTGATATAATTCAATACAGAAACCTCACACGATATAAAAAATAAAAAGGAGATATTTCTATGAATACAGCAAAGCTCCGGTTCTGTGCCGCATTGCTCGTGCTGGCATCGGTGACATCGGTTCTCGCATCCTGCGGCTCCTCCGATGCGGGCGATACCAAAACCACAGAGGCGCAGACACAGGCTGATTCTTCCGTTGTCACAGAGGAGGCAACCACCGACTACATGCCCGAGCTTCCTGTCAAGGACTACGGCGGGGATGAATTTTTGTTCCTGACATCCAGCGAAAACGACGACAACGGCGTTGACTGGGTAACAAAGGATATTTACGCAGAAGCCGCAACGGGTGACGTTGTCACCGACGCGGTTTACGAACGCAACATGTGGCTGGAGGAAACCTTCAATATCAAAATCAACCAGTTCCAGTGCGTGACCATGACCGAAACCAAAAAGGCGGTGCAGGCGGGTGTGACCGATTATGACGCCGTCATCACCGCGATTGCCAACGGCTGCAATATGGGTGCGGGCAACTTTGTTCTCGATCTGGCAGAGGTTCCTTACATTGATCTCGATCAGCCATGGTGGGACCAGGGTATCCGCCGCGACGTTACGATCAATGACAGAACTTACATCGCAACCGGTGATATTTCCATCGTCGACAATGACGCAACATGGGTTCTGATGTTCAACAAGCAGATGGCGCAGAACCAGGATTATGATCTGTATCAGCTTGTCCGCGACAACAAGTGGTATTTTGAGACGATGTACGACATGGTCAAGGACTGTGCCAAAGACCTCAACGGTGACGGCAAAATGACGTGGCAGGACGACCAGTACGGCTTTGCGACGACCAATGACTCCGCACAGGGTCTGATGTACGCATCCGGTCTGACACTTTCCTCCCGTGACAGCGATGGCTATCCGATCATTAATACCGATCTTGACCGCCTGACCAATGTCATCATCGAAGCCGGCAAGTTTATGTCCGACAAGGCAATCACCATCAATGCCAACACCGACTTTACCGGTGCCACCTCCGGTACGGACGAGTGCCGTTTCCTGTTTGAGGGCGGACGTGCGCTGTTCTACGGGGAAGTTATGCAGTGTGTGACCCGTATGCGCGACTCCACAACCGACTTCGGTCTGATTCCGTGGCCGAAGTTTGATGAATCGCAGGAGAACTACTACTGCTACGTCCATTCCACCGCAGGCAAGGGTATCTGTATCCCCACAACCCAGCCTGACCCGGAAATGGCAGGTATCATCATCGAAGCGATGGCGGCAAAGTCCGTTTCCACCGTTACCGAGGCATATTATGACAAGGCACTGACCTACAAGTATATGCGTGACGAGGAATCTGCGCAGATGCTGGATATCATTCTGTCCAACCGTCTGTTTGACCTTGCGTACAGCTACAACTGGGGCAACCTGTATTCCACATTGCAGACGCTGATTTTGCAGGGCAAGGATACGGTTGCATCCACCTGGGACAAACGTCTGTCCTCGGCGGAGAAGGCAATGCAGAAGACCATTGATGCATATAAGGAAAACGAATAACGCAAAGAATACAGCGAATCTGCGGGAAGAAACATTCCGCAGGTTCGATTTTTTTGTGAAAGTATGCCATGGTCTGGCAGGAATTTTTTGTGATAACTTGACATTCTGTGCGGAACGTGTTATAATACTTAATAGAATATAAAAGTAAATTGTTTTGGGAGGAAACAAACAATGAGCAATATGAAGCTGCGCCTCTGTGCTGCGATTCTGGCACTGGCTTCGGTTGGAAGTGTTCTCGCATCCTGCGGATCGTCCGATGCCGGAGATTCCAAGACAACGGAAGCGAATACTGCCGCCGATACCGCCATCGCAACGGAAGAAGTTACCACCGACTATATGCCTGTGTTCCCTGAAAAGGACTATGGCGGAGATGAATTTATGTTCCTGACATCCAGCGATGGGGACGACAACGGTGCTGACTGGGTCACATACGATATTTATACGGAAAACACGACCGGTGACGTTATCATCGACGCTGTCTATGAGCGCAATATGTGGATTGAGGAAACCTTCAATGTCAAGATTGCAGAATACCAGTGCGTCACGATGAACGAAACCAAGAAGGCTGTCAATGCCGGTGTGACCGACTATGACGCTGTCATTACCGCAATTGCCAATGGCTGCAACATGGGTGCGGATAACTATATTCTCGACCTGACACAGGTTCCGAATCTGGATCTCAAGCAGTCCTGGTGGGATCAGGGTGTTCTGAAGGGTACCTCGATCAACAACCGTGTTTACATCGCAACGGGCGATATCACCATCGTTGACAATGAAGCGACATGGGTGCTGATGTTCAATAAGCAGATGGCGGAGGACTTTGACCTTGATCTGTACCAGATGGTATACGATAACAAGTGGGACATGGAAACCTTCTATAAATCTGCACAGCTGGCAAACAAGGACCTCAACGGTGACGGTAAGATGTACGGTCCCGATGACCAGTTCGGTTTCGCAACCTCCGATATGTCCTCTGACGGTCTGATGTATGCATCCGGCGTTTCGCTTTCCTCCAAGGACAGCGATGACTATCCGATCATTCATACCGATATGGATAAGCTGACCAGCGTTATTGTCAAAGCCGGTGAGATTATGTCCGATGCGGATACCACAATCATCACCACAAAGAACGGTATCACCACCTCTGATGATCTGCGTCTGCTCTTTGAAGGCGGTCGTGCACTGTTCTTCGGCGAAGTCATGGCGTGCGTGACCCGTATGCGTAATTCTACAACCGACTTTGGTCTGATTCCGTTCCCCAAGTATGATCTGGCACAAGAAAACTATTACCACTTCGTACATAAGACTGCCGGTAAGGGTGTCTGTATCCCGACCACCCAGTCTGATCCTGAAATGGCAGGTCTGATCATCGAAGCGATGGCAGCAAAGTCTGTCGGCACCGTTACCGAGGCATACTACGATAAGGCTCTGACCTATAAGTATATGCGTGACGAAGAGTCTGCAAAGATGCTCGATATGATTCTTGCAAGCCGTATTTACGACCTTACCTACATCTATGACTGGGGCTCTCTGTACTCCCAGCTGAAGGCACTGATCGTCGCCGGTAAGGATACCGTTGCATCGACATGGGACAAACGTATGTCTGCAGCAGAAAAGGCTCTGACAAAGACCATCGACGCATATAAGGAAAACGAGTAAATCATTCATGGGAGGGACTGTTTTCGGACAGTCCTTCTTTTTTGGGGATTGCTGTGATTTGCTTGACAAAGTGATGCGTATATGTTACAATAATAGTATATTATTCATATGGGGATGAAGAAATGAAACCTGAAATGAAACGAATTTTTGCGGCAATGCTGGCTCTGCTGTCTGTGGGCAGTGTGCTGGCTTCCTGCGGCGGCACATCCGGCACGACGGAAACCAAGGATGTAAATACGCCTGCGACGGAAGCGGTCACAGAGGCAGATCCTGCGGCGGTATACGGTCTTGTATCCGAGGACTTCGGCGGTGCGGAACTCAAATTCTATGTCACGGGCAGCAATGCAGACTGCGGCGCGGCATGGGAGAGCTTTGATATTTTTGCGGAAACTGCAACCGGTGATATTGTCATCGATGCTGTTTTTGAGAGAAACGCATGGGTTGAGGAAACCTACAATGTCAAGATCACGGAATACAAGCCAACCACCGATACGGCGGCGGATACCATGAAGAATGCCGTTTCTGCCGGCGACAGTGACGGGGACGCACTCGTCGAGAGCTTTGAACGTCTGTGTTCTCTGGCTACCAACGGATATCTTCTGGATATGGCAGCGATTCCCGATCTGAAGCTGGACAGCAAGTGGTGGGATCAGGGTGCCATTGACGGCGTTTCCATCGGCGGACATGTTTATATGACGACAGGTGATCTTCTGATCGTCGACAACGATGCGACATGGGTTCTGATGTTCAACAAGGAAATGGCAGAGGAATTTGACTACAATTTCTATACGATGATCGACGAAAACAAATGGCTGTTTGATACGTTTTTCTCCATTGCACGCGATACTGCAATGGACCTCAACGGTGACGGAAAAATCAAGATCGAAGATGACCGGTACGGACTTGTGACTGCATACAATACGCCCGAGGCGCTGATTACAGCGGCAGGTCTGACACTGGCGACCAAGGATGCAAACGACATTCCGATGATGGAAACCGATCTGGAAAAGCTGACCTCCGTCATTGCAACCGCAGGTGAATTTTATGCCGATAAGAACGTTGTGTACGGCTCGGATTATCAGAAGGCGGCAGATGCGTTCGTCGGCGGACGCGGACTGTTCTACGGCGAGGTTTTACAGTGTGTTACCCGTATGCGTGAGTCCAAAACCGATTTCGGTATGATTCCGTGGCCGAAGTACGAGGAAACGCAGGCGGATTATTACAGCTTCATTATTCCGGCGGCAGGACACGCAGTTGCATTTCCGGCGACGCTGACCGATACGCATATGGCGGCGGTTGTACTCGATGCCATGGCGGCAAAGTCGATGGATACGCTGACGGTTGCATATTACGACAAGGCGCTGACGCAGAAATACATGCGCGATGAAAACTCCATCCGGATGCTCGATATGATTATCGGCTCGCGTATTTTTGACCAGTCTCATTTCTATATGTACGGTTGGGGTGACATGTATTCCAAGATGGCATCCAACCTGCAGAACGGCCGTGATCTGACCGTATCCACCTGGGAGAAGAATATCGACAAGGCACAGGCGGATCTGGAGGCGACGATTGCTGCATTTGAAGCCAACGCGCAGTGAGCAGATTTCTGCTGAAAAATGCAAAATTCAAAAAAATTTTCACTTCGTGACAATAAATTCACAATTTCGTATTGAAAAATTTCCTGAGATGTGGTATAGTATATAATTGATGATATGTGTACTTCGCTTTTGAGGTATCAAATCATCTGAGTGTCCCAAAGTCTATCCAAATATTTATAATAAAAGGAGTTTTTTGACGATGTACAACAAGAAGACAATCGAAGACATCGCAGTAGCCGGCAAGAAGGTTCTTGTACGCTGCGACTTTAACGTTCCGCTCAAGGACGGTGTTATCACCTCTGACAAGAGAATTGTTGAGGCGCTCCCCACCATCAAGTATCTGCTTGACAACGGTGCAAAGGTTATCCTCTGCTCTCATATGGGCAAGCCGCACGCCATCTTCACCGAAGGCTTCGGTCTGGACAAGAAGGAAAAGGCAAAGGTTGAAGCGCTTCCCGCTGAAGAACAGGCAGCTGCAAAGGCTGAACTGCTCGAAAAGGCTAAGAAGAACGATATCAAGAAGTTCACGCTTGCTCCCGTTGCTGCACGTCTGAACGAATACCTCGACGGTAAGGTTACTTTCGCTTCCGATATCGTCGGCGACGATGCAAAGGCAAAGATCGCTGCTCTGGAAGAAGGTAAGGCAGTTCTGATTGAAAACGTCCGTTTCGATGCACGCGAAACCAAGAACGATCCCACCATGGCAAAGGAACTGGCTGACCTCGCTGACATCTATGTCAACGACGCATTCGGTTCTGCACACCGCGCACATGCTTCCACCGCAGGTGTTGCTGATTACCTGCCCGCAGTTTCCGGTTACCTCATCAATAAGGAAATCACCGTTATGGGCGGCGCACTTGAAGATCCCAAGAGACCCTTCGTCGCAATCCTCGGCGGTGCTAAGGTTTCCGATAAGATCGGCGTTATCCAGAACCTCATCGAAAAGGTCGATACCCTCATCATCGGCGGCGGTATGGCTTACACCTTCTTCAAGGCGATGGGCAACGAAGTCGGTACCTCCATCTGCGAAAACGACAAGCTCGACCTCGCACGTGAGCTGATGGCAAAGGCAAGAGAAAAGGGCGTCAATTTCCTGCTTCCCGTTGACAACATCATCGGTAAGGAATACGACGAAAACACCACCTATATGACCATCTACTCTGATTCCATTCCGGACGGCTGGATGGGTCTTGACATCGGTCACAAGACGCAGGAACTGTTTGCAAAGTCCATTCAGGGTGCCGGCACGGTTGTCTGGAACGGCCCGATGGGCGTTTCCGAATGGGAACACTTCGCTTCCGGTACCACCGCAGTTGCACAGGCAGTTGCTGATTCCGGTGCAATCTCCATCATCGGCGGCGGTGACTCCGCAGCAGCAGTTGAAAAGCTCGGCTACGCTGACAAGATGACCCACATCTCCACCGGCGGCGGCGCATCCCTCGAATTCCTCGAAGGCAAGGCTCTGCCCGGCATCGCTTGCCTCAACGATAAATAAGAGGATTTTACTTCGTAAAATCTCCATTACCTCCCTCATCCGTCACACTTCGTGTGCCACCTTCCCCCGACAGGGGAAGGCTTTGATGGGGACTTCGTAAAATCTCCATTACCACCCTCATCCGTCACACTTCGTGTGCCACCTTCCCCAGACAGGGGAAGGCTTTGATGGGGACTTCGTAAAATCTCCATTACCACCCTCATCCGTCACACTTCGTGTGCCGCCTTCCCCTGACAGGGGAAGGCATTGGTGTGGGGGATTTCATCCGATACGGTTTTTTCTCTCCGCGCGTTGTTCTGATCCGCGGGGGAGGAAACCATCTCAGACGCCGAAGTTTTCCTCCCCCGCACCCCCTCT
>SVRM01000038.1 GCA_015064785.1 Oscillospiraceae bacterium
TGGTGATCTTGCCGGCTGCCTGCCATTCCAGATACTTTGCCTGCCAGATGTCACGTGCGGCGAAGAAGGTCTTCTTGTCGACGTTGCAGACGCGGAAGCACAGCGTCATCGGCTGGCAGAGGTTGTCCGGTTCCCGTCCGAGCATCATCGGCATACCTGCCATCGTGCAGAGATCCGCGTCGCCGGTACAGTCGATGAACATCTTTGCATGGAAGGTCAGAATTCCCGCCTTGGTTGCGACGGAAACGGAGGTGATGTGTGCACCTTCCTTTTCGACACCGCACAGGGTCGAATGGAAGAGAACATTGACGCCGGCCGCAGTCATGTGCTCATCGAGCAGCACCTTGAGTGTTTCGTCATGGAAGCCGCCGCGCTGCATCAGCTCTGCCTGATAGGTCGTAAACAGACCGCGGGACAGGTCGTGACGCTTCTTGCCGCCCTCGCCGTCATCGACACGCGTCCACCACATCATGAACGGATAGATGAGGCAGTTGGAAGCTGCGCCGCCGAGATAGCCGGATGCTTCCAGCAGCAGAACAGACTTACCCTGTTTCGCTGCCGCTTCTGCCGCCGCACAGCCGGTAAAGCCGCCGCCGAGGACGATGATGTCAAACTGATTCTGATAATTCATAATGAAAATCTCCTTTCGGATGCGAAAATTTCTTTGGTATCATTATATATAATTTTCGGACAAATAGCAAGGGGTTTGCCTAAATTTCCGACTGAAATTTTCACTGGGCAGTTTGATTTTCGGAAAAAGATGTAAACATTCTGTGAGAGGGCTTGCTTTTTATCTGCTTTTCCGCTATAATATTCAGGATAGATATCAAAAATGACACGGAGGATCTTGTGCTCCTATGATGAAATACCTATACACCTTTTTTATCTCCATGCTCCCCATCATCGAGCTGCGCGGCGCGATTCCCGTCGGTGCGGCATCGGGACTGCCGTGGCACATCAATTATCTTTTGTGCTGTGTCGGCAATATCCTGCCGGTACCGGTGATTCTCTTCTTTGTCGAGATTGTGCTGAACTATATGAAAAAAATCAAGTACCTTGATAAAATAGCACTCTGGGTGGAGGAAAAGGCAGACAAGCACAAGGACAAGGTGACAAAATACGCGACATGGGGACTGTTTCTGTTTGTTGCGGTTCCGCTTCCCGGTACCGGCGCATGGACTGGTTCTCTGATTGCCGCACTCATCAAAATGAAAAAATCGACCGCATTTCTCTCGGTGCTCGGCGGTGTTTTGACCGCGGGTGTGATCATCACGCTGATTTCCTACGGTGTACTCGGATTTTTGTCGTTTTTGCTGTAACGATGATTCATTCAATGGTAGGGGCGATTCATGAATCGCCCGCCGTACATGAGCTGCGGAATCATTTGATATTGAATATCTGCAATGTAAATTCGTGTTTTTGCGCAGTTGATTCGTCGAACATGAATCAAGAAGAAAACGGGCGATTCGTGAATCGCCCCTACAGATGTTGACTAACGCTTCCTGCATAATACATATTGCTACAGAGAACATACAAAAATTCTTCCATATTTGGTATGTTGCCTATTGCAAAAACCAGCGGAATATGGTATAATATGATATGCTTATCAAGAGCGGCGGAGGGACTGGCCCGATGAAGCCCGGCAACCTGTCAGAGCGGTATCTGCGGATACCCGATACGATAAGGTGCCAATTCCCGAGAGATGAGATTAACCAAACAGTCAGTCCTCGGTGAAGCCTGTCATGCGATGCAGAACAAGCAGCAGCCGAGGTTCTTTTTGCGCATTTGAGAAATCAAAAATCATGATAAGCGCGCGCAATATACCGATCAGAAGAAGTATCACGAAGAAATGACGAGAAGAAAGGAAACAAACAAAATGAGAAAGCTCTTTACATCTGAGTCCGTTACCGAAGGACATCCCGACAAAATCTGCGACCAGATCTCCGATGCCATCTTGGACGCCATGCTCGCACAAGACCCCATGTCCCGCGTTGCATGCGAAACCTTTGCTACCACCGGTATGGTCTGCATCATGGGCGAAATCACCACAAAGGCAAATGTTGACCTGCAGTCCATCGTCCGCGAAACCGTCCGCGGCATCGGCTATGACCGTGCAAAGTACGGTTTTGACTGCGATACCTGCGCGGTCATTTCCTCCATCCACGAGCAGTCCCCCGACATCGCCATGGGTGTTGATAAGGCTCTCGAAGCAAAAGAGGGTGAGATGCAGGACGCATACGACACCGGTGCCGGCGACCAGGGCATGATGTTCGGCTATGCCTGCAACGAAACCCCTGAGCTGATGCCGATGCCCATCTCCCTGTCTCACAAGCTGGCAAAGCGCCTGACCGAGGTGCGCAAGAACGGCACGCTGCCCTATCTCCGTCCCGACGGCAAGACCCAGGTTACTGTCGAGTATGAAGGCGCAAAGCCCGTCCGTGTTGACGCGATTGTTGTTTCCTCCCAGCATGATCCCGAAGTGACCCTCGAGCAGATCCGTGCGGACATCATTGAAAATGTCATCAAGCCGATCATTCCGGCAGAATTCCTTGACGACAACACCAAGATTTTCGTCAACCCGACCGGCAGATTTGTTGTCGGCGGTCCGCAGGGTGACACCGGTCTTACCGGCCGTAAGATCATCGTCGATACGTATGGCGGCTACGCACGTCACGGCGGCGGTGCGTTCTCCGGTAAGGACCCGACCAAGGTTGACCGTTCTGCCGCTTATGCCGCAAGATACGTTGCAAAGAATATCGTTGCCGCAGGTCTTGCTGACCAGTGCGAGGTTGAGCTTGCGTATGCCATCGGTGTTGCAAAGCCCGTCTCTGTTCTGATCGATACCTTCGGCACCGCAAAGATCGACGAGGAAAAGATTTCTGCGCTGATCTCTGAGCTGGTTGACCTTCGTCCTGCGGCGATCATCGACCGCTTCGGTCTGCGCCGTCCAATCTATCAGCGTGTTGCTGCATACGGTCATATGGGTCGTGAAGATGTCAATGCTCCGTGGGAGAAGACCGATCTCGCTGCAGAACTGGCAAAGGCTCTGGCATAATTTACATAACTTCATTGTGACCCGGATCTTTGCCATCCGGGTCATTTTGGGCAAAGGATATTTTGATTACTGATGATGCTTTCGGTTGACGGATTACGTGACGGTACGCACACGCATCCAAGCCTTCCCTGGTGAGGGAAGGTGGATTTTGATAAAAACGCGAAGGCGTTTTTGTCAAAAGACGGATGAGTCGTTGTGACGTCAGCAAGTTTGCACAGTGTATGGAAACGAGAAGAATGCTTCGTTTTTGTTGTAATTCAAAGCAATATCTAAACAGGAAAGTAACAAGAGAACGACTCTGATCCGTAGAAGATGCCATAGGCATCTTCTGCGAGTGCGCTTGGAATCTTAATTGTCACCCATCCGCATCATCTGAACGCAATACGACGAAAACCAACGAAAGGAGGAGATCCCATGCCGCCCATCGGCACAAACCCGCCGGAACAGAAAGACCTATTGGAGCTGGAAGGCGTGATTGAGCGCGTCATTTATTCCAATGAAGAAAACGGATATACTGTGTGCGAGCTGTCGCTGTCGGATGAAGAATACATTACCGCCGTCGGTACAATGCCGTATGCTGTCGTCGGCGAATCGGTCAAGGCACTGGGACAGTGGACGGTGCATCCGTCGTTCGGGCGGCAGTTCAAGGTCGAGTATTTTGAAAAGCAGCTGCCGGCGACCACATCCACGATTCTCAAATATCTCTCCTCCAAAACCGTCAAGGGCATCGGTCCGAAAACGGCGAAGCTGATTGTCGAGGCATTCGGTGAGGATACCTTTGATGTGCTCGAAAACCATCCGGACTGGCTTGCGCAGGTGCCGGGGATTTCCCAGAAAAAAGCGACTGAAATTTCAGCGAATTTCCGTGAGCAGTTCGGCATCCGCTCGGTCATGATGTTCTGTCAGAACTACTTCGGTCCGTCTACCGCCGTGCGTGTGTATAACCGGTGGGGCGGCTCGGCAGTTGACGTCATCCGCGAAAATCCGTACCTTCTGTGCGAGGAAATCTACGGTGTCAGCTTTGAAAAGGCAGATACAATTGCAAGAGAGCTCGGTACAAAGCGCAACGCACCAGAGCGCATTGTCGCCGGGATCCGGTATTTGTGCAGTTACAATGCCTTTCAGAACGGTCATGTATTTTTGCCGGAGGAGAAGCTGATTCCCGGCGTGATGCAGATGCTGAACATCGAGCAGAACGATACAGAGGACGCGCTGGAGAGAATGCTGTCCGACGGGAAAGCGGTCTGCGTCAGGCATGGGCAGAGACGCTGTATTTACTTAAAAGAATATCACGAAGCGGAGACGTATGTCTGCCGCAAGATGGATTTGCTCGACCGCGTTTGTGAGCGGCAGTCACCCGGCGACATCGACCGCTGGATTGAGAAAATTGAATCGGAGGAGCAGATTCAGTACGCAAAGATGCAGAGACGTGCCATTGCGATGGCGCTCGATTCCGGCATCATGGTGCTGACCGGCGGTCCCGGTACCGGTAAAACGACGGTCATCCGTGCTGTCATGCGCATCTTTGACGATATGGGACTGCACATTGCGCTGGCGGCACCGACGGGACGGGCGGCCAAGCGGATGTCGGAGGCAACGCAGGTGGAGGCGAAGACCATCCACCGTCTGCTTGAGATGGAATACGCCGACGACATCGAACCGCGCTTCCGCCGTGATGAAAATAACCTTTTGGAAGAAGATGTCATTATTGTTGACGAGGCATCGATGATCGATATCATGCTGATGCACGCCCTGCTGCGGGCAATCCACCCCGGCGCACATCTGATTCTGATCGGAGATGCCGATCAGCTGCCGCCGGTCGGTGCGGGGTATGTGCTCAATGACATCATCGCCTCCGAGCGGTTTTCGACGGTACAGCTGACGGAGATTTTCCGTCAGGCAAAGGAGAGCCTGATTATCACCAATGCGCACGCCATCAACCACGGTGAGGCGCCCGATCTGACAACGAAGAACAAGGACTTCTTTTTCCTGCCGCGTGCAGATGACCAGCAGACTGCCGAAACGGTGGCACAGTTGTATGCATACCGTCTGCCGCGTTCCTACGGCGAGCAGATCCGCGATGAAATACAGGTCATTACGCCGTCGAGAAAAGGCGAGGCGGGAACGGAAATGCTCAATGCCCGTCTGCAGGCGGTGCTGAATCCGCCGTCCCCCGACAAAAAAGAGAAAAAGGTGCGTGATACAGTATTCCGTGAGGGGGACCGCGTCATGCAGATCAAGAACAACTACGATATTCCGTGGGAGCGTGAGGTCATGGGACGCACGCAGGACGGCATCGGCATCTTCAACGGTGACATCGGTGTCATAAAGCAGATCAGTCTCATGGAAGAAACGATGGTAATTGTATTCGACGACCGACGGGTTGTCTATGATTTTACGATGCTGGATGAGCTGGAGCACGCTTATGCCGTGACGGTACACAAAAGCCAGGGCTCGGAATATCCTGTCGTCATCATTCCGATTTACAAGTACACAATGAAGCTGCTGACGCGCAATCTGCTTTATACAGCGGTGACCCGTGCATCGAGAATGGTCATTCTGGTCGGCGACGAGGAAACCATTCATAAAATGATCGACAACAATCGCCAGACCAAGCGCTATACCGGTCTGCCGTACTATTTTGCGCAGTATGACGGAGAAGCATGAGATGATATCTGTGATGAATGCCCTGCGTCGGGCGGCGCGTCTGCTGCGGGGACTGCTGTTTATCCGGAGCTGCATCGGATGCGGAACTGCAATCGGCTGGGACGAGGCGACACCGCTGTGCCGGGATTGTTTTGCACAGTATATGGAGGCAAGGAACTGCACCTGTCCGTCGTGCGGGGCGGTGCTGGCACGGTGCCGCTGTTCCGTGATCGGCGACGGTGTGCCGCTTTACAGCTTGCTTCCGTACCGTCCGGCAGAAAGCGGGCGTCCGGATACTGTATCAGGCATTCTTCTGTCACGCAAGCGGCGTCTTCACCCGGATACGGAGGCGTTTCTGGCGGCGCAGATGGCGGCACTCTGTGAATGTGTGATTGCCGAGCGTGCCAAAGGCGGTACCCGTGAGGATTGGTGTCTGACCTATCCGCCGCGCAGCCGGAAAAAACAGCGTGAGGTTGGACACGATCAGTCCTGTGAGATGGCATCCCGCGTATCTGCGCTGACGGGGATTGTGCTGTGTCCGTGTCTTGAACGGGTACACGGTGCCGATATCGCTCAGAAGACGCTCGGTGCGGCAGAGCGCGTGGAAAATGCGCAGGAGAGCTATCGGCTTGCAAAGAAATACGAAACTGCCATCCGCGGAAAACGGATGATACTCATTGATGATATTGCGACGACCGGGGCAACGCTTGCAGCCTGTGCGTCGCTGCTCATGGCATCGGGTGCTGCGGAAACTGTTGCACTGACTGCCGCAAAAACTGTACACGGCAAACGGTGAAGAACCGTCACCGTGCATCGGACAACAAAGAAAGGAAACTGCCATGGCAAGAGACATCGGCATTGATCTGGGAACCTCTTCGGTTCTGATATATCTGAGAGGAAAGGGCATTGTGCTGGAGGAGCCATCGGTTGTCGCATATGATACCGAAACCGGTTCTATCCGCAAGATCGGACGGGAAGCGGAGGCGATGATCGGAAGAACCCCGCCGCACATCGCAACTGCACGCCCAATGCGTGACGGCGTGATCTCGCAGTACGATCTGACGCTGAAAATGCTGCAATACTATCTGCGCCGCGCGGGCGGTGCGATGACATACAAGCCGCGTCTGGTCATCTGTGTGCCGTCAGGCATTACCGAAGTAGAGGAGCGTGCGCTGGTTGACGCGGCAACCCAGGCAGGTGCTTCCAAGACCTATCTGCTGGAGGAACCGATTGCGGCGGCGATGGGGGCCGGGATTGACATTGATGAACCGCGCGGGAATATGGTTGTTGACATCGGCGGCGGAACCACGGATATCGCGGTGATATCGATGGGCGGCATTGTCGTGTCCGATTCTGTCAAAGCCGGCGGCGATAAGTGCGACGATGCCATCATCCGTTATATGCGCCGACGTCACAATCTGTATATCGGCGAGCGGACAGCCGAGGAGGTCAAGCACCGCATCGGCTCGGTCTGGCAGGGCGACTCCGAAAAGACCATGGAGATCCGCGGACGGTGTCTGCTGACCGGTTTGCCCAAGGCTGTTTCCGTGACCAACCGCGAAATTTACGATGCGCTGGATGAGGTTACGGGGCAGATTATGGACGCGGTCTGCAAGGTTGTGGAAAAGATTCCGACGGAGCTGCTCGGTGACATTTCCGCACAGGGGATATTATTGACCGGCGGCGGTGCACTGCTCTCCGGCATGGACAAGCGTATGGCAAAGACCACGGGGCTGCGCTGCCGCATTGCAGAAAATCCGCTGCACTGCGTTGCAAACGGAACGGGAATGGCACTGTCCAACCTCGGCGACATGCAGGACGGCACGCAGGGTGTCGGTGCTAAGCAGAGACGGCGGAATAGCCGCGTGTAATCTATGGGGCGGTGAACAGATGTGATGCAATCAAAAAAATTATCCCTCCGCTCCATTCCTTATCGCATCTGGCTTATCTTTCTCCTGCTTCTGTGGACCAGCCTGCTTGTCACGTATCACAACACCCGCGCAGTACGCAGAGAACGCCTGCGGATGGATGTCTCATGGGAGTCCTGCGAGGTTGTGCTGTATGAAGCAACCGAGGGACGCGATGCTTGTCGGTATATGCATCTCGATGATTTGCAGGGATTTGAAACAAAGTCGGACGACTGGGCTGCATTTTCCGGCGGTATTGCATCCGATGCGCGGTATGCGTCACTGACAGATCGGTTTTCCTCGCTTCTCCTGATGGAGAGGATTGCCGACGTACAGAACGGTACGGTACTGTTCCGCGACGAAACGCCGGGCGGCGGTGATGTGGTCCGCAATTTTACGCTGGCGGTTTACGATACGGATCGGCAGGCGCTGTATTATATTGAATATAACAGCTGAGAATGAAACGATAGCAAAAATCGGCACAGCATCAGGCAGATACGACCTGGGCTGTGCCGTTTTTTTATTTGTTTTTGAGCAGTCGTCTGAAAAATTCCACGATCCGGAACTTCACAACGGTTTTCGGGGAACCCTCACCGGAAATCAGTGAAATTTCATACGGTGTAAAGCCGGATGCGAGGAGCTGTTCGTCTGCGGTAGGGATAACGTCGGTGTCCTCCTCGTAGACGGCGACGGGAATGGCATCGGCGGGCGGTGTCTGCTTTGCGGCGGCAAGCGACAGGCACAGCGGCGGGAACAGCACACACCACCAGTTCTGTCCCTGCGCTTCCCCGATCATCACGCGCAGAGAGCGGTAGGTTCCGGCTGGCAGGGTATAGCAGTCCCTGCCGTTTTCATAGGTGCGGATCGGGTAGACCTCCTCCGTCAGTGTCACGCGGCAGGGGTAGTCATACCCTGCATCGGCGGCGGTTCTGCGTGCGATTTCCTCCAGCTGCGGCAGGTATCCGGTATACGCCCGTTCTGCATCCGCCGCAGTGTCAGCTGCAACCTGGAGTTCATTCAGACTGACCAGAATCGCGTCGCGCACCCGCAGCTTCAGCGCCTGATCCTCCGGGCTGTCGGAGTTGGCGAGGACATGCAGGCGGATGACGCGGTCATAAATCTGTTCCTCACCGCCCGTCGGGAGTGCGGCGAGGAGCACGGCGGCACAGAGCAGGCTGATGCAGAGGGCGAGTATGATACGGACAGATGGGAGCAGCGGGCGGATTGGACACATGACAGAATACCTCATTCTTTCGTGTTTTGTGTAATGAGGATGTACCGGGCGGCGGATTTTATGCATGATGTCCGGATATTTTTTTGAAAACCTCTTGCAAAAGTACGCAAAACAGAGTATTATTATAGTAACAGAAAACAGAAAGGAAGGACTGCTATGATTGAAAACAAACCGAACGATTTACAGAAGCTGCTTGCTCCGGTATGGAGAGGCGATACCGTATATGAGGAGAGCTTTTTTGCGCTGATGCCGCGGGGTGTCACCGAGGACGATGCGCTGGAAATCCCGCTGCTTTATCATGCCGACGAGATTCTCTCTGTCACTACGGCGACGCGCACAGAAACGCTGACTGCGGGTAAGGATTACTGCCTGTCCGACGGGAAGCTGCTGATTCCCGCAGGCTCGTCTGTTTACCGCATGAAATGGGAGGAATACCAGATCATTGGCGAGGGCGAGGACAAGTTCCCGTTTTTATGCGAGGGCGGCGGTAAAATTTTCTTCGGTGAAGGCGACACGATGCACAGTCGGGAATATCTTGTCACCTATCGGCATTCCGATGCGTGGGAGGGCTTCGTACCTGCCAAAACGGAAGGTACCCTGCCGAGGACAAAGGCGCTTTTGGCAGAGGGGAAACCCGTGACCTTCTGCTGGTTCGGTGACTCCATTACCACCGGTGCCAACTCCTCCGCGACCATCGGTGCCGCACCGTTTATCCCAATGTTCCCGCGTCTTGTGACAATGGCACTGGAGGATCACTTTGGCGCGGAGATCACCTACATCAACCATGCCGTCGGCGGCACTGTTTCCCGCTGGGGATGCGAAAAGCTGCCGGAATTTTTCGCGGATACCAAGCCCGATATCATGTTTATCGCGTTTGGCATGAACGATGCCTCCGGACGTGTTCCGGCGGAGGATTTCATTGCCAACATCCGCACAATGGTGGAGCAGACGCGCGCCCTCCAGCCCGACTGCGAATTTCTGCTTTGCTCGACGACCCTGCCCAATCCCATGGCGCCGACCTTCTGCTATAACCACACTGCGCATGAGCCGCTCCTCGCCGCACTCTGTGAAGAACTCGGCGACTGTGCCGCGCTGATTCCGATGACCACCGTGCATCAGGCGCTGATGGAAAAGAAGCGCTTTTACGATATGACCGGCAATAACATCAACCATCCGTGCGACTTCCTGGCACGTGTCTATGCGCAGACCATTCTTGCGCAGCTGATATGAGTTCGGCCGATATGCGTCGTCTGGCGGTAGTCACCGGTGCATCACGCGGCATCGGTGCGGCGGCGGCACGGATACTTTCGGTACGCGGCTTTGCTGTGGCGCTGGTGTGTGAAAAGAACCTTGCGATGGCGCAGGGGATTGCACAGGAACTCAACGACTGCGGCGGGGAAGCCCATGCATTTGCGGCGGATCTGTCGTGCGAGGCGGCGGTTACGTCCCTGTTTGCGGCGATTGCAGAGCAGTTCGGCAGAATGCCGGATGTTCTTGTCAACAATGCCGGGATTGCGCACGCAAATGTGCTTGCCTGCGAGAAAAACGAGGACTATGACCGCGTGTTTGATGTCAATGTCCGCTCGGTGTTCCTCTGTTGTCGGGCGGTCTATGACGCAATGGTGGCGAAAAAATGGGGACGCATCATCAATGTTTCGTCGATGTGGGGTGTGTGCGGCGCGTCATGTGAGGTACTGTATTCGGCGTCCAAAGCGGCGGTGATCGGATTGACGCGCGGTCTTGCGCTGGAGCTGGCGCCGTCGGGCATTACAGTCAACGCCATAGCACCCGGTGTCATCAAAACCGACATGCTCGGTTGTTACGACGACGAAACGCTTGAGGCACTGGCGGAGCAGACACCGCTTGGACGGCTCGGCACACCCGAGGACATCGCGGCGGTTATTGCGTTTCTTGCATCCGATGATGCCGGATTTGTCACAGGACAGGTCATCGGTGCAAACGGAGGATATATCACATAGAAGAATAGGAGAACCACATGAAACTGTTATGTCTTGGCACAGGCGCGGCGGACTGGGATCCGAAGCTGGCAACGGCTGACCCTGCCTTTCGCCGGCTGACGGCAGCACTTGTCAACCGCGATCTGATGATCGACTGCGGTCCGTGCGTATATGAATTTGCCGAAACGTTTGGCTATACCGGACTTTACTGTTCTGTCACATCAATTCTCGTGACCCATTCTCATGGCGACCATTTCAACGCGGATGCCATTGCACGTGTGGCGGCGGAGGCGGACGAATGTGTCACTGTATACGGCGATCCTGTCGTCGGCACCCTTCTGCCGCTGTCCGAAAAGCTGCACTTTGTGCCGCTGGAACAGGGAAAACCGACTGTGGTCGGACGGTATACCGTCACGGCACTGCCGGCAAATCATTCGACGGCATATCCGGAGGAGCAGCCGCTGCACTATGTACTCTGCGACGAAGCGGAGGACAAAACGCTGTTCTGGGGCTGTGACGGTGCATGGCTTTATAACTGTACCTATCATGCCATCCGGCGGCTGAAGTTCGATGCGATGGTCTTTGACTGTACCGTCGGCGATCTTGAAAACGACTTCCGCAGCTTTGAACACAACAACATCCGCATGATCGACGAGATGCTGAAATCCCTCATCGGAAGCCAGCATGTTCTTCGGGACGGCGGTCAGATTTACGCCAATCACATGGCACGCACACTTCATACAAACCATGAGCTGCTGTGCGCCCGACTGGCTCCGCTCGGTATCATCCCGATGCGTGACAACATGGAGATAACCGTCTGACGGTTTTGTCTCCCAATGTATAAAACATCAAACCGCACCGTATACTGGCAGTATCTGTTACTGTCATGGAGGTGCGGTTTTTGTCGGAAAAACAGACGGATATCCGGGCATGGGCGAATATGTCATTTCTGCGCCGGTGCGGCTATATTCTGCTCTGGACTGCGGTCATCGCGGTGCCGGTCCTTTTGCTGTGGCGTCCGTGTCTGCCGTTTGCCGCAGCATTTGCACTGGCCGCACTTCTGCAAAAGCCGTATCGGTATCTGCTCTCCCGCCTGGCAGGATGGAGACGGTACAGCCTTTGGCGGAAGACCAGCGGGTGTGCGGCGGCAGTGATCTGCGTGCTTGGCTGTGCGGTGTGCGGCGGCGGTTTTCTGTGGCTGGTCGGTATTTTGCTGTGGGAGGAGGTCTGCCGCTTTTTTGTATGGCTTGGTGACAATGCCTCCACAGCAGTCGGCATGATCGGGCAGCTGACATCTGCTGTCACATCACTGCTGTCTGCATTACCGTTCGGCGGTGTGTACGGCAATGCGCTCGGCGCATCGGTGACAGCGGCAGTGGAGGAGCTGCTGCCGGATATGCTCGGTTCCCTGTTGACAGAGGTGTCGGCAGCACTCTCGGCGGCAGTCACTGCTGTGGTATCGGCGCTGCCCGGCATCGTTCTGTTTTTCGCGGTCTTTCTGCTGTCCGCCATCTATATGACGCAGGAATATGACGTGCTTTCCGCCGCATTCACTTCTCATCTGCCCGCCGGTGTGCGCAGAATCGGGACGCGCATCCGCCGGGGCTTCGGCTCCGGCATGAAAGGGCTTCTGCTTGCGTATGCAAAGCTGTCGTCGATCACGTTTGCCCTGCTTCTCATCGGTCTGCTTCTGCTCGGGGTTGAACGGGTCCTTCCGGCGGCGGTATTTGGGGTTCTCATCGACATTCTGCCGGTGTTTGGCGTTGGAACGCTTCTGCTTCCGTGGGCGCTGTTTTCGTTTTTCTGCGGGAGGGCGGCATTCGGAGTCGGGCTTGTGCTTCTGTATCTGGTGATTGCCGTTACGCGGCAGATTCTGGAACCGCGGCTGATCGGCAGAAGCATGGGGCTGCATCCGCTGGCGGTGCTGTTTGCGCTGTATGGCGGCGGGGTCTTGTTTGGTACGGTTGGACTGATATTGGCGCCGTTTCTTCTGACGGCGGTATGGAGGGGTTATCGGATGGTGCGGGATGGCAATGGGTAATGGTGGAATTCTGCGTCGGGCGGTTCTGCATCCGCGGCTGTGGTTTTTTCTTGGCGGCAGCAGCCTTCTGTTTGCGGTTCTGCCGTTTCGCCTGACGCTGGTGTTTTTTCTGTCGGCGGCGGCACATGAATGCGGACATGCCGCAGTACTGCGAAGGTTCGGCATTCCGATGACCGGATTTCGACCGGGCGGCGGCGGTGCGGTTCTGTGCGCGGATTTTTCGGCGGTTCCGTATTACAGAGAGCTGCTGTGTGCGGCGGCAGGACCGATGGTCAATGTTCTGCTGGCGTTGGTGTTCCGGCGGACGGACGACATGATCTGCGCCGTCAATATACTGCTTGCGTGCTACAATCTTCTGCCGCTGCGCGGCAATGACGGTGCGGTAATGCTTTTTGCTGCTGCCGGACTGTGCGGTGCGGAAGATGCCATGCGGCGGCTTCTGCATGTGGTCGGACAGGTCTTGTGGGCGGTGCTTCTGATGCTTTCCGCGTGGGTGCTCTGGTATGGTGCGCTGGCAGATCAGCGTGGGGGTTCTGTCGGTTACGGCGCACTGTTTTTCTGTGTGCTTTTGCGGGGGATGGTCAAAAGGGAAGTTTTTTGAAATTTCAAAAATTCGAAGATATCTATTGACAAAATGAAAAAAAGCGATATAATATAATGATTTAGCCAAAAAGGCTATTTGGACGGCATGGGGATCAAGGGGGACAATATGTACCATTATATCGAGGATAAGCATTTTTTGAAACAAATGCGGCGTGACTGCTCAGACATTGTCAATCAACTGGTGCAGAGCATCAACAACGATGATATGCTGTCCGTTGAGATGGAGCTGGTTGGAAGCGGTGCGCGAAATCTGATCACACAGAACGGAGATCAGCCGATTGATCTTGACTACAATCTGTGTATTGAAGATTTTTCAGAATTGCAGATCGGTGACGGCAGGAAAATCAAGGATTATGTCAAAGAACGATTTGATGCTGTTCTTGTCAGAAACGGATGGGGGATTTCAGAGGATTCTACATCCGCACTTTCAACAGAATGGAGGCATTACAAAACAGGAAACCGTACAGAATTCAAAATGGACCTTGGCATTGTCCGCAAAAGCCATTTTGGTGTGCAGCGGTTGATTCATCTGAAAACAGGGTTTGTCCAGAAAGACGAGTGGTACTGGAACACTGTACGCGGCACTATCGGATTTGCAGAAAAAGTGCAGGCAATCAAGGATCATGCGTTATGGCAGGTTGTGCGTGATCGGTATCTGGAAAAGAAAAACATGTATCTGACGCGCAATGACAACAACCATCCGTCCTTTATTGTGTACCTTGAAACGGTCCATGAAATCTATCATGCCTACATTGAAGCACCGCGGCGACAGAATTCCGGATTGACAACTGGTTGGGTTGATGTAAATAAAATGCCGCAGCGGCAGTATCTCCAAATACCGGGCTGGGTCAAAGCATAATATAACATAAAAAAGAAACGCCGTACCGAACGGAAGCTCCGTCGGGTACGGCGTTTTTTCATCAGAATGCGATTGCTTCGATTTCTTTTGCGGTTTCCTCGGTCACAGGACGGATGCCGTCGGCGACCTCGTAGATTTCGCTGTGTGCAAGTTTCATGCCGTCGATGAATTCCGAATACGGATGTGAGCAGACATCGAGTGCGCCGATCTGGTAGTTCTCACCATCGAAGCGGCCGAGATACGCCTGATCGTACAGAATAAAGTAGTGTGCGCCAAGACACATCGGATGTGATGCCGCACGGTGCATGTAACGGCGGTAGGCAACACCGCGCTCCCGCTGGCTTTCGACACCGCGCAGACCGGTTGCATCCATACCGCGGTCGAGCGCGCCGAAGTGGAATTCACCGATCATGACCGGCTTACCGGTCAGCGACGAGAAGTCCTCGATCATGCCCATTGGGTCGAGCGAGTAGCAGTTGAACGAGAAGATATCGGTGTATTCACAGCCGCAGGCGAGAATCGGCGAGGACAGCCATGCGTAGCGGATACCGAGATTGAGATGATTGGGATCGGCACGGCGTGCGGCCTCGGACGGAATGCGGATGTAGCGGCGAAGCATTTCTTCACAGCACGGAATCAGGTCATCAAGTGCACACTGTCCGATGTCTGCCGCCTCAAACGGCGTGTAAAGGTCGTCAAACGACGCAAATGCAGAACCCCATGCAGCATTCAATGCCTCGATGTCGGCATATTTTGCCTTGAGCGTGCCGATAATGTAGTCCTTTGAGCAAAGACGCTCCGGATGTGCCATGGCGACGGCGGCAATGTTGATGTTGTTGACAAATGCCCATTCCGGTTCGTTTGAGAGGAAGTAACCGAGCAGGTGTGCATCGTTCCGCGTTTTGTCAAGGAAGTGCGCCCATTTTTCAGCTGATTCCTCGAATTCCGGCGAGAACACGTCCGGGAAGTCGCGGAAGATCATCGTTTCGGTACGCGGATAACCCCAGCCGATGATGACATACGGCATGTTTTCGCGTGTGTAGAAGCGCGGATCGCTCCAGCAGGCGACAGTATTGCAGCCCCAGCTGACAAGACGGCGGCGGATCATGTCTGCCCAGATGCCGTAGTAATCCTCGCCGAATGCAAGGTAAGCGTTGTGGACAAAAAAGTTGAAGTTTTCGGTTTTCTGTCCACGCCAGGAGCTCTCTGACCAGCCGACCTCGCCCTTGGGCGGCAGCTCCTCGCAGAGCTTTGTGATGCCCGTCAGATTACACTGATCGCCAAGACCGACGCAGTCAAAGCCCATCGAGAAGAACGCATAGCCGTCGGGGTCACACAGCCACCATCTGCGTCCGTCGTGGTGCAAAGAGAAGTATCCCGTGCCGTCACATAGCTTCTTTTTCGTCCAGCCGCCCCATGCACTGCGGTCGGGAAGCGGCACCTCTGTCGTGTCGGCGGCCTCCGCGCGGAGAGCAGTGATCATTTCGTCCACACTGTGGGACTTGCCCGGCCAGTCAGCGCACCGTTTTTGTCCGAGCGCATCGACCATCAGCTGATCTTCCAGTGGATAATCGGGTTCTTCGTCGAGAATGCAGATATTTTCAATTTTCAGAGTCAGATCGTGCGGTGTCTTGTCAATGGCAAAGGCGAACTTTGTCAGGCGGTCGAGATGCACCGGATGACCGCCGACAACGGTCTTCAGCTTGCCGGGGGTTCGCGGCATGAAGACAGTATTGGCGGCGAGCGCAGAGAAGGGCAGTGCGATGCGGGTCTTCAGATTCGGCAGAAGTCCCATCTTGATGCGCAAATCGGCCTCTCCCTCACGTCCGGACTCCCAGAATTCCCAGCAGATGCCGGCTGCACGGTCGCCGAGTACCGTGATATCCATGGACAGATAATGCTCCGGGGTGATACGCACACCGCAGAAGGTTCCGGCTGTAAAATCGGTGTAGACCGAGGAGTAGCCGCCCTGCGGGAACAGATACAGATCATCCCCGAGAGGGTTTGCTTCCCAGCGGGAAAAAGCAGAAAAATCGAGTGTTTTCATGGCGTTTGCGTTCCTTTCACGTTTTTGGTTGCTATCATTATAACATGCCTGGGCGAATTGTGCAACGGTTTTGGGGAAAATCGTTGTCGGGATGATACGGGTTGTGTGTTTCTTTGCTTCTTGACAACGGATATCCGATATGATATAATGAACCCGATGTGAGGTGGTATGCTGTATGCATTTTACGATGTTTTCGCGCTTTAATGCGTATGCGGCGGAGCACGGATTTGACCGTGCCTGTGCGTATGCGGTGTCTCTTGGCTTTTCCGGGATTGAGATTCAGCACTCGCGCTGTCCCGATCTGTTTTTCTCAGTCGGCGATGCAAAAGCCGCAGCTGTCATTCTGCGCGATGCGGGATTGGATGCCGCGTGCTATTCTGTGTCCTCCTGCCTGTACCGCGATGCGGAATCAGAGGCGGTTCTGCGCCGGCATATCGAATATGCCGCGGCACTCGGGTCGCCGTATGTCCATCATACGCTGATTCCGTGGCTGGTTCTGCCGCCGGATGCACCGACCCCGGATGAAGCCCTGGAGCCGGTGATCGATGCGGCTGTGCGGATTGCCGATTTTGCACGTCCGCTTGGTATCACCGTCCTTTACGAGGATCAGGGGATGTATGCCAACGGCGTGGACGGCTTCGGCGCGTTCTATCACGAAATTCACCGCCGTGCCCCGAATACCGGTGTCTGCGGCGATATGGGAAATTCGCTGTTTGTGGACGAGGGCGCGGTACATTTTTTTGAGGCGTACCGCGATCATCTGCGGCATGTCCATATCAAGGACTACCGCCGCTTAGCTGTCCTGCCGGATCCCGCCGATGGCTGGAAGCGGACACGGGGCGGTATGTACCTTTGCGAATGCATTCCGGGTGAGGGCGTTGCCGACATCCCGGCCTGTATGAAGGTTCTGCGGGAGATCGGCTACACCGGCTCCATCGGACTTGAGCTTGGACATTCCGCGCCGTATGAGAGCGGCGTCCGTGCGGCGATGGCGCTCTGCCGTCAGTATCTGGCGTGAAAAAAACTTAACCCGATGGAGAGGATCATGATGAAAACAGAACTGCGATATCTGCATGCCGGCGAGATGAACGCCCTCTCGCGGATGCTCAATACAGCTTTTACCGGTGATCCCGACTCGCGTCATTTTGAGGAGGGACTGCCGAAGATGTGGGTCGATGACGAGGAACACATGCGCCGCCACATAGCCGTATTCGAGGACGGCGTGATGGCAGGTGCGGTCGGCATTTATCCGTATGATGTTCAAATCGGTGAGAAAACTCTGCGCTTTGCGACGGTCGGCAACATCGGCGTTCTGCGGCAGTACCGCGGACGCGGATACATGCAGGCGCTGATGGAGGCTGCAATGGCGGAGCTGTCGTCACATCGCATTGATGTCAGCCGGCTCGGCGGTCTGCGGACACGCTATGAGCGCTGGGGCTACGAGATGTGCGGCACAAACTACGCCGTGCGGCTTTCAAAACGCAATGCCAAAGAGGCGTATCCCGACGGCACGGGCATGACGTTTGTACCTGTTGCGGCAGGTGACACCGCCGCACTGTCCTTCATCCGTACGCTGTACCGGCGTGCGGCCATTGCCTGTGAGCGCGGATGTGATCGGGATCTTTTCTGTACGCTGTGTGCGTGGAAAAACCGTCCGTATCTGGCATACTGCGGCGGCGAGGCGGTCGGCTATCTGTGTGCCTCGCCCGACGGTGCATCGGTTGCCGAACACGGTGCTGTCGATGCGGAACTGCAAACTGCAATGCTGTGCGCGTGGGTTATGCAAGGTGACGCATACGAAATTCGTGCGGAGGTGTATCCGTGGGATGCGCCGCTGTGCCGGGCAATCGGCGCTGTCTGCGAGAGCTTTACCGCAGTCCCTGCCACCCAGTGCAAAATCCTGTCCCCTGACCGGTTTGCCGATGCGCTCCTGTCGCTGAAATCCGCCATGACACCGCTGGTACCCGGTACTGTTTCCATTGGCATCGGCGGCTTTGGAACGCTTGTCATGGAGGTCACGGAGGGGGAAGTGCGTGCATATCGCGGAGAGGATTCCCCGGCATGTACTGTGGATGCGCTGACTGTGACACGGATGCTGTTCGGCATGATGCCGCCCGACCTTTGTGCGCCGCTGTCGGAGCAGACCCGACGGCTGCTGTCCGCATGGCTGCCGCTGCCATTTTCGTGGAACGGACAGGATCGCGTCTAACTGATAAAAGATTGAAAAACAGGAGAAAATGATGCATACCAAACAACAGCTGATATCTGATCTTGCCGCGCTCGGCATTGCACCGGGCGATACGGTACTGATGCATTCGTCCTACAAGTCCCTCGGTGGTATGGAAGACGGAGCGGCGGGCTTTTTCGATGCCTTTATGACACACCTTGGCGCGGAAGGAACGCTTGTCCTGCCCGCACTTTCCTATGCGTCCGTCACGCGGGATGCGCCGCACTTTGATGTCCGCACCACGCCGTCCTGCATCGGTTATCTGCCGGAATATTTCCGCACACAGGTTCCCGGGGTCATCCGCTCCCTCCATCCGACGCATTCCTGCTGTGCCATCGGACGACACGCGGTGTATCTGACGGAGGCACATTTCCTTGACCGTACACCGGTCGGTGTGCATTCGCCGTTTGCGCGGCTGCCGAAGGTCGGCGGCAAGATTCTGATCCTCGGCTCACACCCAGACCACAATACAACACTGCACGGTGTCGAGGAAACAGCGGAGCCTGTGTACCTGTTTGATCACACGTCCCCGATTGTCTATTCCGTGACTGACGCTGCGGGCAGAACCCGGTGCGTGACCCATCTGCGCCACGGTTTCCACACGCCGACGGTGGACTATCATCAGAAATATGCGCGGATCCTGGATCTTTTACCGCGGGACAAGGTGTCTTTCGGAAGGGTCCTCTGTGCCGACTGCGTGCTGATGGATGCCGCTGCCGTCTGGGAATACGGCCGTGCGGCGCTGTGTGATGATCCGCTGTATTTTGTGGATGCAGTGAACAAGTGAATCCCAAAAACGGCTGTGCCGTTGAATACCATAACGGAAAGGATTGAAAACTATGGAAAAAATCTGTCTGATCGGCTGTGAAAGCCGGGGCGTCATCGCGCCCGAAATCTACGGTCATTTTGCCGAGCATATCGGCGGCGTTTACTACGACGGGCTGTGGGTTGGCGAGGATTCGCCAGTTGAGAACATCCGCGGCTTCCGCAAATTCATCGTGGAGAAGTTCCGCGCCATTCATCCGCCCGTTCTGCGCTGGCCCGGCGGCTGCTTTGCCGAAACCTACAACTGGCGTGACGGCATCGGTCCGCGTGAGTGCCGTCCCAAAACCGTTAACTGGTGGTACAACTACGATCACCGTGTCGAGTCCAATGCTGTCGGCGCGCATGAATTCATGGATTTCTGCGAGCAGGTCGGCGCCCGTCCGTATGTCGCGGCAAACATCACCGCTCAGACCCCGATGGATATGCGGTCTTTCATGGAATATCTGAACATGCCCGAAAATACAACCACCCTCGCAGCGGAACGTGCGGAAAACGGGCATCCCGCACCCTTTGACGTGCCGTATTTCGGCATTGGCAACGAAAACTGGGGCGGCGGAGGAAACATGACCCCGGAGCAGTACGCACGCGAGTATGTCAAATATGCAACCATCTGCGGCTCGGTCAATGTGAACGGCGCAAAGTACATCGCCTGCGGCGCGGACAGCTGGAACGTCGACTGGACAGAGCGCTTCATGCGTGAATTTGCACACAGATGTCCGATCTGGGGACTTGCCTTCCATTATTACTGCGGCAGAGCCGGCGATCCTGTGAGCTTCACCCGCGAGGAATGGGATACGCTGATTGCGAAGGCTTCGCAGATGGAGACGCTGATCGAGCGGCACAATGCGGCAATGCTTGCGCACGATCCCGACAAGCGAATCAAGATCGTCGTGGACGAGTGGGGCTGCTGGCATCCGGACGGATCGGGTCCGTCGGGAGGCTATAATCTGTTTGAACAGCAGTCAACAATGCGCGATGCCGTCATCACTGCGCTGACGCTGAATATTTTCAACAATCACTGCGACCGCATTGCCATGGCGAATGTCGCCCAGCTGTGCAACAACCTGCACTGCCTGTTCTTAGCCGGCGGCGAACATGCGATTGTCACGCCGACCTACCACGTCTATGATCTTTACAAGGGGCATCAGGGCGGGGAACAGATTGAGGTTGCCGTCACAGACAAATCCCTCTCCGTTTCCGCATCGGAAAAAGACGGCGTGATCACGGTCACTGCTGCCAACACAAACTATGACAAAGCCATTGATGTCGAGATTTCGGCTTTTGCACGGGAGCTCGGTACAACGGCGGAGATCACCGTGCTTGCGGCTGATCCGCACGCACACAATACCTTTGAGAATCCGGATGCGGTTGTTCCGGGTGCGGCACAGACATGTTCCGTCGGGGGCGGTGTCCTTGCCGTTACCGTTCCGGCATCGGGCATTGTACGGATTGAAATCCGATGAGAGGAGAGAACGGTATGAAGCTGCGTTCCGCATCCATTTTCCTGCTTGCTTCCATGCTTGCCGCATCTCTTGCCGCCTGTGCCGGTGAGGGGGGCGGGGAGGTACAGACAACCGTACCGACGGACAGCACCGCGCCCGTGACCGAGGCGGTCACCGCAGATCCGGACTATGTTCCGGACGGGCTGCCCGGTCAGGACTTCGGCGGTGAGGAGGTCCGCATTCTGACGACCACATGGTATGACGCGCAAAAGTACATCTATGCCGCCGAGACAACGGGGGAAATTGTCAATGACATGCTGTTCCAGTCGCGTTCCGTTGTCGAAAACCGGTTCAATGTATCGGTTGCCCTGACGGTGGACGGCGAACTCGGCGTGACCAACATGCTGTTCCACAATGCGGTTCTCGCCGGCGAAACCGTATATGACATTCTCTATCACCATGACCTGCAGACCATACAGTCCGCGCTGAACGGCGATTTTCTCAACATGCGCGAAATTGAGAGCATCGATTTCGCAAAGCCGTGGTGGACGAAAACCTCGGAGGATTTCACGATTGCGGACAGGCTCTACTGCACGTCCAGCCATCTGAGCCTTGCCGGTGTGTATCTCAATTATATCCTTGCCATAAACAAGGATCTGGCGGCGGCCTATGACCTTACCATTCCGTATGACGATGTCCGCGCCGGTACGTGGTACGCGGACGATCTGATTGCCATGTGCCGCGAGATTCCGCAGGACCTGAACGGCGACGGTAAAATGGGAGAAGAGGATCAGTACGGATTCTTATCCAGCTATTACGGAAATATGGGTATGCAGTCCAATTTCGGCGGCGCGGTCATCGGCAAGGACACCGACGGCAATCTGACGGTGCTTGACAATACGGACAGAATGGTTTCCGTTCTCGAAAAAATCGAGCAGCTGTACGAATACGGTACCGATGCCTACGGTGCCGACAACGAATACGGCATGCCGATGTTTGTCCAAGGACAGGGACTGTTTTCCATGACGGAAAGCCGCGTGCTGATGGATCAGGCGCGCGACACCGATTTCGCGTGGGGCGTTCTGCCGTTCCCCAAGTATGACGAATCGCAGAAGGAATACCAGTCCTCCGGCTGTGATATTTACTGGGGCATTGCGCTGACGGCCGACGAAAGAAAAGAGATGATCGGCACGGTCATCGAGGCACTCAGCTGTGAGAACTACAATCACGTGCTGCCTGCGGTCTGGGAGATGATGCTGGGAACAAAGCTATCTGACGCGCCGGACGATTCGGATATGTTTGCTGTCATCCGCGATGCGCAGTATGTCGATCTGGGCTATGCCTTCTCCGGACAGTCATCCATGCTTACGCAGATGGTGTTCCTCGTTGAGAATACCACCTCGGGCAAGGTTGCCTCTTATATGGATTCGAGAATGAAGGGGCTGTCCAATTTTGTGAACAAGATAAACGAAGCCTATACAGAGCTTCCGTGAGACGGGCTGCCGACGGCGGCACGGGCATGCGCACCGTGACTGCCGCGGCGGTCTTTTTTTGTCTGCGGGCGGAATCCGCAGACGGACTGCTGCCGTGTGCCGGACAAACGGCGGAAAAAATTAGCAGAAAAAACCGGAGAATGCTTGCGTTTACATATTGTTAACATATGATTCAAGAAATATTGTTGAATTTGGCGCGAAATTGCGTATAATAATATACAGATTAGCAGTCGAAGCTCATGAGTGCTAATTTTGATGCGAAAACCACGAAACAGGGCAACTCCAAAGGAGGTCGGCGAGAATGGATCACCGCTCGGAGCTGAGCGAACGGAAAAAGCAGATTCTGAAAGCCATCATTGATGTGCATATCCGGCTCGGAGAACCGGTCGGATCCAAGTTCCTGACCCAGAATGAGCAGATTGCTCTGTCGAGTGCCACGATCCGCAACGAAATGGCGGAGCTGGAGGAAATGGGCTATCTGGAACAGCCGCATACCTCGGCAGGACGTGTTCCGTCCCGTGCCGGCTACAGGCTGTATGTCGACTCTCTGATGAACCGTTATCCCGTCACCGCACGCGAAACGGAAGAGCTGAACACGCTGATGCGCCAGAAAATTGACGCGCTGGACAAAATGCTGGAGCAGGCGGGAAAAATGGTCTCGCTTCTGACAGGCTACACCTCTCTGACCATGAAGGCAGGCGGTGGCGGCGGCGTTGTCAGACGGTTCGATGCGGTATGGCTGGACGATCATTGCTTTATCCTTGTCATGACGATGGATGGTGAGGCGGTACAGTCGAAAACCGTGCATACCGAGCATCCGGCATCCAGGGAAACGCTCGTTCATCTGTGTTCCGTACTCAATGAAACCATTGCCGGGGTCACGCCGGAGCAGATCAATCTGCCGCGGATGATGGCGATGGAGGGGGCGATGGGTGCAGATGCTCAGCTGATCTCCCCGGTTATCAAAAGCGTGTATGAGGTCATCGGCACCCGGGGCGCGGGAGATATCCGTTTTGAAGGCGTCAACAAGATGCTTCAGTATCCGGAGTTTTCCGACGTGGAACGCATCCGCGAGATGTTTGATGTGCTGGAGAACAAGGACGAGATCATGAACGTGATGACGGCGGCGGAAACAGACCGCGTCAATGTTCTGATCGGCGGAGAAACCACGGTCAGAACCATGGCAAACTCCACGCTGGTCTTCCGCAATCTGACGGAGAACGGACGGGTCATCGGTGCCATTGGTGTCATCGGTCCGTGCCGCATGGATTACTCCAAGGTTGTCACGCTGGTTGAGGCGATGACCGACCGGATCACCACTATGCTCGGCACATCCCCGCCGGGACTTGCACCGGGTCAGCCGCCCAAAGAACCACAGTAAAGAACAGCGCGGAGTTCCGCGGTACAGATAAAGAAAGGATTCATCATGAAGGATAAGGAAAAGACCAAGGCGGAAAACAAAGCGGCGGAGGCTGCTGCCGAAACCGAGGAAAATACCGCCGAAACCGGAAATACGGCTGAAGAGGAGGTCAATCCTCTGGCGGCGGAGCTGGAAGCACGCACTGCTGAGCTTGCCGCAGAAAAGGAAAAATACCTGCGCATGGCAGCGGAATATGACAATTACCGCCGCCGCAGTGCAAAGGAACGCGAGGCTGCGTACTCCGATGCATATGCCGATGCGCTGATGCAGATCATCCCTGTCATCGACAACCTTGAACGTGCTGCCGGGTACGGCAATGCCGGTGACGCAAAGCAGCTTGCCGACGGCGTCAACATGATCCTGACACAGTTTACCGGCGTGCTTGAAAAGATGGGCATTGAGGCATTCGGCGAAAAGGGAGATGTATTTGACCCCAACATTCACAATGCAATCATGCATGAGGAGGACCCCGATCAGGAGGAAAGCATCCTCGGCGAGGTATTCCAGCGAGGTTACCGCCGCGGCGACAAGATCATCCGCTGTGCGATGGTCAAGGTTATCAACTAAGTATCATATATTTCATTTATATAGATAAATTCATGTATTCAAAGGAGATTATAGATTATGGGAAAGATTATCGGTATTGACTTAGGTACAACCAACTCTTGTGTATCTGTTTTTGAAGGCGGCGAGCCTGTTGTTATCACCAACCCCGAGGGCTCCAGAACGACCCCTTCCGTTGTTGCATTCACCAAGACCGGGGAGCGAATCGTCGGTCAGGCTGCAAAGCGTCAGGCAATCACCAATCCCGACAAGACCGTTATGTCCATCAAGCGTTATATGGGTACCGACCACAAGGTCGACATCGACGGCAAGAAGTACACGCCTCAGGAAATTTCCGCAATGATTCTTCAGAAGATGAAGGCTGACGCAGAAGCATACCTCGGCACCACCGTTTCCGAAGCGGTCATCACCGTTCCGGCATACTTCTCTGACGCACAGCGTCAGGCAACCAAGGACGCGGGCAAGATTGCCGGTCTGGAAGTCAAGCGTATCGTCAACGAACCGACCGCAGCAGCACTTGCTTACGGTATCGACAAGGAAGACATCGCACAGAAGGTCATGATTTTCGACCTTGGCGGCGGTACCTTCGACGTTTCCATCCTCGATATTTCCGACGGTGTCTTTGAAGTTCTCGCAACGAACGGCAACACCAAGCTCGGCGGTGACGACTTCGACCAGAAGATCATGGACTGGATTGCTGAAGAATTCCTCCGCGAAAACGGCGGTATCGATCTGCGCAAGGATAAGATGGCACTCCAGAGACTGAAGGAAGCTGCTGAAAAGGCAAAGATTGAGCTGTCCGGCATGACCTCCGCTGAAATCAACCTGCCCTTCATTACGGCAGACGCAACCGGCCCCAAGCACTTCAACGCAACACTCACCCGTGCAAAGTTCAACGAGCTGACCGCGAGCCTTGTTGCAGCGTGCAGTGCACCTGTCAGACAGGCAATGTCTGATGCCGGTCTGAAGCCTGCGGATATCAATAAGGTTCTCCTCGTCGGCGGTTCCACCAGAATTCCCGCTGTCCAGGAAGAAGTCCAGAAGATCATGGGCAAGGAACCCTTCAAGGGCATCAACCCCGATGAATGTGTTGCCATCGGCGCAGCAATTCAGGGCGGTGTCCTCGGCGGCGACGTCAAGGATCTGCTCCTGCTCGACGTCACACCTCTGTCCCTCGGTATCGAAACACTGGGCGGCGTCTGCACCAGAATCATCGACCGCAATACCACCATCCCGACCAAGAAGAGCCAGATTTTCTCGACGGCTGCTGACGGTCAGACCTCCGTTGAAATCCACATCCTTCAGGGTGAACGCGAAATGGCAGCAGGCAACACGACCCTCGGCCGCTTCTCTCTCGACGGCATTCCGTCTGCTCCCAGAGGTGTTCCGCAGATCGAAGTTACCTTCGACATCGACGCAAACGGTATCGTAAACGTTTCCGCAACGGATAAGGGTACCGGCAAGGAACAGCACATCACCATTACTTCCTCTACCAACATGTCCCAGGAAGACATTGATAAGGCTGTCAAGGAAGCTGAAAAGTTCGCAGAAGAAGACAAGCGCGCAAAGGAAGCGGTTGACACCAAGAACCAGGCGGAAAACCTGATCTTCCAGAGCGAAAAGACACTCGGCGAGCTCGGCGACAAGGTTGATGCCGCTGAAAAGGCTGATATCCAGGCAGAGATCGACCGTCTGAAGGAAACCGTCAAGTCCGGTTCCACCGAAGACATCAAGGCAGGTACCGAGGAGCTTCAGAAGAAGTTCTACGCCATCTCCGAAAAGCTGTATCAGCAGGCACAGCAGGCAGGCGGTGCAGATGCTGCCGGCACGCAGAACGAAGACGGCACCTACAACGCAGATTTCACCGATAAGACCTGATCGGGCGAATTCTATACACCCACAATGAAATAAGGGGCTGCGGTATGAATATGCGGCAGTCCGGATTACCGGCGGGGGACTGCTTGGATTCACCATCATACGTGGGTCCACCGGGTTCCCCGCGGACTTTTTGCCGTGAAACCTGCGAAAAGCGGTTTGTTTTACGAAAATTTTGAAAAATTCACAATTTATCCGTAGATTCGCGGCGGTCATATCTGATATAATAATATAAGATGCAAATATTCCGCTGTACTTCCGGCGTGCTTTGGTTTTCACCGGCGGTGCGGCAGCAAGGAAAGGGTTTACCATCCTATGGCAGAAACAAAACGCGATTATTACGAGGTGCTTGGACTGCAAAAAAGTGCAAGTGCCGATGAAATCAAGCGCGCGTACCGTCAGCTTGCGAAAAAGTATCATCCTGATATGAATCCGGGCGACAGTGACGCGGAGCAGAAATTCAAGGAAGTCAATGAAGCATACGCCATTCTGTCCGATACGGATAAGAAAGCAAAGTATGACCAGTATGGATTTGCCGGCGTTGACCCGAACATGGGTGCCGGAGGTGGCTTTGGCGGCGGGTTCGGCGGTATGGATTTCGATATCTCCGATATTTTCGGCAGCTTTTTCGGCGGCGGTATGGGCGGTTCTCAGCAGAGACGGAACGGTCCTGTCCGCGGCGACGACATCCACCTGCGCATTACTGTATCGTTCGAGGATGCGGCATTCGGCTGCAAGAAGGACATCACATTCACGCGCGTCGAACGCTGTACCGACTGTTCCGGAACCGGTGCGGAAAAAGGTACCACGCCGGAACGCTGTTCTAACTGTAACGGTTCCGGTCAGGTACGTATTCAGCAGAGAACCGCACTCGGTGTCTTCCAGTCCTCCCGCGCCTGCGATGCGTGCGGCGGTACCGGTAAGATCATCAAGAATCCGTGTCAGACATGCCGCGGTACCGGTGCAAGAAAGGTACAGAAGAAGATCGAGGTTTCGATTCCCGCAGGGTGCGATGACGGCATGATGCTTGCACTGCGCGAGCAGGGTTCGGAGGGCAAGAACGGCGGTCCGACCGGTGACGTCATTCTGACAGTCAATGTCCGTCCGCATCATATCTTCGAGCGCGACGGCTACGATATTGCCTGTGAAATTCCGATTACATTCCCGGAAGCAACCCTCGGTGCGGAAATTGATGTTCCGACGCTGGAGGGCGATGTCAAGTATACCATTCCCGAGGGAACGCAGACCGGCACGGTCTTCACCATCCGCGGAAAGGGCATTCAGGTACTCGGTTCCAAAAACAAGGGGGACTTGCATTTCACCGTTGTCATCGAGGTTCCCAAGAGTCTGACGGAAAAGCAGAAGGATATTCTGCGCCAGTTCTCAGAGTCCTGCGGAAAGAACAATTACACGAAAAAAGAGAGCTTTCTCGGAAAGATTTTCGGAAACAGAAATTAAACAGAATGCATAGAAGGAGACACATGCTTGATGCATGTGCCTCCTTTGGAATGTCAATCGAAACCGATTTGGAAGGAGAACCCCGCCGACGGTGCCGGGGATGTGGTGAATTATGGAATGGACACAACTGAAGGTCAACGGTAAATTGGAGGATAAGGAAACCATCTGTGCGGTTATGATGCTGCTGGATAATCAGATCATGATCGAGGACTATTCCGACATCGATATGGATACGGTATATGCCGATCTGATCGACGAAAGTATTCTGAACTGTGACAAGACCAAGATCGCGGTTTCCATTTATGTCCCGGAGGATAAGAGTCTGGCGGAATATGCTGCGTTCCTGCGTGACCGGTTCCGTGATCTCGGCGTGGAATGTGACATTGAATTTGTCGGCGTCGATGAAGAAGCGTGGTCGACGGCATGGAGAAAGTATTATCACCCGACGAAAATCGGAGAAAAGCTGGTTGTTGTGCCGCTGTGGGAAACCTATGAGGCATCCGAGGGCGAAATTATCGTTCACATGGATCCCGGTATGGCATTCGGTACCGGCACACATGAGACGACACGTCTGTGCGCATCGCTGCTTGAAAAGTATACCCGGCCTGGTGACCATATGCTTGATGTCGGTACCGGCTCCGGTATCCTTGCCATCTGCGCATCGCTGCTGGGTGCGGGCGATTGCTATGCATATGATATCGACCCGGTGGCTGTCCGTGTTGCGAAGGAAAACATGGAGGAAAACCGCGTGACGAATGTCACCTGCGGTGTTTCCGATCTGCTGCGCGATGTCGACAGAACGCAGCCGTATACGATCTGCACGGCAAATATCGTGGCGGATATCATCATCCGCATGGCACCGGACATCGGAGAACTGCTTGCCGACGGTGCGGTTTATATTACCTCCGGCATCATCACCGAGCGCGCAGAGGAGGTCCGTGCGGCAATGCTGGAAAACGGCTTTGCGGTGCTGGATGAAGTGCGCGATAACGGCTGGACGGCATTTGCTTTTTCACCGGTTCGCTGAGCAATCCGGACGGCGTTTGTTTTGGTGTTTCTTCACAAAATCATCACACAGCTTTTGTGAAACGTGACCAAACGCCGATTTTTGCAGGAAAAACAGCGGAAAACAGCTTGAAATTGTTAATAAAATAAAAATTTATGGATAATATCCAAAATAACCTTTGACAAATTGGGCATTTTGTAGTATAATAGTAATGCGATGAGCTGAAAAACCAGCAAATCCCGAGGAACTCAAAAATCGCTTCGGAGGGAATTATTAAACCATGGCAAGATTTTTCCTGTCGCGCGATGCGATGGATCTTGCAGCGGGCATGATCCCGATCGCAGGAGACGACGCACACCATATCGCGTTTTCCCTTCGCATGGCGGTGGGAGAGCGTCTGACGGTCTGCGATATGCAGAAAACCGAATACGTCTGCACAATTACCGATATCAAGCCGGAGTTGGTTCTGCTGCACATCGATGAGATTCACGAAAACAGCACGGAACTGCCGCTGGAAATCACGCTGTATCAGTCACTGCCGAAGGGCGATAAGATGGAATACATCGTGCAGAAGGCAGTCGAGCTCGGCGTTTCCCGCGTGATTCCGGTTGCCGGTGCCAGATGCATTGTCAAGCTGGATGAGCGGAATGCGCAGAAAAAAATTGTGCGATGGCAGAAAATTGCCGAGGAAGCCGCAAAGCAATGCGGGCGCGGAATGATTCCGCAGATCGGAATGCCGATTTCCTTTGCCGGTGCGGTGGAGGAAGGCAGGAAGACCGATTTGCCGCTGTTCTGCTATGAGGGAGACGGAACAGTATCGCTGAAAACGGTGCTGGATGAAGCAAGGACGCGTTTGTCTGTCGGTGACGGAAATGCCGCTGCACCGCCGACAGCCGCAATTTACATCGGTCCCGAGGGCGGGTACGATACAAAGGAAGTCGCGCTTGCCGCGGCGGCGGGTTTTCCGTCGGTCAATCTGGGCCGCAGAATTCTGCGCTGTGAAACGGCGTCGGGATTTGTGCTTTCCTGTGTGACCTATGCGTTTGAATTATAAGTGCGGATCTTGATATCCGCAAATCTATATTAAACTGTTTGCCGCGCCGGACACGACAGCAGGGGAAGGTTCGTTTTGAATATGAGTGAGAATAAGAAGAAACTGAAAAAAACAGCAGGTCCCGCAAAGCCTGTGATGACACAGGAAGAGAATGACCTGATGATGAATCGTCTGATGCTGGGCTTTGTGCTTGCCGTCTGTGCAGTCACCCTCGTTATGACGCTGAAGAATTCCTTTAATACCATCCAGATTTACGACACTGTCGGACCTGTGATGTCGGTTGTCTGCCTCGTCCTGTTTGCGGCGGCTGCTGTCTTCTTCGGTCTGCGTACCAAGCGCGGTATCGATGACAGCAAACGGATTCTGACACGCTGGAACGTGCTTGTGACCGGTGCGATTTCGCTGTTCTGCGGCATTATTTTCTTCTTGAATCCCTCGGTCGCATGTGCGTACTCGGTTGCTGCTGTGATCGGTGCATGTGTTCTGTATTTTATCTGGTATATTTATCCCCGTGCATTTTTTGCGCTTGCCTGCATGTGCCTTGCAGAGGGCTTTCTGATTCACGCAGGCTTCGGTCTGTCTACCGTCCGCACATTCAGCCACCTGCTCCAGATGGTGAGCAGAATCGGTGCTGTGATCCTTCCGATTGCCGCACTCGTTCTGTTCCTTGCTGCGGCGAAGAAGTACCCGCGTGCGTTTGCCGGGATTGCACTGTGGCAGCCGCTGGCGGTCTGTGTACTGGCACTGATCGGTGCGGCACTGCTGTGGTGCGGCTCGTTCGGCATCTTCTATTTCGCATATCACTATGTGCTGTATGCACTCGCAGCTGTCATCGCTGCGATCGGCATTGTTTATACAGTGAAAAGCATCTGAGTTTTCAAGCGACAACACCAACGCATTCGGCGATTACGAAAAAATCCGCGGCGGCTGAGATTGCCTGCTGTGTTTCAAAATTAGGAGGAGGCACCATATGTCAACCAGATTGTTCCAGGGTATTATTCATCAGATGAGAGAAGCAGTGGAACGGGTGATTGGGGTCATTGATGAAAATGGCGTAATTATTTCCTGCAGCGAGCTTGTCAAGATCGGCGAAACCAGACAGGGAATCCGTGACGAAATGGCATATACCACGGATTCTGTCGTGTCCGGCGGCTATACCTACCGTCCGATCGGCGGCGCGACAAAGAATGAGTACATCATTTTTGTCGAGGGTGAAGACAAGAAGGCGGAAGAGCTTGCCATGGTTCTTGCGGTTTCCTTGAGCAACATCAAGAATCTGTACGATGAAAAGTACGACAAGAGCTCGTTCATCAAGAATATCATCCTTGATAACATTCTCCCAAGCGACATCTACATCAAATCCAAAGAGCTGCATTTCTCGACAGAAGTGATGCGTATTGCGATTCTGATCAAGTTCTACGGAAAGATCGATATCATTCCCTACGATGTCGTGCAGAATATGTTCCCGGACAAGAACAAGGATTTTGTCATCAATGTCAGCGAGCATGATGTTGTCCTCATCAAGGAAGTCAAGCCCAATTACGAAATCCGCGAAGTCGAAAAGATGGCAAAGCAGATTGCGGATACCATCAACGCGGAATTCTATACCAAGGTATCCATCGGTATCGGTACTGCGGTATCTACCATCAAAGACTTGGCGCGTTCCTACAAGGAAGCACAGACCTCCATTGAGGTCGGCAAGGTGTTTGACACCGAAAAGAATATCATTTCCTATGAAAATCTTGGCATCGGCCGCTTGATTTATCAGCTGCCGACGACACTTTGCGAAATGTTCATGAATGAGGTTTTCAAGAAGGGCAGCCTTGAAGCGCTCGACCGCGAAACGCTGATGACCATTCAGTGCTTCTTTGAAAACAACCTCAATGTCTCCGAAACCTCCCGCAAGCTGTTCGTACATAGAAATACGCTGGTTTATCGACTGGAAAAGATCCGCAAGCTCACGGGTCTGGATCTGCGTGAGTTTGAACATGCTATCACATTCAAGGTTGCTTTGATGGTACAGAAGTACCTGTCCTCCAAGCCGATCAAGTACTGATTCTGTCAGGACACCCCAACATCGGAGCCGGGAGAACGCAATCACCCAATGACATTACGATGCGCAAATGCGTCAATCCGCAGCTCCGGTTGATCGGGGACAGGGTTGGCGCGTTTCGTGTGTATAGTCCAAAAATTGTGCGCAATGTCAATGGATGATCCGAAATGCAGTCTCATACTATGCATAATTCACAATTCAGGATGGAGTTCTATGATCGAATTTAATGACGTAAGTAAAATATTTCCAAATGGTACCGTTGCGCTGGAAAATGTCAACCTGAAGATCGAGGACGGCGAGTTCGTCTTCATCGTCGGTGCATCGGGCGCGGGCAAGTCGACGCTGATGCGGCTTTTGCTGCGTGAGGAAAAGGTATCCTCTGGTGTTCTGCGCGTGGGCGATTACGACCTGACGAAAATCCCGAACTACAAGATTCCGTACTATCGCCGTCAGCTCGGCATGGTATTCCAGGATTTCCGTCTGTTTGATAAAAAGACCGTATATGAAAACGTCGCTTTTGCGATGCGCGTCATCGGAGAACCGACCTCAGTCATCAAGCGCCGTGTGCCGACGATCCTTTCCATTGTCGGTCTGGTCGACAAATACAAGAATTTCCCCTCGGAGCTGTCCGGCGGTGAACAGCAGCGTGTGGCACTTGCAAGGGCGCTTGCCAACAATCCGCGCATCATCATCGCGGACGAGCCGACGGCCAACATCGACCCGAAGATGAAGATGGAGATCATGAATCTGCTTGCCAAGATCAATTCCAAGGGCAAGACTGTCATTGTTGTCACCCATGAAAAGAATATTGTCGACTATTTCCAGAAGCGTGTCATCACGATCCGCGACGGACATGTTGTTGATGACAGAATCGGAGGTATGTTCGAAGATGAGAATGTATAATATCGGATACTTCTTTTCCCAGGCATTCAAGGGCATCTGGCGAAACGGTCTGATGAGTCTGGCAGCGATCACGGTTCTGCTGTCATGTCTTGTTTTGATGGGGAGCTTTTCTCTTTTGGTCTACAATGTCAATGTCAATATCGAGGAAGTTGCTAAGCTCAACGAAATCGTTGTCATTGTCAACACCGAGGCAACGGATGAAGAGGTTGAGGCGCTGTCGGCAAAGATTCATGCACTTGACAATGTTGAAAATGTTGTCTTTGTCTCCAAAGAAGAGGGCTTGGAATCCGAGCGTTCCAGATATGAGGAATATTCGTATCTGTTTGAGGAGATTGCGGAGGAAAATCCGCTTCCTGACGTCTTCAAAATTACATATGAGGACAATTCGCGCGTTGCCAATCTCGTTTATGCGCTCGGCAAGTTTGACCATGTTTCAAAGGTCAACAATCGTACCGACATCGCAAACGACATCGAAAGCATCAAGAGCGGTGTGTCATTTATCTTTATCTGGTTCTTGGCAATCCTGTTTGTCGTCAGTATTTTTATTATTATCAACACAATCAAGATCGGCGTCGAATCGCGCAGCCGTGAAATCTCCGCAATGCGGTATATCGGCGCAACCAATTTCTTTATGACAACGCCGTTTATCATCGAAGGTATCATCATCGGTCTGATTTCCGCAGGACTTGGCTATGTTCTGCAGAGCGTGCTGTACAACGCCATCTACAATGCCATGTCCGGCGAATACAAGATGATTGCGGTGGCACCGTTCACCGATGTGCAGTCCTATATTCTGCTCGGATTTGTCGTCATCGGCGTGGTTGCCGGTATGGTCGGCTCCGGTATTTCCCTCAGACGCTATATGAAGGTGTAAGTCTTAGATGATTCTTTATGATTGTAGGGTCGATTCATGAATCGACCGCAACATTGTGGCATTGACGGTGTTTGTGGGTAACGAATATTCCTGAAATGATATTTGTCAATATTCAATCAGA
>SVRM01000162.1 GCA_015064785.1 Oscillospiraceae bacterium
TCAGCGGAATCTTTGCCTTATACTTGCCGTAAAGCTCCAGATCCTCGGTCGGAATGCCGGCATTTGCGGCGATTTCCAGAATCGGGCGCATTTCCACGGATTGTGCGATTTCAATATCTGTCATCATAGTTGTTGTATCCTCTTTCATTTGAAATTGTGGGATAGCATTTTTTACAGAGATCATCCGACAGAACAGAATGAAGTAGGGGCGATTCATGAATCGCCCGCTGCCGGACGGATGATGATTGTACTGTAATCGGATAAATGATGATACCATTCAGATTGCACGGGCGATTCGTGAATCGCCCCTACAACCTTTTGGGAATCATTGCGAAATTACTTAAAATACTTTGCTGCTGCGCGGAACATGCCGAGGTCGAAGTTGCCTTCCACGTTCTTGTAAAGACCCTCGCCGATACGCTCGGAGTGTCCCATCTTACCAAAGACACGTCCGTCGGGAGAGGTGATACCCTCGATTGCACACGCGGAATTGTTCGGGTTGAAGTGGATGTCAGCCGTGGGAACACCGTCAAGATCGACGTACTGCGTTGCGATCTGACCGTTTTCGGCAAGCGCCTTGATGCATTCCTCGGATGCGAGGAAGCGACCCTCACCGTGGGAGATCGGTACGGAGATGACATCGCCGACTTCGCGTTCTGCGAGCCACGGGGACTTGTTGGACGCAATTCTGGTGCGGACGATGCGGGACTGGTGGCGTCCGATGGTGTTGAATGTCAGCGTCGGGCAGGTGTCGTCGGTGTCGATGATCTTGCCGTAGGGAACCAGACCCAGCTTGATGAGTGCCTGGAAGCCGTTGCAGATACCTGCCATCAGACCGTCGCGGTTATCAAGCAGATCGGTGACCGCTTCCTTAACCGCGCCTGCACGGAAGAATGCGGTGATGAACTTACCGGAGCCGTCCGGTTCGTCACCGCCGGAGAAGCCGCCGGGAACGAAGATGATCTGCGACTGTGCAACCTTCTTTGCAAAAACATTGACGGATTCCGCAATGGATGCGCCGGAGAGGTTGTTGATGACGATAATTTCGGGCTCGATGCCTGCATCGGCAAACGCCTTTGCGGAGTCGAATTCACAGTTGGTACCCGGGAAGACGGGGATCAGCACGCGCGGCTTTGCGACAGCCGCCTTGGGTGCAACGCGGGAGTCTGCGATATGGGAGAAGGTTGGGATCTCACGGTCTTCCTGATCGTGGTGAATGTTGCAGGAGAAGACGCCCTCGAGCTTGCCTTCATACAGCGCGAGCAGATCATCAAGTGCAAGGGCTTCCTTGCCAAGCGAGATCTTGCCGTCATCGGTGGTCGTACCGACAACAGTTGCACCGCAAGGTGTTCTTCCGGTCATCTCGAGCAGGAATGCGCCGTAGTTGTATCCGAACATTTCCTCGATTGGGAACTTCTTGTCGTAAGCAAAGCCGATGCCGTTACCGAATGCCATCTTCATGACAGCTTCTGCAATACCGCCGTAGGTAGGCGTATACGCAGCCGCAACCTTGCCGGCACGCATGAGTTCTGTTACCTTGTCGTAGACAGCCAGCAGAGATTCTGCGGTGGGCAGACCGTCTTCGCCGATTTCGGGCTTCATGAGGATGACCTTGTGTCCTGCTGCCTTGAATTCGGGCGTGATGACCTCATCGGTGTTGCCGGTGGTGACAGCAAAGGAAACGAGGGTCGGCGGAACGTCGAGCTGTTCAAACGAGCCGGACATGGAGTCCTTGCCGCCGATGGCAGCGTAACCGAGGGACTTCTGCGCACGGAATGCACCGAGCAGCGCAGACAGCGGCTTACCCCAACGCTTGGGATCGCGGCCGGGCTTTTCAAAGTATTCCTGGAAGGTCAGGTAAACGTCGGTCTTGTCCGCACCTGCGGCAATCAGCTTGGAAACGGATTCGACGACAGCGAGATAGGATGCATGGTAGGGGCTCTTCATGGCGATGTCGGGATTGTAGCCCCATGCCATGTAGGAGCAAGCCTTGGTGTGCTTCTTTTCAACGGAGATCAAGTTGACCATTGCCTGGTTGGGCGTCAGCTGATGCTTGCCGCCGAACGGCATCATGACGGTACCTGCGCCGATGGTGGAGTCAAAGCGTTCGGACAAACCGCGCTTGGAGCAGACATTGAGGTCGGACGCGAGGGCGGTCATGTTGTCGGTAAAGGAGCCTGTGACCGTCTTGGCGAAAGATTCGGGCTTGACGGGTGCGATATCAATGTGCTTTTCTGCACCGTTGGAGTTGAGGAAGGTTCTGGACAGGTCAACGATCGTCTTGCCGTTCCACTTCATCGTCAGACGCGGGGATTCGGTAACTTCGGCAACAACCGTTGCTTCGAGATTTTCGGAGGTTGCGATGGCGCAGAAGGCTTCTACATCTTCTGCCGCAACGACAACTGCCATACGTTCCTGGGACTCGGAAATTGCCAGTTCCGTACCGTCCAGACCGTCGTACTTCTTGGGAACGGCATTCAGGTTGATGGCAAGACCGTCAGCAAGCTCACCAATGGCGACGGAGACACCGCCGGCACCGAAGTCGTTGCAGCGCTTGATCATCTTGGTTGCGGTCGGGTTGCGGAACAGACGCTGCAGCTTGCGTTCCTCAGGTGCGTTACCCTTCTGAACTTCTGCGCCGCAGGAGGTCAGGGATTCTTCGGTATGGGACTTGGAGGAGCCGGTTGCACCGCCGCATCCGTCACGACCGGTACGACCGCCGAGCAGAATGACGATATCACCGGGCTCGGGGCATTCGCGGCGGACATTTTCTGCGGGAGCCGCTGCGATGACCGCGCCGATTTCCATACGCTTTGCCGCGTAGCCGGGGTTGTAAAGCTCATCGACCTGACCGGTTGCAAGACCGATCTGGTTGCCGTAGGAGGAGTAACCAGCAGCGGCAGTCGTGACGATCTTTCTCTGCGGCAGCTTGCCTGCCATCGTTTCGGAAACGGGAACGGTCGGGTCAGCGGCACCGGTCACACGCATAGCCGCGTAGACGTAGGAGCGACCGGACAGCGGGTCACGGATGGCACCGCCGATACAGGTAGCCGCACCGCCGAACGGTTCGATTTCGGTCGGGTGGTTGTGGGTTTCGTTCTTGAAGAGGAGCAGCCAGTCTTCCATCTGACCCTCGACCTCAATCTGCATCTTGACGGTGCAGGCATTGATTTCCTCGGATTCATCGAGCTTGTCGAGTTTACCTGTCTTGCGCAGATACTTTGCGGCAAGCGTACCGATGTCCATCAGATTGATCGGCTTGGTTCTGCCGAGCTCTGCACGGGTCGCAATGTAATCGTTGTAGGTTTCCTCCAGCAGCGGATCCTCGAACTTGACGGAATCGATGGTGGTGAGGAACGTGGTATGACGGCAGTGGTCGGACCAGTAGGTGTCGATCATGCGGATTTCGGTAATCGTCGGGTCGCGGTGTTCTTCGTTTTTGAAGTAGTCGCGGCAGAAACGCAGGTCGTCCTGATCCATAGCAAGACCTTTTTCTTTGACAAACGCTGCCAGAGCATCGTCATCCAGTGCGCAGAAGCCGTCGAGGGTTTCGACCTCGGTCGGAATTTCGTATTCGACCTTCAGCGTTTCGGGCTTTTCCATCGACGCCTCGCGGCTTTCGACGGGGTTGATGACATAGTGCTTGATGCGGGCAAGATCATCCTCGGAAACGGTGCCTTCCACAATGTAAACCTTTGCGGAGTGGACGTCGGGACGTTCGCCCTGGGAGAGAATCTGGATACACTGTGCTGCGGAGTCTGCGCGCTGGTCAAACTGACCGGGCAGATACTCAACTGCGAAAACGGACGCACCGGGAACGCAGGGCAGCTCGTCATAGGTGATGTCCAGCTGCGGCTCGGAGAAGACAACCTGCTTTGCGTATGCAAAGAGATCGGCATCGATATTTTCGACATCGTAACGGTTGAACATACGCAGCCCCGTCAGACCTTCCATGCCGAGCAGGGTTTTGAGGTCGGAGAGAAGCGAACGCGCTTCACCTGCCAGAGCGGGCTTTTTTTCTACAAATACGCGATATACCATATCTGTTATTTGATTCCTTTCGATTGTACAAAATGTCAGTTCTTTGCGGCAAGGGCGCGCTGTCCGATGTCACGGCGCATATACTTGTTTGCAAACTGCACGCCGTCAGCGACAACATAAGCCGCATCGATGGCTTCTTTCAGTGTGTCACGGACCGCAACGGCACCGAGTACACGTCCGCCGCCGGTGACAAGAACACCGTCCTTGATTTTTGCGCCTGCGACGTAAACCGCCTCGGTATCGGTGGTTTCGGGAAGCGTCATCGGATAGCCGGTCTCGTACTTTCCGGGATAACCGTCGGATGCACAGACGACACAGCAAGCCGC
>SVRM01000039.1 GCA_015064785.1 Oscillospiraceae bacterium
AGTCCAGCGCCTGCTCAAAATACGATTCCACCTGTTCCTCGCCGCCGAACGAATCTCCCCGCTGTTTTGCATGAGCGGGAAGCTCCGGATCGTATGCCGCGTCGGCTTCGTTTGCAAGGCAGATATGCGAGTCGGTCACATGCAGCAGCCGGACAGGTGCTTCCAGACCGATGTGCAGCTCCGTTTTGATCATTTGCAGTTCTTTCATCATCAGATCCTCATAATCATGCCGTCATAAGATACAAGGAAGCCCTCTTTTCCGGCAACAGGGACAAAGTCATCATAAACAACGGAAATACCGTTGTGCGAGTAGTGATTGCAGACAAAGCGCGTGGTTTCATCGGCATAGCCTTCTTTGAGCATCCGCGCACGCACCTGTGCGTTTTCCTCCAGCCCCATATGACCGACATAGGTCAGCGGCAGGCAGGCATTGGTACAGTCCAGCGATACCATGTCGAAATGCACACCCTGCGCCTTGAAGTATGCCCAGACATCCTCGTGGAAATAGTGCGTGTCATGCGCATACAGCACCGTCTTTTCGCCGTCCGAAATCATGTAGAACAGCGGCCCTGCGTTCACGTCGTGGATGGCAGGAAGTGCAGTCACGGTATAACATCCGACCGAAACCGGCACAAACGGCGCGATCTCGGTAAACGATGCAAGACCGTTGGATGCAAGACTTCCCATCACCGGTGCGAGCTTCTCGCCAACCTTATCCGAGCCGTAAAGCGCCAGATGATAGCCGTCCTGTACATGCGAAAAGCCGGGATTGAGACAGGAAAAATCGGTAGCATATAAATGGTCGGAATGGCTGTGGGTGATAAAGCACCACTTCACATCCGTCAGATCGAGACGGTTGTCCAGAAAATGCTTGTAGGTGTCCGCCGGGAAGTCGATCAGCAGCTCATCGTTGATGATCGCCTGTGAGCGGGTACGGATGGCACGTCCGCCCATCTCGCGCGAGCGGCGGCAGGCGTCGCAGCGGCACCACAGCGCGGGAATGCCCTCCGCCGCCGCAGTTCCGAGAAATTGAAATTTCATGGTCGTAAATCCTTTCTGCTGCCAATGGGTTGATTTGTGAAATCCCACCGGCAAAAACGTTGTCTTCTTGTTTATTTTACCGCAAAAGCACAGAAATTGCAATAGGTATCTCAAAATTGTTCCATCTTTTGCACAAAAAAAGCCGTTCCGCATACAGCAGTACACAGAACGGCAGAAGATGCTTATTTCTTTTTGATGCGCTTGTCCGACTTGACAGCCAGTGTCGTACCGACGGACTGGAAAATCTGCACAATCAGAATCAGCAGAACCACCGCGATCACCATGACCAGATACCGATAACGGTAATAGCCGTAGTTGATCGCAATCTGACCCAGACCGCCGCCGCCGATGATACCCGACATTGCAGAATAACCGAGAATGGTCGTGATCGCAATGGTCGCGTTGGAAATCAGAGACGGAACGCTTTCGGGAAGCATCACTTTGCAGATAATCTGCATCGGCGACGCACCCATGCTCTGCGCAGCTTCAATGATATTGGGGTTGACCTCGCGCAGGCTGGATTCGACCAGACGCGCAACAAACGGGAACGCGGCGATGACCAGCGGTACAATCGATGCGACGGTACCGACGGACGTACCGACAATCAGTCGTGTCAGCGGGAACACAAGGATCATCAGAATGAGGAACGGAACCGAGCGCAGCAGGTTGATGATGACATTCAGCACACTCATCACCGGTGCAGGCAGCGGCAGAACGCCGTTCTTTTCTCCTGCAACCAGCAGAACACCGAGCGGAAGGCCCAGCACAATGGCAAACAGCGTTGCCAGAACCGTGACATAAATCGTCTCCCAGACTGCCATCGGGAATTCGTTTTTCAGAATCCACAGCGCTTCCTCGAGCGCTTCGGAGGTAAACATACGGTCAAGCATGGTCATCCTCCTTTATCACTTCTTCAATGATGATATCCGTGTCCTTTGCAAAATAGGAAAGCACGGTTTCAAAACTGTTTTTGTCATCGGGAATACCAAGCAGCATATCGCCGAAGACACGGTCGCCAAGACAGCGCGTCGACGCATACAGAATGTTCACCGCAATGCCGGTATCGATCGCCATCTGTGTAATAAACGGCTTGTCTGTGGTGTGCGAGCCGTTGAATACGACGCGCAGAACACGTTCACCGGAACGCGCCGCTGCCGCAATGCCCGCAGATTTTTCCGCATCGTCATCCGACGCTTTGCCCGCATCGGGATAAACCAGACGCTTTGCAGCATCGGATTTGGGATTGGCAAAGACCTCTGCAACCTCGCCCATTTCCACAACACGCCCCTCGTCGAGGATGGCAACATGCGAGCAGACCTCCTCAACCACCGACATCTGGTGGGTGATGATGATGACCGTAATGCCAAGCTCGCGGTTGATCTTGCGGATCAGCTCGAGAATGGCATGTGTGGTATTGGGGTCCAGTGCGCTTGTCGCTTCGTCGCAGAGCAGAACACGGGGATTGGTCGCCAGTGCGCGCGCAATGGCAATACGCTGCTGCTGACCGCCGGACAGCTGTGCAGGATACGCATTCGCCTTGTCCGGAAGACCGACGGTTTCCAGAAGCTCCCGTGCTTTCTTCTTCGCATCGGAACGCTTCATGCCGGTCAGCTCCAGCGGAAATGTAATATTGGCAAGGCAGGTTCTCTGCATCAGCAGATTGAAGCCCTGGAAAATCATCGTCACGTCGCGGCGGATATCGCGCAGCTCCTTTGCTTTGAGCGCACCGACATCCACACCGTCAATCAGCACCTGACCCTCAGTCGGACGCTCCAGCATGTTGATGCAGCGAACCAGCGTGGACTTGCCCGCGCCGGACATGCCGATGATGCCGTAGATATCCCCGTCATTGACCGTCAGGGATACCTGCTTCAGCGCGTCAAACGTCACGGTTGTGCCGTCGTCGGCGCTGGTGGTAAATGTTTTGGTTAAATTTCGGAGTTCGATCATGGAACAGTCAGTCAGACACCCATCTTACTTGAGTGCGTCCAGAGAAGACTGCTTGCCGCCGTACAGACCCATCGGCTCGACATGGATCGCAGCAGCGGATACGATGTGCGTACCGTTCTGTGCATTGAAGTCATCGAGGTAGGGGGTATGCTGGAAGTAGTTTGCATCGACTTCGCCGCTTTCAACAACGTTGTTGGGCTGGACATAATCGGTGAATTCCATGATTTCGAGGGTAACATTCTTTTCAGCGAGGATTTCCTTTGCAACAGCAAGGATTTCCGCGTGCGGTGCGGGAGAAGCCGCAACGGTGATGGTCTGACCTGCGAGGGAGGCATAGTCAACGGATGCATCAAAGCCGTCGGTGGGCGCGTCAACAGTGGAAACAACAGCACCGGCATAGGTAGCGGTGATGTAGTCAGCAACCTTCTGAGAGGAAAGTGCTGCAACCAGCGCCTTGATCTTATCGGTACCTTCGTTGCCTTCCTTGACTGCAACAATGTTTGCATATGCGGAATAGGAGCCTTCGATGGTCAGGGACTGCTTCATCGGATCCAGACCTGCTTCGATGGCATAGTTGGAGTTGATAACGGCATAGTCAACGTCCTTAAGGATGTTGGGAATCTGTGCAGCTTCGACTTCCTTGAAGGTGATGTTCTTGGGGTTTTCCGCGATGTCCATGATGGTAGCGGTGATGCCGGCGCCTTCCTTGAGCTTGATGATGCCGTTTGCTTCCAGCAGGAGCAGTGCGCGTGCTTCGTTGGTGGTATCATTGGGGACAGCGATTTCCAGACCGCCGGAAGAACAAGCGGTGAAGGACAGTGCAAGCAGTGCACACAGGATCAGAGCGAGAAACTTTTTCATGGTTTTTTCTCCTTTTATAATATGAAATTTGGATACATGCGTCCCATACAGGATTCCGTGAGGACACGGCAAGAAACAAAAGAGAGGACTCCGGTTTTCTGACCAAAGCCCTCCTTGATTTCCTGAAAACGGACCGCAACTGCTTATGCGGCGGTATTCTTTTCCGGAGCGCCGGTCACAAAAAACTGCATAACACAAGTGCACATGTCACACATGCGCATTCCGGTCATCATCATCATTGCCGCAGAAACATTCATGATCGGTCTCCTTCCAAAAAGATTTCCTGTATGATTATGTTGATTATAACACCATTCCGGGGTTTTGTCAATAGTCTTTCTCAAATTTTCTGATTTTCCGTACTGCAAGCAGCCATTCCGCGCCGGCAAACAGAACACATCCGACCGCGTAGCAGACCAGATCCCAGACGGAAAACGAACTGCCGACGGCAATGCGCAGAACGGTCCACCCCTCCGGAATCAGAGATGCGATCCCAAGCGCCTGTGCAAATTCCACCGCAAAGGCAAACAGCAGCACCCACAGCGGCAGCATCGGTATCCGTCGCGGAAACACCGCACGCAGAAGACAGCAAAGCAGAACTGTAACCAGAATGTCGCCGCCATACGGACGGAGAAAGGCATCCTTTACATACAGCGCAATCCATACCTCAGCCACAAACAGCACCGCCGCCGCGGATGCATACCCAACCCGCCGTGCGCTCATGTGGCAGACCCCTCCGCACCGACGCCAAGCGGCATAAACAACAGCGGGGTCCCGCGGCTCTGCGCATACCGCACCGTCATTCCCGTGCCGCTGTGCTGCCGTCCCGGATCATAATAAGCGATTCCGGTGATCGACAGATCAACCAGCAGACGGTTTCTGCGATGCATACAGCTGCGATCATATGTCTCCTGAAGATAAAATGCCTCCGCACGCTGCAATACCGCCAGATGCAGGGACAGATCACGCTCATTCCAGCCGCGTGTCTGCTCTCTGCACGGAAGAAGAAGAATCAGCCGCAGTCCCGGATGGTACAGCTGTTTTGCCTGCAATACCGACGCCGCAGCAAGCAGGTCAAAGCCTCTTGCACCACCGCATAAAAACGTCGAGAAGCCCTGATAGACCATTGCTTCCACCTGCGCATCCAGCCAGGTACGCAGTGCCTGCCGGAACACATCCGCATCCTGCGCGCCGTGACCGACCACATCCCGATGTCCGGTAAAGAAGCACGTCTGGCTTTTCACCGACAGAAGCATCTGCTCTGCCGCCGGAGTCCAGAGCGGAATGACCGCCGCTGCCTGACGCACTGCTTCCACGGTCATGCGATACGATTCCGATTGCTTTGTCAAAGCCACAACAGCACCTCCCCGCGACAACATAGAACGACAGTTCTTTTTATATTCATTATAACAGAAAAGCCCACGGTTGTCAACCGTTTCAGCGCCGGTTTCCGCGGATTCAGAGAAAGACCGCGCAAAATATTGACGATGCAGCAGATCTATGATATAATATTTCAGATAGAAATGCGATCCGGCGGCACAGGGAAAACGATGTCCCCCTCCCCGTCATCCGGCGTCAAAGCAGAAAGAACGGTGCGAACCATGCTATTCAATTCTGTACATTTTCTCTTATTTTTTCCGGCGGTGCTTCTTACGTTTCATCTGCTTCCGCGCACCGCAAAGCCGCTGTGGCTGCTGTTATGCAGTTATTATTTTTATATGTCGTGGAACGCTAAGTATGCTTTGCTGCTGCTGTTTTCCACTGTTGTCACCTACGGATGTGCGCTTGCCATTGAAAAAGTTTCCGGCACACATGCGCCAAACGATCCGTCCGGGATTCGGCTGAAGCGGCTGATTCTCGGCGCAGGCATCGGTTCCAATCTGGCAATCCTCTTCTTTTTCAAATATCTGAACCTGTTCTTCGATGTGATCGTTTCCCTCGGGGAGTGCATCGGCATTACGGTATCAGCGCCGGCATGGGACCTTCTGCTGCCTGTCGGCATCTCGTTCTATACCTTTCAGGCGATCGGATACACCATCGATGTGTACCGAAACCATGTGGCGGCGGAAAAAAACTTCATTCGTTACGCGCTGTTTGTCTCCTTTTTTCCGCAGCTGGTCGCCGGTCCGATCGAGCGCTCCTCCAATCTGATCGCAGAATTACAGAACATGCGGCGTCCTGACTGGACAGCATTCCGCCGCGGATTTGTCACAATGATCTGGGGCTTCTTTCTGAAAATGGTCATCGCCGACAGAATCGCCATCTTTGTCGATGCGGTCTATACGTCAGATACAGACCTGTCCGGCGCCTATATTCTTGCGGCAACGGTGTTGTTTGCCTTTCAGATTTACTGCGATTTCGCCGGCTATTCCATCATTGCGCAGGGAGCTGCACAGACGCTGGGCATTCGTCTGATGGACAATTTCCACACACCGTATCTCAGCACATCCGTCAGGGAATTCTGGAGACGGTGGCACGTTTCTCTGAGCTCCTGGTTCCGGGACTATCTGTATATACCGCTTGGCGGAAGCCGCCGCGGCACTGCAAGAACCTATCGGAATCTGCTCATCGTATTTGCGGTCAGCGGTCTGTGGCACGGCGCTGAATGGTCCTTTGTGGTATGGGGACTGCTGAACGGCATGTTTCAGATTGCAGAAGACCTCCTCGACCGCACGGCAAAGAAGCTCCGCCGCACAAAATCCCCCACCCGCACCGTTTCTCTCGGCGAACAGATCACGCGTACCCTGCTCACCTTCGCGCTGGTGGATATCACATGGATCTTTTTCCGCGCCGATACCATCGATACGGCAATCCGGCTGATGCGCAATCTGCTGTTTCATTTTGACGCATGGGTACTGTTCGATCAATCCATTTATTCCTTCGGTCTTTCGCAGCAGGAATTTTCCGTTATGCTGTCCGGCATCGGCATTCTGCTCTTTTCGGATATCATGGCATATCGCGGATGCAGGCTCAGCGATCTTCTGGAAGCGCAGCCGCTGGTATTCCGCTGGACCGTATACATTCTCTCCATCCTTGCGATTGTCGTTTTCGGTGTATGGGGGACCAATTACGATGCAGCAGGTTTTATCTACTTCCAATTTTAACAATTAGGCAATTGCAAAATTGCCTACCTTTATCGCCCAACGGGCGATATATAAACAAATTGCGTCGCTTGGGCGGGTCTCCCGCCCAAAAAGACTCCTTCAAAGCGACCAACGGGAGCCATCGGGCTGCGTCAGCCCGATGAGACCGATTGCAAAATGCAATTTTGCAATCGATTAAATTTTAACAATCGAAAGGAGTCTGCTCATACAGGAGCCCTACAGCCATGATAAAGCATGTTCTAAAACGGTTGACCGGCGCAGGTCTGTTTCTGGCAATCCTGTTCGCCGCGATATTCGGCGTCCGTTCCTTTCTTGATAAAACGGAAGTCGATGAAAAGTACCGGCAGTTTTTTGCGGAACCGAACAATATCGACGTCATTTTTATGGGAACAAGTCATACCTACGATGCCCTGCTGCCGCAGGAAATGTGGGCAAACCGGAGCATTCCCTCCTACAATTTCGGTCAGAGCAACTGCACGCTTCCGGTTTCCTATTATGTCCTGCAAATGCTGGATGCCTACACCGATCCGACGCTCGTTGTCGTCGATCTGTTCAGCTTATTTGAATATGCCGGAATCGGAAACGGAAAATACCGCACCGATGCCCGCGATCAGCAGCGCGTCCAGTTTGATGCATTCCCGCTTTCGTCCGTCAAAATCGAAGCGGTCAACGACATTTTCGACGACTACGAAAACCGGATCGACTTTCTGTTCAATCTCGCCATCTACCATAACCGCTGGAGCGAGATCAAAAAGGATAACTTCCAACCCAGAAACATTCCGCAGAAGGGAGCCGCGTTTGCGCTGGGACTGTGCGCCATGCCGGATTACCGTCCCGGTACTGCGGAAGCCATATCACCGCTGCCGCCCATCGGAGAGGATTATCTGAACCGGATGATCTCCTACTGTGAGGCACACGGCATCCGGCTGCTCTTTACCTATCTTCCGTTTGCCGCCGTGCAGGAAAACTTCAACGCCGCCGCTTCGCTGGACGCATATTTTGCCGAACACACCTGGGATCATGTTGCGTATCTGAATATGCTGGACTGCCCGGCCATCCAGTACAGCACCGATATTTATTCCGATGCCTCCCATCTGAACTATATTGGTGCCGCGGCAGTCACCGAATGGCTTGGCGCATACATTGCCGACCATTATCCGGATACGGTACACCGGGACGACGACGCCTACCGGTCATGGGATGACGATTACAGGGAATATGTGGACTATAAAATCAGCCGGTTCCGTGACGGCGCGTTATACGATAATTTACAGCTCATCTACGGAAATGACTTTACCGGTGAACTCCTGATCCGCACAGACTGTGCAGACCGGTTTGCCGCGGATATCACATTGCAGAATCTGCTGCTCCGTCTCGGTGACCGCGTGCACCGGCAGATCACGGAGGAGCCGGAAGCACCGCCGCTGCTTCTGCGCGTGACAGACCGGCGGGACGGAACGGTCGTGTTTGAAATGCAGCTGCCATAATTTCAGACGATTTCCGAATACTGTTGAATTTTAGATAAAAGCATGATATAATGATAGTAACATCCGACAAGGAAAGGAGACGCTCGCCAATGTACTGCCATGTATTTCCGGCCGGCAGTCTGAAAACCTACAAATATGTCGTGGTTCTGTCGGAATACGGCGGATGTCTGCTGTTCAGCCGCCATGCCGCACGTACCACATGGGAAACGCAGGGCGGTCACATCGAACCCGGCGAAACACCGCTTGCGGCGGCAAAGCGCGAGCTTTACGAGGAATCGGGCGCGCTGGACTATGACATCCGCGCCGGGTTTGACTATACCGCAGGAGATGCCCACGGCCACGCAAACGGTATGGTATTCCTTGCAGAGATCCGTACCCTCGGACCAATCCCCGACAGCGAAATGGCAGAGGTGCGGTCCTTTGATACCCTGCCGGACGACGCCCATCTGACCTATCCCGGCATCACACCCGTTCTATACCGCTATGCAAAAGACTACCATCTGATATAAGGAGCGCTTATTATGAATCCTATCGTCAACGGCTGGTACGCCGACCCTGAAGCACGTTTTTACGAAGGCAAATACTATATCTACGTCACCCGTTCCTTCACAAAATACGAGGATCAAATGAACATCGATGCCTTCTCCTCATCCGATCTGATCCACTGGGAAAAGCATGAGGGCATCATCGATATGTCCGGCTATCCGTATGTCCATCGGGCGGTCTGGGCACCGACCATCATCGAAAAGGACGGCAAATATTACCTGATGTTCGCCACAAACGACATCCATGCGGATGACGAGGGCGGCGGTCTGGAAATCGCAGTTTCCGACTCGCCCGCAGGTCCGTTCCGCAATCTGATCGGCACCTCGCTGATCGGAAAAATCATCCACGGCGCACAGCCGATTGATGCGCATCTGTTCAAGGATGACGACGGCACAATTTACCTCTACTACGGCGGTTGGGGACACTGCAATATGGCGATCATGAACGAAACGATGGACGGCTTTGTCCCGTTTGAAGATGGTGAAATCTTCCGCTCGATCACGCCGGACGGCTATGTCGAAGGTCCCTGCATGTTGAAGCGAGGCGGCGTCTATCACTTCATGTGGTCGGAGGGCGGCTGGACCAACGGTACCTATCATGTCGCATCAAGCCATTCCGCATCGCCCACCGAAATCTGCAAAACCGGTAAAACCGTCCTGTCTTCGTCAGAAATTGCCAACGGTCCCGGTCATCACGGCTATCTGCACGTGGAAGGCACCGAGGATGACTGGCTGATTGTCTACCATCGCCGCATCATCGGCGACCTGGAAGCGGGACACCGGATGCTTTGCATCGACCGCATGACCTTCGACGGTGATGAAATCGTTCCCGTGGTCATGACCTGATTTGCCGCACCGATCCCAAATACCCAAGCATCCCGCACGCATAAAAAAGAAAGGAAGGCTTCCCTCCAACGGAAAGCCACGGTAATAATAATGGATACCTATACCCCCGAACCCAACCAGACCACCGCCGAAACCGCCTCCATGCAGACGGGTACCCCGACCGGTGAAATGCCGCCCGCAATGACTGTCGCACCGACAGACCCTGTCGTCGGTACCGGCGCGTTCTTCGGACTGGAATTCGTCTTTGCCATTCCGGTCATCGGCTTCATCGTCGGACTCTTTCTGGCATTTCTGCCCAAGAACCGCAATCTGAAGCATTATGCAAGAGCCAAGCTGATCTGGGCAGTCATCTCGCTTCTGATCACAGCGCTCCTCTCCGCCTGCGCATATATCTTTGTACAGTCGCTCCCCGCACTCATCGCAGGCCAGCTTGATGTCGAGGAAGAGATCGTGGAACAGTTCTTTGATAACAGCGCAAGCATTCCGGAAATCATTGAGCAGGTGGAAGACCTCGGTGCACTTGCCGGTGCGGTCGGTCAGTTAGAGGACATCGGCGAGGTCATCGGTGACGCCGGCGCGCTTGAGGAAATCATCGAAAACGTCGGCGGTATGGAAAACGTCGAGGAGCTGATTGAGGAAATCGGCGGTATCGAGAACATCGGAAAGATCACCGAGCAGTTCAGCAATGTCGAAAACATCGAGCAGATCGTCGATGAAGTCAGCAGCATCGAAAACATCGAGGAAGTCATTGAGGACGTCGGCGGCATCGACAAGATTGCAGAGGTTGACAGCCTTGAGGAGGTTATGGTTCTCGCCTCCGAAATTGAAGATCCCGCAGTCAAGGAACAGGTCTGGGATATCATCCGCGCACATCTCGGCGAATAAACGACCCCCAGTACAGCGGCTGAAAACAATATACAAAACAGGGCTTCGGCATATCCGATCGATATGCCGAAGCCCGTCTTTTTTTATTTTAATCAGATTCCCAGCATCAGTGATGCAATCCGGAAATACGTCAGCAGTGCCAGCGCATCGACAATCGTTGTAATAAACGGACTTGCCATAACCGCCGGGTCAAGCCGGATCCGTTTTGCGGCAATCGGCAGAAGACAGCCGACAATCTTAGCAGCAATGACAACCACAACCAGCGTAATACTGACAACACCTGCCACCGAAAGCGTCACGCGGTCGATGAACAGCAGCTTGACAAAGTTCGCCGCAGCAAGCGTTCCGCCGCAAAGCAGTGATACCCGCAGCTCCTTCCATAACACACGGAACCAGTCGCCGAAGTCAATCTCATCCAGCGACAGACCGCGGATGACCGTGACGGAAACCTGTCCGCCCGCATTACCGCCCGTACCCATCAGCATCGGAATGAATGCCGTCAGCGCAACACATGCCGACAGCGCATCCTCCGCCGCTGTGATGATCTTCTGCGTGAAGGTCGAGGACAGCATCAGGAGCAGCAGCCACGGAATACGCTGCTTCCATGTTTCAAAAATACCGGTGCGCAGATATGTTTTCTCAATCGGCGTAATCGCCGCCATGATTTCCATGTCCTCGGTCGCATCCTCGGTCAGGACGTCGATGGCGTCGTCGATGGTGACAATACCGACCAGCCGTTCCTCATTGTCGACAACGGGAAGCGCCAGAAAGTCGTACTTGTTCAGGGTCTGCGCCACTTCGACCTTGTCGTCTCCGGTCTTGCAGGAGATAACATTGCGGTCCATGATTTCACCGATGGTGCCGCTTCGCTCGGCAAGCAGCATCTGCTGAACCGTCACAACGCCCTCCAGATGGCGGTCGGCATCAATGACGTAGCAGGTGTAGATCGTTTCCTTGTCCCAGCCGGTCGTGCGGATATGCTCAAACGCTTCGTCCAGCGTCATTTCCGCCCGCAGATCGACAAACTCAATGGTCATGATGCTTCCGGCAGAATCGGTCGGGAAGTTGAGGATTTCATTGATGTTCTGACGCATTTCCGGTGAGGAATACCGGATGATACGCCGCACGACATTCGCCGGCATCTCCTCAATGATGTCGACCGTATCGTCCAGATACAGCTCATCCAGCACGGCCTTCAGTTCTGCGTCGGAAAACGCGGAAATCAGCAGCATCTGCCGGTCAGGCTCCAGCTCGACAAAGGTTTCCGCCGCGGTGTCCTTGGGAAGCAGACGGAAGGTCAGAATGACATCCTCCATCGGAATATCCTCAAACAAAAGGGCAATGTCCGCCGGCTGCAATTCCTTGACACGGGAATATAGCTGTGCATACTTGCGCTCGGCAAGCAGGGTTTTGATCTCTTCAAAGATCAGTTCCAGTTCTTCGTTCATTTACTTGGGCTCCTTTTCTCAAAAATTGGGGATGTAGCCGGAGGAGTCCCGAAAAACGAGAAATGGCAGGATATCACATGGCAAACCGGACAGACCGTGCAGTCCGCCGACATTCATATACATTCTGCCATCGCCCGCCGGGGGTACTTCGACTGCCGCTGTCCATGGTGTTCACCTCTGCTTTTTGTTTTGATTTTGGCACAGTTTTTCTGTGCTTACCATATTATTATACTCCAAAATCAAGGTTTTGTCAATTCGTTTTGTCACAAAACTTTGAAAAATTTCACAAAGAAAACTGCCGCAGATTCCGATCCGGACCTTCTGCGGCAGTCAGTGATGATGCAATTGATTGTTCAGCGCACGTCAAACGCGGCACCGCGCTCGACCATTGTATCGTGGACACGGACACCGTCAACCTCATGTGCCGTCATACCTTCCTTTGCACAGATGGCGGCGGCAATACCGGCAGCCTCACCCGTTGCACGGACGGTCGGAATGATGCGGATGGCAGCCTGGACAAAGAAGTCACAGCCGATACAGCGTCCCGCGACAAACAGGTTGTCCACATCGCGGACCACGAGCGAACCGAACGGAATCTCAAAGTACGGCTTTTCGTTTTCGATGCCTTCCACATGCTGATTGGTGAACTCGTCGCCGAAACCGTGGATGTCGACGGGATAGTTGGTCTGCGCAACCGCGTCATCGAACTTGGCGTAACGCTTCGCTTCCGCAATGGTCAGAATGCGGTCGGTCGCTATTTCGCGCGATTCGCGGATGCCAACCATCGACGCAAAGCCGGAAATGTACGCTTTATCAAAGCCCTTGAAGTATTTCTTATAGAATGCAAGCTGACGCATGGCAGACTGCTTACCGGAAATCTGCGCGTTTGTCAGATCAGCGGCAGAGGTACCGTCCACGCGGTCAAAAATTTCGGGACAGTTGCAGGCCAGCGTGTCTGGACGGTTGGGCAGGGTGAACACCTGCCAGTATGCAAGGTCCTCGGGAATCAAATCGCCCGCGTCACGTGCTTCTGCCATGATGCGTTCGACGGAGGTACGCGGATTCTGTGTCGTGCACGCCGCATAACAGCCGCCGTCCCAGTAGGAAATCGAATCGGGTGCCGTTTCGTGGAACGCCTGCATATCAACCCCGGAAACCATATAACGCAGGGAAATCGGCTGATTCTTACCGGTCTTGGGATTGCCCTTGGTATAGGCGGCGCCTGCCATCACAGACAGATCGCCATCCCCGGTGCAGTCGATGAAGGTCTTGCCCTCGATGACATGCACCCCGGATTTGTCCGAGACAAAAACGCCCGTAATCCGGTTTCCTTCTTTGACCACTTCAATGAGATCGGTATACAGATACAGCGCCACACCTGCCTCTATCGCCATCTCCTCCAGCACAACGGGAAGCAGAATCGGATCATAGTAGCGGGACACGCCGCGCTGTACCATCGCACCGCGTTCCGCAGCACGGCGGTCCAGTGCGGTCACGATATAGGAGTTCATCGGTGCGCCGTCGACATGCGTGCTCATCGTCGGTGTAACAAGTGCGCCGGTGGACGAGCCGCCGAGTGCGCCGAACTGTTCGATGATTGCTGCGGATGCGCCTTCGTTTGCCGCCGCAATCGCCGCTATGACACCGGCAGTACCGCCGCCGACAACAACAACGTCATATGCTGCGAGCACATCGCAGGATTTCTGTAAGGTATAATTCTTCATAATCACATATCCTTCCATTTCAGATTGAGATAACGGATGTATGCGCGCCAGTCCTCACGGGACAGCGCATGTCCCCATCCGCGCAGATGATAACCGATATTGCCTCCGGTAAAATGGTCACCGGGCTCCGGCATCCGGTCGGGACAGACCAATCCCGGAACACCGAGCAGCTCCCATGCAGCGGACGCATGCAGGGCAGTCAGAAACTCCGACTGCGGGTCAGCGCCGCGATCCGTTTCGGCAGAGCCGACACACAGCAGCCGCGGTGCGATCATCGCAAGCAGAAAGCTCTGGTCATACGGCTTTTCGTCCTCAAGGTCACCCGTAAATTGCTTGAAATTCTCGCAGTACCAGTCCCAGCTTCCGACGCGCAGGAAATCTGTCACACGCTCACCCGAGCCGTGCCTGGACGATGCGGCACCGCCGTAACCGGAATTGTTGGATATGACCGCTGCAAACCGTTCGTCCAGCGCACCGCACCACAGTGCCGTTTTGCCGAGTCGGGAATGTCCGATGACTGCCACATGCGCCGTATCCATATCTTGGCGTTCTGCGCACAGATAATCCATCACTCGGCTGGCACCGTATGCCCACATGCCGATTTTTCCCCATTCCGTCGGTGTCCGATCTGCGGTTGTACCGAAATGCTTTGCGATGCCGTCGGAGTAATCGCCGTGCAGATTGTCGTTGACCAGATCGCGGTAGACCACCACGGCAAGCGCATAACCTGCATCCGTGATTTCCTCGACAGGAATATACCGGTCGGGATATGCACGGAATGCCAGATGCAGAAACACCGGCGGACGCGCCTCGGTCTTCGGCACGAACAGAGTCACAGGAAATGTCATCATTCCGTGAACCGTCGTGAAGGATATGTTGATTTCTTCGATGCTGACCTTACCGCCGAAGCCGTTTTGATCCGTGTGTATCGTTTCACCCTTGACTGTAACCGGTGTATCCTGCATCACGCCATAGGAATACTGCTCCAGAAGCTGCCGCATTTCATCTCTGCGCGCCTGCCATATCTGTGCAGTGACCGGTGTCCCATCCGCAAATGTTGTCACCGGCAGATAGCCGCGCCGGGCAAGCATCTCATCGAGTGCCTGATGATGTCCGGCAGAACGGTGTTCCCGGAATTCCTCACGGAGGATGGCATAGCACAGTCTGTCATGCATCACCCCGCCCAGATATACCGCACGGCGTTCCCTGCCCTCCGGAACAAAGCCGCACTTTTCCAATGACTTTCTCGCACCGATGTTGATATCCAGTGTGTTTGCGGTAATGCGCTCCATACCGAGATGGTCAAAGCCGTATGCAAGCATCAGCCGCACCGCTTCCTGTCCGTATCCCTGTCCGCGGTTTTCCAGCTTCGCCATCCCCATACCGATCGAACAGCAGCGGTTGACGCGGTCAATATCCTGCAGGGCAATGTCACCGATCACACTGCCGTCCTGCTTGAAAATGCCGAGCCGAACGTGTCTGTCGCCCTGCAGACGCTGGATCTCATTGTACCAGTCAAACGCCTTCTCCGGCGCATGTCCGATGCGGAGTTCCTCCGCCGGACAGGCAAAATCGTACTCAAAATCTTCCCACAGCGCAAAGCAGTCCTCGCGCATGAGCGTGGCAAGATAAATTCTGTCTCCCTGTAATTTCATCATATCTGTCGGAAAAAGGGGGTACACCCCCGAAGCAGAGCGCCCGGACAGGATGTACCCCACACGGTTTCAAAAAATTGAGTTCAAGTCTTATTCGTTTTCAAGGAAGGCTTCGTTGATCTGTTCCAGCGTCGCCTCGATGTTGGATTCCTTGGACGCGATCATCGAAGCAAAGCTGTTCTTACCGGTGGTAACGAGCGAGGTCATACCGGTGAGAACTTCACCGACATTGTACAGGTTACCGAGGTCACACCAGCGGTTTTCGTAGATGATGTCGAGCATCTTCTGAGATTCTTCGTCACGAGCATACTTGGTCTTGAGTGCAACCTCGTAGTATGCGGGCGTGATTTCCTCACGAGCATAGTATGCAGCCGCTTCCATAAACAGTGCCGTTTCTTCAGGCAGCTGCGCCGTGATCGGGATCGCAGCTGCGGAAGCAGACCAGGTGTGGACATAGGAGAAATAACGCTCCTGATTGTCGTCAAACTTGGGCAGCGGCAGAATACCGAAGTCACCTTCCATGTTGCGCATCAGCGGAACATTGTTCATCGTACCGAAGAGGAACAGCGTCTTGTTGTTGGACATGAAGGCAGCACCGCGGTCAACGTTGGTCATGGTTGCATAGCTGCCAGTCATCAGCGATGCGGTATCACAGTTGATGGTTGTCTGCTTTTCATCATAGATCTGATAAATCTTTTCCATGACTGCAAGGCTCTTTGCAGAGTCGCCGGTCCAGGTCAGCTTGCCATCTTCTACGGTAACGAGCTTGACGCCGGTTGCCGCATAGAAGGCTTCACCGGAGTTGTACAGCATCGCCATACCGATGTTGTCCTCAGAGTCCATATAGCCGTTGCCGTTGATGTCTTCCGCCGCAGAACGGGCCATTTCCATCAGACAGTCAATGGTCCACTTGCCTTCGTCAACAATGGTGTATGGGCTTTCCAGGTCATAGTTTTCCAGAACGGACTTGTTGAAGAAGATCGCATAAGCAGCACGCATGAACGTCAGGCTGATGTCGCCGTTGCCGTAGAAGGACTTTCCGCCAATCGTAGTTGCTTCGTCAAAGACCTGATTCCACCACGGCTGATCGAGGTTGATGGAATCAAACATGGTCAGATCCCACAGCATACCGTCGGATGCCAGCTTTGCGCAGTCCTGAATGGGAGGCATGACGAAATCATAGAGCGTATCGCCTGCCTGAATCAGCTTGGAAATGGTACCGTACAGGGTGTAGGAAAACAGATTGCCCATCGCCTCAAAGTGGTTGACAATGTCACAGTTGAACAGCTCCTCGAGCTTCTGGTTGCGGTTGTAAATCGCGTCGTTGATAACATCGCCGTCGGCTTCTTCAATCTTGAAGTCTTCTGCCGTCCAGCGGCCGTTTTCGTCATTTTCCATCTTGGACAGGATGTGGAATTCACGTCCGCCCATATCGGTGACAGCAGGAACATACGCCGGTTCCTCGGTTTCGGATGCAGCGGTATCGGCATTCTGTACGCCGGTGGTTTCCTCGGGCTGCGTATCGCCTGCCGTGCCGCACGCTGCAAGAGATGCAGTCAGCAGAAGCGCCGCCAGACATAAGCTGAGAGTACGTTTCATGGGATGTCTCCTTTGATTTTGAGTTATTTTCGGATGTTACAATATACTATTATTATAATATGTTTTCCCGATAATGTCAAGGGGTTTGATGCAAAACTGTACTGATATCCGAGACTACTGTATATTCCGCAAGATTGTGCCCAAAATTCACAATTTATTTACACACAAACGCAGTTTTCCCTTGACATCTGCCGTATCTCGTGATATAATTATTACAGTAACCGTAATAGTGAGGTCATAGTGTATGCGAGACAATGTACGGGGCGGTGCGCTGACAGAGGTGACTTTCTTTGTACTGCTTTCCTTGTATGAGCCCAGGCACGGATATGCTATCATGCAGTTTATTGAAGAAAAAACAAACGGGCGGCTGGTGCTCGGTGCAGGCTCCCTATACGGTGCCATCGAAAGCCTGTGCAAAAAGGGCTGGATTGCACTTTATGACGATTCCGATGCCCGGCGGAGAGAATATATTGTCACAGCCCTTGGCAGGCAGATTGCAGAACAGGAGCTGCGCCGGCTCAGAGAACTGACACAGATCGCCGGTAAGATCACAGGAGGATAAACAGATGACCAAAAATGTAACCCGATTTTTCGGCGGCTTCACGGAATGGCAGGCACGGTGGCTGAATCGAATGGCAGACGACGGCTGGCGGATGATCCGCACGGGAAAGCTGACCTATGAATTTGAACGCTGTACACCGGGGCAATACCGGTATGCCGTGGAATTTATCGCAGACAAATCGCAGAGAAATGCGGAAAAATACAAGGCCTTTTTGGAGGGCTGCGGGTATCAGGTCTGGTACAAAAACGCAAACCTCAATTATTCTATCGGCAAGGTACATTGGCGTCCGTGGGCAGAGGCCGGCGGTCAGATCAGCACCAACCGAACGACATTCAACAAAGAGCTTCTGATTGTGGAAAAGGAGAACGACGGCAAGCCCTTTGCGCTGCACACCACCACCTCCGACAAAATCGCCTTTTTGAAAAAATGGCGAAATGTATGGCTTTCCTATACCGCTTTCTTTGCGTTCATGGGTGCCGCATTTCTGTTTCAGACACCGATTGCTTCCGCCGTCTTCGGCATCATTGCTCTGCTTTCGCTGATTCCTGTCATTCTGTATCAGGTACGCATCGAAAAAATCAGAACGTCCGAGCATCTGCAGGAATAAACCTCCCATCTGCCCGATAAGTGGAAATTGCGGCGGTATCGCTTTTGTGCGATACCGCCGCGCGTGTTATTTCTTCATTTGCTTATTTTTGTCAAAAGCCGGGTTGTATGCAAAGAAATTCTTTTCGTTCAGCCGATCCTGTGTGCGTACCAGAAGCTCACCGAATCGCTGGTAATGCACAATTTCCCGCGCACGCAGGAACCGTATGACATCGTTGACATCGGGGTCATCCGAGATGCGCAGGATGTTGTCGTAGGTGGTGCGGGCTTTCATTTCGGCAGCCATGTCTTCATGCAGATCGGTGATCGGATCACCCTTCACCTGCATGGATGCCGCCGTCCACGGGAAGCCTGCGGCAGCCTGCGGATAAACGCCGGTCGTGTGATCGACCAGATACGCATCAAAGCCGCCCGCCACAGCCTGCTCCGGTGTCAGATTGCGCGTCAGCTGATGCACAATCGCCCCGATGATCTCCAGGTGTGCAAGTTCTTCCGTGCCGATATCGGTCAACGCGCCTTTGGCATCGTCATACGGCATGGAATACCGCTGAGACAGATAGCGCAGAGATGCGCCAAGCTCTCCGTCGGGACCGCCGTACTGACTGATGATGGCAGATGCCAGACGCGGATTGGTGTTCCGGATGTTCACCGGGTATTGAAGATGCTTTTCATAGCTCCACATGCGTCATCTGCCCCCTTTCCCACAGCCGGATGCATCAGGTCTGCAGTTTGCGTCCGGTTCCCACGGCCACGGGCCGTCAAGATAATGCCAGATGCCGTCCTCGTAATCGCAGGGTCGGATCCCGCGGCAGGCGTAATGACCGCCATCCCCGTCACATCCGGCGCAAAGCTGTGCAAACTGTGCAATTGCCTGTGCATCGTTCGGGTGCGTATCGAGATACAGACGCAGATCCCATGCGGCAAAAGCCGTTCCGTACCGTTCACAGCAGGACCGCTGTCCGTTTCGTTCAGTCATGGTCATGCCCTCCTCTCGTGCCGCAGCAGCCGCTGTCACGGCGAGTGGGAAGCGCACAGTCACAGGTACGCGCGGGCGGATTCGGATATGCCGATGCGGATACGGTATCGCCGCAGAACGGTTTGTCAAGGGAAGGAAACACAGTTCCCGCAATCAGTGCCGTGCAGGGATCGTAAAGCGTTCCAAGCGACTGCACATGCACATATGCCATCGCAAGCACGCCGTCCTGTTCCGGTGTGCAGCCATTCATACCGGTATTCTGCTGCTCTGTATCCGCACGGCAGGACACCGGTTTTTCTGTGTGATGTGTCTGCATCTGCGCCGCACCGCCCGGATATGGCACAGCTTTTCTGCACCCGCAGGAGGGATAGGGCTGATATACAGTCCGATTCATGTTGTGTCTCATCTGCTTTCTTTCATAAAATGAAAAAGATGCACATGCGCTCCTCACACATGCGCATCTTCCATTCCAGAATATGCACAGAGAACAAATTCGGTTCAGCGGTCGGCTGACAGCTGCCGCGCCGCACGATACGCCGCATCCAGTGCCGCACGGTCCTCCGCTGCCGGACACCGGTCGGTATTCATGGAGCAGATGACGGTCATGTCATCCTTTGCGATGTTGGCAAGACCGAGGATCGTTTTCGCATTGGCAATCGGACCGACCTCCGTTCCGGGCTGTGCGCCGGCAAGCAGGATCACACCGCGCTTTTTCGTAAGCGGTGACGGCAGATGCCGGAAGAATTTCCGCGCAAAATACGTCTGCAATCGGCTTCCGATATCGAGTGCCGGACCGGACAGCGATGAAAACCAGACGGGAGATGCCAGCACCACCGCGTCACAGTCGGCAAGATATGCATAGATATCCTGCATCGCATCCCGCACAGCACATCCGTCGTGCGAAAAACAGTACCGGCAGTCGATGCACGGGGAGACACCGTCCTCGCGGGATACAATCCGGTATTCCCCGTCAAGTCCCGACACAAACGCATCCATCAGCGCCTGCGTATCGCCGTTTTTTCGCGGGGAACCGTTGATAATCAGTGTTTTCACCGGAAGAATCAGTCAAGCACACCGTGCGGCTGATCGTTTGCCATCGGTGCTTCGCGCTCGTAGGAGGTTTCCAGCTCCAGATAACCGCCCTGCTTTGCCGCACGCTCAAAACCGGTCAGGATTTCAAGCACGTGCAGGGTCTGCTTCCAGCTTGCGCGCGGACGACGACCGTGCTCGAGTGCAGATGCCATTTCGGCAAGACCGAGCGCACGGGAATTTTCGGGATAGTCAAAGCCGAGCGGGATTTCGACATCGCCGCCCTCGGGCGTATGCAGAACAACAGGACCGCCGAAGCAGTTGGGATCGGGAACACGAAGCGTACCCTTGGAACCGTAGATTTCAATGATCGGCAGCTTTGCACCGTAAATATCAAACGAGGTCAGAATCGAACCGACCGCACCGGATGCAAATTCCATGACGCCGTAGTAGGAGGTCGGAACATCCACTTCGATAATTTCGCCGTTATGCTCCTTGCAGGTGCAGGTTCTGGTTGCAAACGGCGTGGAAATCATACCGCCGACGCGCTTGACGCCGCCGAGCAGGTTGATCAGCGCCGTGACATAGTACGGACCCATGTCCATCATCGGACCGCCGCCGAACTTGTAGTAGAATTCGGGATCGGGATGCCAGGATTCGTGACCGTGACAGGTCATGAATGCCGTTGCGCCGACGATGTCGCCGATGGCACCTTCGTCAATGAGTTTGCGGCAGGTCTGAATGCCAGCACCCATGTAGGTGTCGGGTGCGCCTGCAATCCACAGACCCTTTTCTTCCGCCAGACGAACAAGCTCCAGTCCTTCTTCCCACGATGCGCCAAGCGGCTTTTCGGAGTAGACCGGCTTGCCTGCCAGAAGTGCAGCTTTGGAAACCTCAAAATGCTCATAAGGACGGGTGATGTTGAGCACGATGTCGACCTCAGGATCGGCAAACAGCTCGTGCATATCGTTGTAGAGCTTGGGAATGTTGTATTCCTTTACTGCCTTCTCCGCACGTTCACGGATCAGGTCGCAGACACCGATGATTTCGATGTCCTGGAACATATTGGTGATATTTTTCAGATAGATGCCGGAAATCGCGCCGACACCGACAATACCGATTTTTTTCATGAGAATCGTCCTTTCTTTATCGTATCAAAGACCGATGGTTTTATCAAACAGCGGATAGATGACCTCGTTCATGCCGCGCTCGCCGAGTTTTTTCTCCGAGGTTGCCGCAATGAACGCAAGATCGGTTTCATATGCATAACCGATGCGGTGACCGTTGACGCCATCCTGCAAAGACGCATAAAACCGTCCGCCGCCCAGGCAGTGAAAGCCGTAAGGCGTCGAATAGACATACGATGCCGTGACATGCGTCAGATCGGGAGATACACAGTACAGCGTTTCCTCGTTGTGGAACGGCTTTTCGCGGCTGTAGGTCGTCAGCCAGTAGCTGCCGGTTTCGGGATCGCGGTCGATGTTCTGCACACCGATGTTGGCAACACCCGTCGGGATGACATACCGGTTCTGCCGTTTGCCGTCAAAGCCGTATTGCAGGATGATCTGACTTGCATACTCCGGTGCGTCAAGTGTGCCGCAGCCGAGCATCAGACAGTCCGCCCCGGTCACGGGATCCACGCCTGCCGTGATACAGCCGATGCCGTCAAAGCCATCGGTGCGCTGTCTGATCTCCTCATAACAGTCATCCAGCCGCAGAATGTCGACAACCGCCAGCGTTGCCGCGTCATACACGTGAACCGTGAACGAGGACCACATGCCCCACGGCTGTCCGGCAAGCGAATTGCCCATCGCCGCGCCGTAGATTTTCCCGTTATAATAGTCAATGCCGCCCAGATGCTCGGTACGCGTTGCGGTCGGCACCTGTCCGACCACGGTACCGGACATCGTCGTTTTCACAAGGCTGTCCGTGAACGACCAGTATAGATACGTCCCATCGGTGGTAAAGCCCTGCAAATGATAACGCTGATGAAGTACTTCCGTATATTTCATATCAGTACATCTTTGCGTTGTTCAGATAGCGATCCACGGTCAGATTGTGTTCTGCGGCATAAGCCTTGCCGCCGGCAGCCCACAGCATACCGCGTTCCATCATGACCGCCGCATTGGGAGACTTGTCAAAGACATCGTCGTGATGACCGAGCGAGGTGTAGAACACACGTCCCAGTCCCCAGAACTTCGTCCATGCAACGGGCATGTCGATCGGCTTATTTGCGGAATGGTAGTAATTGACACCGTCATTGGGGAACCGTGTCGTCGCTAAAACCTCAATGGCAGGGTCTACATGCAGATAGTAATGCTCACTGGAGACACGGAAATCATCCAATCCCTCCACGATCGGAGAGGAACCATGACGGACGTTGACCGTGTATTCGACACCGTCGCCGCCCGGATGGCTGACCCACTGACCGCCGGTCATAAACTGCCACTGGGTATCCTGACGGAACGCATCGCACATACCGCCGTGACAGCCGGCAAGACCGACACCGCGTGCAACCGCCTCACAGACATTGCGCGAATGCTGTCCGTCGATGCTGCCCATCGTCCAGCAGGCAACGATCAGATCATAGGTCAGAAGATGATCCAGATCGGACAGGCATGACATGTCATCATAGATTTCCGCGGCAATGCCGTTCTTCTCCAGCATTCCCGCAAAACGTCTGGATGTCAGCTGCGGTTCGTGTCCGTCCCAGCCGCCCTGAAAGATCAATGCTTTTTTCATAATGGTAAATCCTTTCTTTGAACGAATTTTTCTTTGATTATATCTTATCATAAGAATCACGATTCGTCAAGGGCGATTTGTATTCTGCTCCGGACATTTTTTGCGTTTTCTCCATCCGACGCCAGTTGAAAAAGCCGTAGAGATCATTGCACAAAAACATGACAAAGCACAGCACCATCGAAAGGCAGGAGATGTCCTTTGTCATGGCAATGATCCACAGAACGATCAGTACCACGTCGTTTGCGGCATAGGCAAGTGCGTAGTACGGCGAGCGCAGATATGTCAGCGCGGATGCAAGAAAGCTCGTCGTGACGGAAATGGTGGAAACGGCAAGGCTGGCGTTGCCCATGGCGCCGAGAATAAAGTAAAACGCCGCCGTGACAAGGACGGTTGAGACAAACAGCCATACAACCGTCATCCGGGTCATCGGGCGCACGGCTACCTCCTTGGTATCGCGGAACGGATTTTTCAGCCATGCAATCGCCGCGGCAATTGCCATCGGAGACGACATGCCAAGATAGGTAATCATCTCCCCGTAATACTGTTGTCCATAGGAGATCACGCCGTAGAACAGGGCAAATACAACGGTCAGAATCTGCCCGATAACATAGCCTTTCGCAACAAAGATAAGCGCTGTCACGCCGATCAGCGATGCCGTCACGGAAAACAGATCAGCACCGCCCATGATTGCGGCACTGAGGATAATCACGGCGACCGAGATGCCCCACAGCCCCCGCTCAAACAGCGTCAGATCGGCAAACGGATTTTTGATATTTTTCATAGTAATAACCATGGCTTTCGCTTGTCGAAAGCCTTCCTTTCATGGGGAATTGGGGCTGGGTTTTGAACGCGATCTTATCGCGGGCAAAATCGCTGCCGCTCCGGTGGCGAAAGCCACAAAACCCGCGTGAAAAAGTATTTTTCACGCTGCCTCCAAAAATAAAAAAGCACCCGCTGTACATCTTCACAGCGCCGCATAGGCACTGTATGACCTGACGATGTACCAACGAATGCATTTGCATTCACTACCCGGTGGCAGTTTGTTCCGGGTCATATTATACCATATAAAAACCGTACCTGTCAATAGGGAAATCGAGACAGGTACGGTCATTCTGTTACATTGTGCATCGGATGCATATGGGATCGGGCGATTCGTGAATCGCCCCTACACCGATGATGTTATCCGTTCATCGCGGTAATCGTCACCGGGAATACCCATGTCTCACCGGCACCGAGCACTTCAATGCGCTCTTTCTTTGTGAAATCGTGACCGGCATCCCAGGTATCGTCAATGCCATGCCACGGCTCAATGCATACATACGGTGCGGCAGGCTTTGCCCAGATGCCAAGACACGGCGCGTCAAACGCCACATGGACATTTTTGCCGTTCTGTCTTATGACCGATGCGCCGCGGGCTGTCACGCCGTCAAAGATCAGCGCGTCTTTTTCAAACAGTTCGGGGGTGATCACAAGCTCACGGGAGTTGGCAAAAACAGGCTGTGTCACCTGTCCGCGCAGGAAGTTTTCATCGAGCTTGAATGCATCGAGCGTCTGGGCTTCATCCAGAACCACCTTGTCGCCGAGATCAATGGCAAAGGCAGGGTGTGCACCGAGGGAGAAGTACATGGTTTCATCATTTACATTCTTGACGCTGAATTCCATGACAAAGCCGTCCTTCACAAACGCATAGCGCACACGCAGCTCAAACGCATAGGGGAAGGACATACGGGTTTCCTCTGTGTCACGAAGCAGGAAAACCATTTCATCATCCGACTTTGCTTCCAGCGAAAATTCCATCTTCTTTGCAAAGCCATGCTTGGCAAGCGTGTATTCCTTGCCCCTCAGATGATAGATATCGTCGCGCAGACGACCGACAATCGGAAACAGAAGCGGTGAGGTACCCGTCCAGTATGCAGGATTTCCCTCCCAGATATATTCGTGTTCCGCTTTTTTGTCGTAGAAGCTGCAAAGCTCCGCACCGACAGACTTGACCGATACGCGGTAGGTTTCGTTTTCCATGCTGTAGATCATGATCATTCTCTCCTGTATTTGATACAATATTGTTCAGTTTTGAGTCAGACGTGCCGCCATCGCCCGCAGATGGGATGCATCGGTGCCGCAGCAGCCGCCGAACAGCTTCAGCCCGTGCTTCTGCCGCAGGGCATATACCGCATCGGCCAGTGCCTCGGGTGAGGAAGTGTGCAAATCCGCCGTCCCATCCAGTTCTTCGTAGGACAGAGGGGATGTATTGCACTGGATGCCGAGAAAGCGCGCGCGAACCGCATCACAGTCACAGCACGCCGCTGACAGTGCCGACAAAACGATATCCGGATGCACGCAGTTGGTCATATAACAAAGCGGTTTCCGGTCATTCTCACCGTCAATTCCGGCAATGGCATCGGCAATCGGCGTTCCGTCAATCAAACACCCGTCCCGCCGGATCGTGAAGCTGATGAAATACGGCAGTCCCGTCTGTGCCATCGCACGTGCCATGCCGCGTACCTCCGGCAAGGTCGGCATGATCGCCGCATACAGAAACTGGGCTCCCGCACGGGCAAACCGTTCTGCCGCCCATGCGTGAAAGTCATATGCCGCATCGGAGGACAGCGCACCGGCACCGGTATATGCATCGCCGCGACATCCCATCAGCGCACCGGAAAACACGGGAATGCCGTAATCAGCGGAAAGTGTCTTTGCGAAGGAAGAAAGATGTGCCATATTTCCGGCGGTCAGCGCATCACCGTCCGCACCGCACAGACCGACCCGTTCCCGGTTGAGTCTTCGCGTCGGCGTGGTCAGCAGAATCGGCAGACGGTACGCCCCTGCGGCAGCGGCATATTCCCGCCAGAGCGTATCCAGTGCATCGGCGGAAGTGCGGTCACGGTACAGCGGCGCCATGGCAAGTGTGCCGTCGATCGGGATATGATATTCCCGCTTCAGCCGTTCCCCAAGCGCACCTTCCATCAGAAGGAGAGGTGCCTGGGCAAAGACGGTTTCAAGATTGTCACGCTCCATGCTGCATCGCTCCCACCGTTTGTTGTCTGTTATTATTGTATCATGAATACACAGAAAAATCAAGTATGCAGGGGCATCTCATCGGCCGGAATTTATTGATCGGCGTTCTCCTTGTCATCGGGATTCTCCTGGGATTTGCGTGACATGGCTGTACCAAGACAAAGAAATGTCGAGCCAAGACACAGCCAGACAGCACCGGTGGAATTTCCGTTTCCGCCCGCAAAGGTGATGATCGACACGACATAAAATACCGCCGACACAAGATAAAATGCAACAGAACTGATTTCTTTCTTTTTCATGTTTCTCGATTCTCCATCCAAGCAATTCTTATTCAAAAATCTGTGCTTCTTTTTTCAACGCATTCCGTTTTTGGGTCAGCTTCCAGACGCCAAATCCAAACAGCACCGCCAAAGGCAGCCCAATACATCCGCAGACAAGATTGACGGTACTGCCCCATGCGATTCCGAGATAAATATTATACAAACTTGCAATAAGCTCCAGAATCATCAGCGGCCAGATCAGCGCAAGGATCCGTCCGAGGTGGCGCACACGGGACGCATTGTCCGAAAACAGATCAAACGGACCGTATTCGGCAGGACGGCGCAGATAGACCCAGCGCATATATGAGCCGACATGCTCCGCACCTGTTTCTTCAAGGAACTTGATGTACTGCACGCTTTCCGGATGTGAGGGCGGATTGTCGAGCAGCTCCAGACGTACATGGTACGCACCGGGCGTACACTCCTCAAAATCGTACCGGCAGTAGCCGACAGAAACGAGCGCCAATCCTTTTGCCGCACATTCGGCAAGCCATTTTTCCTCTTTATCAATGTCCCATGCCCAGAATAACTTTTTGATCGTGTGTCTCATGTCCTCTCCTCCTTGTATTCGTCCATCAGTCTGCGTCCGATCTCGGACAGCGCCGTCAGCCGCTCAATTTCACCCGTAAGAGCAGTACGCCCCGCATCGGTGATTACATATTCTTTTTTGCCGCGGCTGTCCCCGGTTTCCGGCAAGGCTTCAATCCAGCCTTTTTCCAGAAGTGTGTTCAGCGCGCCGTACAGCGTTCCTGCGGCAAGACGGACACGTCCGCCCGACAGCTGTTCCGCGTTCTGCATGATGCCGTATCCGTGCATCGGGTGCAGAAGCGACAGTAAAATGTAATAAACGGCTTCTGTCAGTGCCGGTTGTAATGTCTGTGACATATGCTTCCCTCCAATATATCTGCTATCCGATATATCGTCTCCCGTTATATCGTGATTATATTATATCGCATCCCGATATATTTGTCAAGAGGTTTTGCAAAAGATTTGCATTGACGAATCAAAATTTTTCTGTTATAATGGTTCTATCAAACGATGGAGGAACCATTATGCACGAATACTTTGCCTGCTTCGGCTTACCCGGCACCTTTGTTCTGACGTGGCTGATGTCGCTTGCCGCTGTCATCTTCGCCGTCATCCGCCGCAAAAACGATGCGTATCTCTGCGCCGCCGCCATGGTTGTCTCGTCCTGCGGCGATATGTTCACCACGCGATTCGGGCGGATTGCGGAGCTTTTCCCAAATTACCTCATCATCGGGGCATCGCTGTTCATGGTCGCCCATGTGCTGTATACCCTCTCCTACCGCACGCTTGCAAAGTCAAAAGGATTCCGCTATTTCAACGGCGGCGTCATCACTGCCATTGTCCTTGCGCTTGCCTGCCTTGTCTATTTCACGGTCGTCTGTTATCAGAGAAATGACTTTTCAATGTATGTTCTCTGTATGCTGTATCTGACCGTCATCACGCTGAACTGCGCAACGGTCTTCTCCTATGCGTGGTCGGCAGTAAAGAAAAAGCCGTATCTGATCTTTTGTGCCGTGGGTGCACTGTCGTTCTTTATCTCTGACCTGCTCCTCGGTCTGGAGGTGCTGGCAGGGATTTATGATTATTCGTTCCTTGTCTGGTGGTTCTACCCGATCGGACAGATACTGTTGAATGTGTTTGCGTTCTGAAAAAAAAGATGCCTGTGCGAAATTCAACCCCCGCACAGGCATATCTTTTATTCCATTCTCCCCAGCACCCGCATCAGCGGCACTGGATCGTTCGCCGTGATCAGATCCGCACCGCGCGCAATGCACAGGCGGACATCGTCCTCGTTGTCGGCGCAGTACATATGCATCGGCATCCCCTTTGCGGCATAAAACGCGCAAAGCTCCGAGCGGACAAACATCATCGAAAGTCCGATTTCCTCATACCAGTCATAGGAATCCGGCTGAAATTCACCCATCTGAATGTCGGGATAGCCCATCGTTCTGCCGTTGTACTTCTCCTTGATATATCGGATGATCCGCGCGTTGAAGGCGTAGAACCAGCAGCGGTCAAACACGCCGTATTTTTTCAGAAGCTCTACCGTCAGATCGACCGTTTCCTCGGTGTATTCCTTGATTTCCACGCCGAAGAAGATGTCCGGACGCTTCTCTGCCGCCAGCTGCAAGGTCTCCTCCAGCGTCGGCACGGTGATGCCCTGCCCTTTGAAGGTATCGCCGAACTTTTCGGAATAGCAGGCGTCAAGCTGTTTTGCCTCTGCAAGCGTCATGTCGCGCAGATGGCGGTCAACGCCGCAGGTACGGCGTGCATTGCCGTCGTGCATCAGCACAGGAACCTTGTCCGAGGTCAGCCACACGTCAAATTCAAATGCATCCACACCGAGATCCATCGCCGCGGCAAACGAGATCAGCGTATTCTCCGGATATTTCGCGCAGTAGCCGCGATGCCCTTCCACAATGATGTTTTTCATACGATTCATTTCCTTTCAAAAAATTACATGTACGGTTTTCTCTCTGTCGTTGGTGTATCAGAGCGAAGCCGTTCTCCGTTCCAGCGCTTGTGCACCATCAGCGTAAACAGCAGATGCGCCAGAGCATAGGCAAGAACAAAAACGACATAATAAATGATATTCTCAATCGCGGCAAAGCGGTTGAGCAGGTTGACCTGTTCATTGGTCAGATCGGGATTGGTCATATTCATAAACCATGTGCGGTACATGCGATAGGCATATAACAAAATGTATACGACAGCCACCACAGCGGTGTCGTTCCAGAGTTCATCGGAGTGCAGAATCAAACGGCGGTCTGTTTTTGCATCATAGGAGCCGTCTGACACAGAATTTTGAAAATCGGCACGGATTGTGGTATCGCGCGACAGCCGCAGTGCCTGCCAGAGTGCCGGAAACGACGCCATCAGCACTGCCATAACAAAGTACAAAATCCAGCGCGATGCGGGAACACCGAGCAGAATGGAACGCCAGATAACGGCGGTGAACAGAAACACGACATACAAAACGGCGGATTCAGCGCACAGCCACAGAAAGTGCCTGACAATGCGGCGCGGCATGATGTGATCGGAAAAACGAGATTTTTTCATACAGAGACTCCTTGCATACAGCAAACAATGCTTTCAATGATACCACTATAGCATACCGGACTGCATTTGTCAATGCTTCTATCAAAACTTTCCGTAAAATTCGGACAATCTGCCAGTTTGGGACTTGACATCAGTGCCTCCTTGCTGTATAATGAAGCTATCATATTCATACAGAACAGGAGAACCAACGATTATGACAAAGCACATCATTCTCTGGCAGCTTGCCGATACCCTGACCGCAGACGAAAAGCTCGCCGTCAAAGCGGGCATCAAGGAAGGGCTGGAGGGTCTTGCCGGACAGATTCCCGGACTTGTTGACATCAAGGTTTATACCGAGGGTCTGCCCTCCTCCAACGCCGATGTCATGCTCGACGCATCGTTTGAAAACGAGGACGCGCTGAAAGGCTACGCCGTCCATCCGGCACATGTTGCGGTGGCTGACGGTAAGGTCAGACCGTTTACCAAGACCAGACTGTGTCTGGATTTTGAAATTTGAACATCGAATAACAGCAGGTGCGGTTCCCATTATGAGAACCGCACCTGTTTTTGATTCAGTTATTCGGCATGATCTGAAGTGTTTCTGCAAAGTTCACAAGATCATCAAAGATCATCGCCTCGTCCTGTCCTATACAAGCAGATACTTCCAACTCATACAACACCGCTTCGTGTCCGTAATACAGGAGAAGATTACAAGATTCCGCATCACTATCGTGAGTGATTTTACTGATTACATACGGAACACCCGCAGCTGTCGTATCTTCCACCAGAATCTCCGCACTCATTTCCTCCGAGATTTTCCGCGTCCAGGAGCCCTCTTTTGCTGCTTCTTCATTGAGCGGTGCAAAAACCGTCATACTCCCTCTCCATAACCGTTCCTCCGTGCCTTCACGATATCGTTCCACATTCATATGAGACTCCATTATGGACAACTGCGCCTGACTGCCCGGTTCATTTGCCCAAACAACAGTCTGAATATCGCTGTATGGTACCAGGTTTGTACTTGAAACAAAAGGAATTCCATAAAAAACCGTCCATTCCGCAATAGTATCAAACATATGAAAGGAACCGTGATGATCGGATGTGCGGGACGCATAAATTGTCTGCACCGTTTCCTCAGGCAGTGTCAGATAGCCGTGGTTCAAAAGCAATGTCTGCGTCCCCTCTCCAATAAGTACCTCGGGTGTTCCCCAAAGAATCCCCGCCGCCGCTACGGTGATACACAACAGCACCGCCACTGCCGCCGCAATCAATACGGTTTTCTTCCTTCTTGGAATCCTGCTTTTTTGTCTGTTCATCATGTTTTCGGCCTCCTCAACCATGGAATAATCAATATCATTCATAGCATCCAGAAGATGTTTCGCATTCATACAGAAAAACCCTCCTCCATCAGATATTTTCTCAATTTCTTTCGTGTGCGCATCAGCTGTGATTTCACCCTGTTTTCTCCCATGGAACACGCCCCGGCGATGTCGGCAATCGACTGCATATGCCAATACCGACGGATAAACACGGCGCGAACATCGGATGGCAGCATACGGAGAAACCGATTCAAAGCCTCACGCAGGGCGATCTGATCGGGAATATCATCACTGCCGTCACCGCTGACACATTCGGACAGTTCGTCGATGACCGCCGGATATTGTCCTTCGCCGCGCTTCTTTGCTGTATTTTTCTCCAGTTTCTTGATTGCAAGCTGCCGTGTCATTCTGCCGAGAAATGCTTTGAGATGATCGGGGTGTGCGGGCGGAATCGTGTTCCATGCCTGCAAATACATATCATTGACAATTTCCTCGGCATCCGATTCATTCCATACAATGCCGTATGCAATCGAGATAAAGTAGCGCCCGTATTGCCGTTGTGTCTCTGTAATGGCATCCTCGGAACGTTCCATGAACAATCCGATGATGATCTCGTCTGTCATATCATCCCACCTCCGTCTGATTGAAAGGTCCTTTCATCCTAATGTAGCGAAAACCGGCACATGACGTTGCATCAACGAAAAATATTCCGAAAAATTTTCCAGCTGACTTCCGCAAAACGACAATAAGGAACAAACCGGATGATTCGTCCCTTATCAGCTGCATTGGTATTGTATTTACGGATTCGCAAGCGAATGACCTTCCCACTCGGGTGCGCACGGAACACCCATGATGTCTGCCACCGTCGGTGCCAGATCAAGGATAGTAACGCCGTCCAGCGCAAGACCGGGCGTGAAGCGTTCGCCGAGGAAGAACATCGGAATCGTCGTGTCCTCGGGCAGGTCGGAGCCGTGTGAGCGGTCATGTCCGCCGTGGTCAGCTGTCACAATGACCGTGTATTCATCACCGCACGCCTCGTATACTCGTCTGACATTGTCGATGGCGGCAGAAATATAGCCAAGGTACGCATCCGACATCCATCCGTTGTCGTGACCGCCCTTCTCGTCGGTTTCGACCATGTACAGGAATACAAAATCGGGATGGCTCTTTGCAATGCGGTCCAGCGCCAGATCGGTCAGTTTGCCGTCTGTTGCATCCTCGGCATAGGCATTGAGATAACCGGCAAATTTCAGTGAACCGGGACGGGAGACATCGCGCAGCGGTTCCCAGCCGTAATACATCGCGCTGACACCGCCGGCGGCGCTGATCTGCTCAAACAGACCGTTCAGCGGACGAGCAAACGGAATATACAGATTGGTCGTGATGCCGTGACGGGTCGGCGGCACCGAGTGAAACAGCGACATGTGACACGGCAGTGTGACCGACGGCAGAACGGTCTGCGCAGTCACGGTATACGCACCGAGCCGCTTCATCTCGTCAACAAACGGATTACCGCAGATCTCCACACCGTCCGGACGCATTCCGTCAATGGAAATCAGAATCACTTTTTTCATACTTTCATACCCAAGCCTCCACACAGGAAGGCTTCCTTTCCCAAAAATCTCAGCCGTCCGCACAGATCGCCTGTCACCGCACTGCTGTTCTTGTTGATACCATTATACCGCAATCACACAAAAAGTCAAGTATTTCGAAAAAATGTCGCGTGTTTTTTTATGAAAATTAAAAAAGGTCTTGACTTTTCGATGGTATCTATGGTATAATAAATAAGTAATTGAAAAGCATCAGCTTCAAAGCACGGAGAATTACTCAAGTGGTGAAGAGGCGCCCCTGCTAAGGGTGTAGGTCGGGTAACCGGCGCGAGAGTTCAAATCTCTCATTCTCCGCCAACAAAAAAGACTGAAAAATCAAGGTTTTTCAGTCTTTTTTTGCGCTCAAAATATGGGTTTGACCCCATTTTTGACCCCACTCACGATTGTACAGTATCGAATTATGCTTTTACCTTTTGCATAGCCAAGCATGAGACACGAAGCAAACGAAGCATTTGCTTCAATACGAAGCAAATGAACCTAAATAAAAAACAAATCAGAAATATCAAATAAAGAAACAATATAATAATCAAAGAAGAGGGATCATCTTGTTATGACGAGAATAGACACATGGTCATAAAAGAAATGATACTTGGACATTAAAGGACTCTCCGAAAAAAATTCCGTAAATGGTTACTTCTCGGTGCAAGTACCAAACAGTAGAAATCCGAACCTAATGCCAATTGGCGATGGGTTCGGATTTCTCTTTGTTTTTGATGAACTTGATGTTATACCGTACAATATCAAATAGTCTATTTACTGCCGAACACCGTCATGCTACTCGAATACTTATGGTACGGGAACGTCCATCCGGTCGAAGAATTCCTCGAGGGGAATAAAGAATACAAAAACCTGCTTCGCATTGCGGCAAAGGATCAGGAAAGACTCAGCGCTTCTTTATCCCCCGAGAAAGCCGAACTGTTTGAGAAATACGAATCGGCGGTAAAGGAAATGCACTCAGTTGCAGAGGTCGAAGCGTTCTCCTACGGATTCCGGCTAGGCGTCAAATTGATGATCGAGGCGGAGGCTACACCGTAAAA
>SVRM01000040.1 GCA_015064785.1 Oscillospiraceae bacterium
TGCGATGACGGCAGCTGACACTGATGCGGTGCTGGGCATTCTGAATCTGACACCGAACGGCATTGTCACCATGTGTGAGGACATGCCGGAGCTGGTGGAATCGTCCTGCAATATGGGCATTCTGCGTACGGAGGAGGACTGCGTGGTTGTCGGATTCCTTGCACGTGCGTCTGTTGAAATCCGCAAAGAGGAAATCAGAGAGAAGCTGGCGCTGTGTGCATCGCTGTTCGGTGCAAAAATTGCTTATTCTGGTGAGTATCCCGGCTGGGCGTATGACCGTGATTCCCTGGCAACCAGGCGGTATGTCACTGTTTACGAACGGCTGTGGGGCAGGACGCCGCTTGTCGAAGCCATTCACGCCGGACTGGAATGCGGATTGATGAAGCACGCGGTTCCGGGACTGGATCCGATTTCGATCGGACCGGACATGTGTGACATTCATACGCCGGAGGAGCGCATTGAAATCGATTCGATCCGCCGGGTGTATGAGACGGTTTGCGCCATGCTTGCAGAAAAATAATTCCTGTATCAATCGAATCGGGACTGTTGCATTTAGATCAATGTGTCAAAAACTCCCTCCGGCTCACCGAAGGTGAGCCACCTCCCTCGGCAGAGGGAGGCTTATTTTAGGCTCCCTCTGCCGAGGGAGCTGGCAAAAAAAAGACGCTTCTGCGTCTTTTTTTTGACTGAGGGAGTTATCATTTGCTCAATGATTTTTCAAATGCAACAGCCCGGATTGTAATTTACAGAAGGATGCAGACCAGACCGCCGGCACCTTCGTTGATGATGCGTTCCACTGTTTCGCCGAGCTTTTGTCTGGCGTCGTCTGGCATATGTGCCAGCTTGGCGTGCAGACCTTCGCCGACCAGCTCGTGCAGTGATTTGCCGAACATGTTCGTCTGCCAGAGACGTGCCGGATCTTCCTCGAATTCGTGCATCAGAAATCTGACCATTTCTTCGGATTGCTGTTCCGTGCCGACAATCGGCGCAACCTGTGCTTCAATATTGGCGCGGATCATGTGAATGGAGGGTGCCGAGGCACGAAGACGGACACCGTAGCTGCTGTTCTGGCGGACAATCTCCGGCTCCTCAAGCGTAAATTCGGAAATATCGGGCATAACGGTCCCCCAGCCCTGTGTCCGTACCTGTTCGAGCGCACCGGAAACACGGTCATACGCTTTCTTTGTTTTGGCAAGGTCGGTCAGCAGGGTGAGCAGAGCTGCATCGGAGTCAACTGTGAATCCGGTTTCCTCACCGATGATCCGGTAAAACAGATCGGCTTTGGGAATCAGTGCAAGTGTGATGCTGCCGCTGCCGGGATCGGTACCGACGGCCTCGATACGCTCCAGATCGTCCTGTTCTCCCGGTGCGGCAAGTGCCGCCGGAGCATCTCCCATTTTTCGAATATGGGCAGCGACGGCATTGACGGCATCAAAGACAGCATGAGTGACACGGTGATCGGCGGGAAGCGTACACATCCAGTCGGGCATTGAGATGCGCAGTTCACGGATGGGGAACTGTTCCAGTGCCAGTGCGAGGATGTGACGGATGTCCTCATTGTCCATATCCATGCAGGAGAGCAAGGCAACGGGGGCATGGTAGGTTTCCTCAAGATGCAGACCGAGGGCGACGGTATCGGGATGCCCGGGGTGCGCGGAGTTGAGTACAATGACAAACGGTTTGTTCTGATCGGTCAGCTCTCGCACGACACGTTCCTCTGCACTGATGTAAGCATCCCGCGGAAGCTCACCGATGGAACCGTCTGTTGTGACGAGAATCCCGATTGTCGCGTGTTCGGCGATGACCTTATGCGTCCCGATTTCCGCCGCTTCCTCAAATGGCAGCGGTGCAGAGGACCACGGTGTATGCACCATGCGCGGCGCATCGTTTTCCGTACCGCCAACCGCACCGGGGATCAGATAACCGACGCAGTCAATCATCCGGATGCGCAGCGACGTCGGACTTTGTCCCGCGGCAGGATCGGCAACGGTGACAGTGACCGCTTCGTCCGGAATGAATTTCGGCTCTGTTGTCATGACGGTCTTTCCGCCTGCACTTTGCGGAAGCTCATCCTGTGCGCGGGTGCGGTCGGCTTCCTGGTCGATGGCAGGTATGACCATTGTTTCCATGAAACGCTTGATGAAGGTCGACTTTCCTGTCCGGACCGGACCGACCACGCCGATATAAATGTTGCCCATTGTCCGTGCGGCAATGTCTCTGTAGATCGCATATTCTTGCATATTGAACTCCTCTCAGATCGGAAGATCCCAGCTTTTCGCACTGTGATCCGTTTCGCGTTATGTATATGGCCGTATGAGAGAAAATAGAACCGTACCATGCATGAAATGATCGTAAGAAGAACAGAATTGCAGGAGACTGAAATGCCTTTTCCTTGGGGGAAATCTTGACATCAGCGCTCAAATGTGATATAATGTATAAGGGAAAATATGTGAATGAAATACAGCAATCGGATTTGCAATTCCGGAAAGGATAGAGGGAACCCTATGAACCGTATTGTCGCGCTGTCTCCATACATTGAACGGATGACGAGAAAAACAAAAATTATCTGTACCATCGGTCCGGCATCTGAGACGGAGGAAACGCTCAGCGCCATGATGGATGCCGGCATGGATGTCGCACGCATTAACTTTTCACACGGTCAGTATGCCGACCATCTGGAAAAGATCAACCGTATCAAGGCATTGCGCCGTGAAAAGGGACTTGCCGTTTCGCTGCTGCTGGATACAAAGGGGCCTGAGGTGCGTTTGGGGACCTTTGCAGACGGTCGTGTGACGCTGGAGGACGGTGCTTCTTTTACACTCTGCATGTATGACACCGAGGGCGACGCATCCCATGTTTCCATTACCTACCGTGATCTTTGGAAGGATATTACCACAGGTACCCGGATTCTGATCGATGACGGTAATCTCGAACTGGTGGCAGAGCATATCGACAAGCGTGAAATTGCCTGCCGCGTTCTGCACGGCGGCGATGTTTCCAACCGCAAGGGCGTGAATCTGCCGGGCGTTCAGCTGTCAATGCCCTTCCTGTCCGAAAAGGACCGCGCGGATATCAGGTTCGGCGTGGAACATGATTTTGACTTTATTGCCGCTTCCTTTACGCAGTGTGCCGATGATATTCTGCAAATCCGCCGTGTACTGGAAGAAAACGGCGGTGCAAAGGACATCCGCATCATCGCAAAAATCGAAAATGCCGCCGGTGTTGCCAATATGGACGAGATTCTGTCCGTTGCGGACGGTATTATGGTTGCACGCGGTGATATGGGTGTTGAGATTCCGATGGAGGACATCCCTGTCATTCAGAAAACGCTGATTGCAAAGTGTTATAACGCCGGCAAGCAGGTCATTACCGCAACGCAGATGCTGGAATCCATGACGCACAACCCGCGACCGACAAGAGCGGAAATCACGGACGTTGCCAATGCCATTTATGACGGTACCAGCGCGATTATGCTGTCCGGTGAAACGGCGGCAGGACAGTATCCTGTCGAAGCGGTTGCGATGATGGCAAAGATAGCGACCAGAACCGAGGGGGATATCGATTACCGCCGCCGCTTCTCTGAACGCGGTCCGGAAATCTTTTCCGGTGTGACCGGCGCAATTTCTCACGCGACCTGTACAACGGCGCATGACCTCAATGCCGCGGCAATCATTACCGTGACCAAGTCCGGCTCCACGGCGCGTATGATCTCGAAATACCGTCCGGAAACACCGATCATCGGCTGTGCGACCACCGAAAAGGTCTGCCGCCATATGAACCTTTCCTGGGGCATTACGCCGCTTTTGATCGATGAAATGGACAATACGGACGATCTGTTCCGTCACGCGGTGGAAAAGGCGTTTGCGTGCGGTCTGGTCAAGGACGGCGATCTCGTTGTTATCACTGCCGGTATTCCGATCGGCATTTCCGGTACGACCAATATGCTGAAGGTACAGATCGTCGGTGATGTGCTGACCTCCGGAACAGGACTTGTTGACCGGCGGATCTGCGGCAATCTCTGCGTCTGCAAAAACGAGCAGGAAGCACTTGCAACCTTCCGTGACGGTGAAATTCTGGTCATTCCGGAAACCAACAACCGTCTGCTCCCGCTGCTGCGCCATGCCGCAGGTATCATCTGTGAGGCACCCGGAACGGATTCTCATGCTGCCATTGCCGGTATGACGCTGGACATTCCTGTCATTGTCGGTGCGGTCGGCGCAACCAAGATTCTGAAGAGCGGAACTGCGGTTACTGTTGACGGCAAGCGCGGGCTGGTGTATACAGGCAACGATAATCTGGACGGAGACTGCGGCTGTGCTCCCGCATGATCGGAAGAAAAGGAAATTATTCAAAAAACAGTCACAAATTATTTGTTTATTATTCAGCGATTTATGATATAATACATTATATCAGTCTCAGTCGCACAATTTTATCATCAAAAGGGGACATACAGAGTTGATTATTCAGTTAGAAGAAGCAATACACCATCTGGAGGACATCCGTGCTGATGTCAAGGAGCTCGGCAACACACTGCATATTGAGGAGCTGGAGCGCGAGCTTGAAAATCTGGAAGCACAGACCTCCGAGGGCGATTTCTGGAACGATGCGAAGCGTTCCGCAAAGATTCTGAAGGAAATCAAGGCGCGCAAGAGCACCGTCGAGGATTTCCGCCGTCTGGAAGCCGATGTTGAGGATACCATCACCCTCGCCGAAATGGGCATTGAGGAAAAGGACGAGAGCATCTGCGAGGAAGTCCTTGCAGAGGTTGCGCGCATCGAAAAAGAAGAAGACCGTATCCGCATTGAGGTTCTTCTCTGCGGCGAATATGACCACAACAACGCCATCATTTCCTTCCATCCCGGTGCCGGCGGTACCGAGGCACAGGACTGGGCTTCCATGCTGTACCGTATGTACAACCGCTGGGCAGAAAAGTCCGGCTTCACGGTTAAGCTGCTGGATTGGCTGGACGGTGATGAAGCGGGTCTGAAGAGTGCGACGATCCTCGTTGAGGGCAACGACGCATATGGTTATCTCAAGAGCGAAAACGGTGTTCACCGTCTCGTGCGTGTTTCGCCGTTTGATGCATCCGGCAGACGTCAGACCTCGTTTGCATCGGTTGAAGTTATGCCTGAACTGGACGATAGCGTGGAAATCGAGATCAATGAAGCTGATCTTGAAATCACAGCACACCGTTCCTCCGGTGCCGGCGGTCAGCATATCAACAAGACCGACTCCGCCATCCGTATTCTGCATAAGCCGACCGGTATTGTCGTCGGTTGTCAGACCGAGCGCAGCCAGCTGCAGAATAAGGAAACTGCGATGCGTATGCTGAAGGCAAAGCTCGTCGAAATCAAGGAACGTGAGCATCTGGACCGTATCGAAGATATTCAGGGTGAGAAGGCAAAGATCGAATGGGGCGCACAAATCCGTTCCTACGTCTTCATGCCGTATACGCTCGTCAAGGATACCAGAACCGGATGTGAAACCGCCGATGTTGACGGTGTCATGGACGGCGACCTTGACGCATTTATCAATTCCTATCTGAAAATGAATGCCAACAAATAAGGCATCCAAAAATAGAACCGAAAAGGAGAAAAGAAAATGTTAAAGAAGTACAGATTTCATGTTGGTCTGACCTTGCTTGTTCAGTCTGCATCGTTTGTCATCCTGTTCTTTTTGCTGTACAGCAAAAAGAAGAGCCTCGCAAATACGTTCCTGGCGCTGTCTGCCATCGGCGGTATTGCAGGTGCATACCTCGTTCTGAAGGAAGCAAAGAGCGAAGTGGAAGCATGTGAACAGGCGGCAAAGGACGCTTGCGAGTACAATGCCTGCGGCGAAGCATACGATTTTGATGCTTGTGGCGAATGTACCGGCGACTGTGACGACTGCATCTCCGGTGAACCGGAATGCGAAATCACCATCGAGGAATACGTCGAAGAACCTGCTGTGGAAGATATCGCAGATGTTGTCGAAGAAGTAGTGGAAGATGTCGTCGAAGTTCCGGTTGACGAAGAACCGGTGAAAGACATTTTTGCAGAACCTGTCGAAGGCTAAAATCGAAAAAATACAAACGGGACTGTCGTTTCATGCGGCAGTCCCGTTTTCTCTTGATTATGGGTTTGTCATTTGCTCGAATTTTTCAAAGTACCGAAGACCGAAGGTGTACAGTGCATCGGAATTGAAGTGGATGTTGTCGTCATTGGCGCCCAGTCCGACTGCGGAAACAAAGCCGATGTTCGGGTTGTTTGCGGCGATTTCCTCAAAGACTTCGTTTAACAGGTAGTAGGTCTTGTCCTCTTCCTGATTGCCTTGGGTACAGTCGGCAAGGAAGTCACCCAGTCCGCCGATGAGAACCGGAATATCGCCAAGACCTGCGTCACGGCGGAGAGCGGTGATGAAACGCTCAAACCGCACCCGATACGTCAGACGGCGCGCTTCGGGAACATCACATTCGCCCTGATGCCACAGCACACCGACGATCTTTGCTGTGCGCGCGGCCAGACGGCAGCAGGAAACGGCGTTTTCATAGAGGATTTCACCCGGCATCCAGTCATCGAGCTTGGAATTGCCCTCGGCGCAGGTAATCAGCCCGACATCGACGTCGTGCTTTTTTGCATACGCTTCGGCAAAGCTTTCCGCAAGATTGACCCCGGCAAACGGGCGGTCACGGTTGATTGGTCGGAACATATCTGTCCAGTGCCCGTTTGAGGAGATGCGGATACGTGAGGAATCGATGTCATGTGCCTCGGAGATCAGACCGCGACCCGCCATATTGGATTGTCCGATCAGAAGAAATGCGTGCATCATGGATTATTCCTGTTCCTCATAAGCAGTGATGAGCTTTTCGAGGAATTTGTTGACGGATTTTTCTTTCTTGGAGACCAGTGACATATAATCGGTGGAGTTTTTGGCGACGAGGTCACGCATGATGACGCCGATACCGCCAAGGCTGGAGGAATATGCGTACAAAAAGTCCGTATAGGATGCGTCGTGGATAATGTCGATGATCTGTGAGGTGATATCATCGCGGGAATACTTGATCTTCAGCGCAGTTTCGTAGTAGGTCGGAAGGACAGAACGGTAGGATTCGGAGGACAGCGCTTCGATGACGGCACCTGCCATGTCGAGATTCAGAGACGTTCCGGGAACCGCACCGGGCGCGGCAATGTCCGCAACAACACAGTTATAGTGCTCCTGTTCCTCTGTCAGCTTCGGATACGGCAGGAAGCTGAAGTCATCCTTCATATCGCGGAAAGCTTTCGCTGCGCTGATCGTATTGATACCGAGGAACTGTGCCTTGCCGTTGGTAAACTGCGGGTTGCAGGCACCGTTTTCGGTCTGGAATAAGCTGCCGGGCTGATGGAAATATTCGACGATCTTGGTTGTCAGATCAACACACTGCTCGTTGACAATATCAATGGAAACATTGCCTTCACTGTCGTGCGGTGTAAATTCGATGTCGGACAGGTACATGAACGGATCGACGGAAGCCGCTGCGAGGTAGGTGACATAGCCGAGCTGGTCGTCGATATCGGTCTGACCGTTGTTATTGAGGTCGACATAGGCATCCTTTGCAACCTGTGTCATCTTGTCCAGTGTCCACGTGCCGTCGAGGACATAGTTGTAAAGCTCGTTGGGATCTTCATGCAGCTTGCCGTACATGGTCTTGTTGAAGAAGACAACGTGCGTGGAAAGGAATGCCGAGATCAAGAAGTCGCTGACGAGGAAGAAACGGGCATCTTTACCGATGGAAAGCTCGTCCATGTAACGGTTGTTCCACCATGGTTTTGTAAAGTCGAGATGCTCCAGATCGTAGACATTGACAAAACCGCCGTTGGCAAGCAGGGATGTGATGCCATACTGCTGACCTGTGAACAGGTCATAGGTCGTGTCGCCTGCCATGATGAACTTGGAAATGATGCCGGCGATGGTATCCCACTGTGCAGTGCCGTCAAAGTAATATTCCAACGCAATGTTCAGGCGTTCTTCGACGGCGCGGTTGCGGTCGATGACAGCGTCATCAACGACGTCACCGGTCGATTCCTCCGGACCTTCAAAAAACTCATTGTAGCTTGCGACATAGATGGTGAACTGACGGCCGTCAAAGTTCAGATTGTCAGGAAGTGAATCCTCGACATATTCAATCCCGGCTTCGGTGACAGCTTCGGTAACCGGCGTGGTATCGACACCTCCGGTTGTTTCTGTCGGTGTTCCGGTATCGGAGCCGCAGGACAGCAGAACAGAACCGGTCATCAGCAGGGCGAGCAGACCGGATACAGTACGAAACATGGATTTACGGTTGTTCATAAGTAATCTCCTTTTTGATTTTGGTGATATTTCGTTCACGGACAATATCTTTTATTCATTATAACACAAAAATCCGGAATTGTAAAGCATCAATTCCGGTTTTTGCATAAAACAGGAATCAGAATTTTGCGAAAAACCATCCTCCAGAGGGAATCGTGACATGATACATATCTGCATCCCCCATGACAGCGGAGCCGTTGCCGTCGAGCTGGCAGAGTGTTTTGCCGCCGGACAGCGTCAGACCAACGCAGATGTCACCCTCGGGCAGGAGCGTTTCGCCGTCGGCAACCGAGCGGACAACACCGCTGTTGTTCATAAGCAGTACATACTGCTCGCCGGTTGCACGGTTTCGGGTAATCTGCATCGACGCGCCGCCCATCAGTCGGATGGGAAGCAGCTCCCGCATCATCATGCGTGCATCACGAGCTGATTCGATGGAGCGCTTGTGTGCTGCGTAAAATTCGGGATTGCCGGTGCAGTCGACCAGAACCGGGTACTGCCAGACGTTCGGGCTGTCCTCGTGGATGATGTCGATGGCATCGGGGGTCATGTAGTTGCGCAGGCTGGTTGTCTCCGAGCCGAGCATCGGCGCGGAATCGACAAACAGGTGCGTGAGTGCGTCGACAACTGCCGCAAGATTCTTTGCAAACTGTCCTTCTACGGGATAGCCGAGGTAGGTGTTCGGCGACAGCGCCATGTCAAGGACAGGCATGTCCTTTGGCAGAACCACCGCGACCGGAATGACCGGCTCTCCGATGGCGGGATAGCGGTCAACGAAATCGAGGAAGTCCTTCTTTGTCTGTCCGTAGGGGGTCAGCTCAAAGTTGTCCCAATCGAAGAACGTGTTGCACATGCCCCATTCCTCTGCCATAAACGATGCACCTGCCATGTAGGAGTACAGATGCATCCGCCATTGCATCGAGCGGGAAGAACCGCCGTTGCCGCCGGCTGTTTTGAACGGGAAGGAATCGCCTGTGATGTTCCATTCGTTCTTTCCGTCGCACTGATAACAGCAGGCAGAGAACGGACTGCCGCCCCACGGCTCATAGTAGGTGCCGAACGGAATACCTGCCGCACGTGCCATGCCGCGCGCATAGGCGACCTGAATGCGGGTATTCGGGGTCTGTGCGCCGATCTCCGGCATCAGACGCTTCGCGCCGGCATCGATCTCCATCTTCTGCGCCTGGAAATAGCTGTCGCAGGGAAGCAGGTCACCGCCGACATATGCCTGTCGCTTTGCAAACAGGTTCTGCATGACAGAGAGATATTCTTCGTAGGTCTTCGGAACGCCGCCGAGGGAAGCGTATTCCTCCACATTCATCGCTTCCACAAAGGTGTGCTCATACGGATATGCGCGGCGGATGGTTGCCTCAATGGCTTCCACTGTCCACGCAGGGCAGTTGTTGGAGGTGATTTTTCCGAAGTCCGAGCGCAGGTTGGAGCCCCACTCGTGCATCTGGAAGCCCCAGAATTTTTCGCCGAGCAAGGCGCGGTATTCGTTCACCAGTGCCATGTCATAGGGGTATTCCTCAAGGAAGCAGCCGCCCTGCAGACGGTCAATGTACAGAGGACAACGGTGCTCTTTTACGTAGCTGTAAAGCTCGCCGCCCACAGCTGCCAGATTGTTGAATTTCAGCGGCTCGTCGATGTCCAGCGATTGGCAGAAGCGGATGCCGTCGCCGGGACGGATCAGACCTGCACGCAGCTGAGCCTCCCATGTTTGGGGCATGTAGCAATGAAGATAAGTAAACATTGGCGGAGTCCTTTCTGATTACAGAGAATATGCGCGGACATGACCGCAGAAGTCGGCGCAGATGACGGTATTTCCGACCTGTACGGGATCGACATAGCACGGTGCGCCGAGCGAGATCTTCCGCACTTCTTTGGCGGTTTCAATCATATAGATGTGCAGATAGCCGTCGGGTGAAGTGAACAGAATCCGGTCATCGCAGAAAATCGGTGCGGATTCACATTCATGAGAATCGTGCCGCCGATACATTGCCATCGGGCAGAGGGTCGGACCGACGGGATAGTTGCGGATAGTTGCAAAGGTTTCAAAGTCGGATGCCAGCATGCCGCGGTCGGCTGTTGCGGTATACAGCACACCGTCACGGAGGACACTCTGCATGGCGGTATTGAGGCAGACGGTTTCGTCGGGCGAGAATTTCTGATCGATCTGACCGTCGGACAGACGCAGACGGAACAGGTTGTTCTTGGCGTGCAGATAGATTTTGTCGCCGACGACGAGCGGGGTGCCCGTGAAGTATCGCGGCTCGGAGGTGCGCCAGAGGGTTTCTCCCGTTTCAGCGTCGAGTGCGTAAATGTGCCGCCACTGACGGCAGGCAAGCAGCACGGAACGACCGCTGTCATGGGCGAGCACAAAGCGTGCGGGGCTGTCCTCTGAGGAAATGCTCGGTTCGCCGATCCACAGAAGAGAACCGTCCTTCTGGGAAAGTGTGACGACCTTTCTGCCGCATCCGCAAAAGACCTTGCCCTCTGCTGCAAGAACACCGTTTTCCGTGTGATGTCCCCAGTTGACGGGAGCGAGCTGTTTCCAGACAAGCTTACCCGTATCTGCCTTCAACGCGTATACCCAGCCAAAGGTATCCTGCGCGAAAATGATGCCGCCGTCGATGGAGGGAACATTTTTGAGTCCGGCATACGGCTTGTACGACCAGAGAATATCGCCGTTTTCGGGATTCAGACAGTACAGTCCCGCATCAAAGGGATATTCGTCACAGCAGGTAGAGATGTACAGTCTGCCGTTATCCGGCAGGGGATTTGCGTACATGATGTGACCGGGCAGCTTTGTGTCCCATAGGGCATCGTCCGCCGGTGCGGCTTTGGACAGATCGTTGTAGTGCAGGGTTGTCTTCAGCGTATGATCACCGAAGACCTCAATGGAGCGAATCGCGGTCGGAGAGGAGTCGATGCCGCCGCAGTCGGGACGTGAGGTGCAGATGTTATAGTATCCGCCGAGATCGGTCACCCAGTTGATATGGTAGTGACCGAAGACCCATGCCAGCAGTCCGTAATCGCGCAGATCGAAGGTGATACCGTCAACCTTATAAACGAAGGTGTCTTCGTCGGGCGCGTGGGTATGACAGAACAGCACCAGCGATTTGTCCGGATCCTTTGCACGCACATCGTTGTAAATCCAGCGGTTGATGTTATCCTGCGAATAGGCACTTGGTGCATCGCCGCCGCGCATCGGCAGAACGATGTAATGCGTATTGCCGAGATCAAAGGAATACCATGTCGGACCGTAGTATCGCTCAAAGGAATAGTCACCGTACCGGTCATCAACATAGTCGTGGTTGCCAAGACAGTAGCGCACGGGAATCCCGAGCACATCGTAATTCATGGCAATGTAATGCGATTCCAGACCTTCAATGCGGCAGATGTCGCCTGTATGCATGAGAAATGCGGCAGGATGTTCGGTAATCTGCTTTTTGACAAACGGCAGCCAGATACCGGCTTCTTCTACGTTTTCAATTTCCGAATCGCTGATATGGAAAAAACGGTGATCGGCGGGTGCTTCCGCCGGGGTAATGTAAAAATCATATTCTCCCGCGTGACCGTCGGTCAGCGCATACCAGTCATCGTGTGCGTTCGTCAGGCACTGCACCGCGATGACATGCGCGCGTTCCCAGCCGGGCAGGGAAAAGGCACCGTCAGCATCGGTGACGGCGATGTTCAATCCGTCGCTGACACGTAAGCCCACGATCGGTTCGTTTGTCACTTTGTTGTATACATGTCCTGAATACATGGCGGTTCTCCTTTCTCGGCGGTCAGCTCAAATCCTCCAGTGCAGTCATGAATTTGTCAAGCTGCTTTTCAATGCCGGATTTGATCTTTTCTGTTCTGGATGCAATGTCGGTTTTGGAAACCTGAAAGATGGTGCTGACATACTTGTTCTTGGTATCGGCAGACCAAATGCCCGTACCGAGATCATAGGCGGAGGAATCGAAGACGAGCTGCAGCATTTCTTCGGAATCTTCATTGCGGGCAACCTTACCCATGATCAGGACATCGATGTAGGCAGGAATGGATTCATAATAGGAATAATACGCGAAGGCATCTAAGATGGTGCCGATGCGGTTCAGATCATCTTCCTCGAGCATACGCGGCAGAACCGATTGTGCGCCGCCTTCTACCAGGGAATAATAGCTTTCCTGCGCAGCATCATACTTGGGAGGCGGAACAAACCCGATGTCAAATTCGAGACTGCGCATCTTCGCTGCTTCTCCGACGTATGCCGCACAGAACATTGCACGTCCATCTGTAAATACCGTGTTGATATCAACATTGATATCTGCTTTTTTGTGGGTGTAGATATCGGGATTGTTCAGATCGAGTGTGACAAATTTAGACATAACAGACTGTGCATATTCATTGCCGTCGATGGCAAAATACAGTTCACCGTCTGCATTGCGGTCGATATAACGGACACCGGAGCCCATCAGAAGTGCACTGTAATGGCGGGTCGGCGTTGCGATGATACCATAACGGTCATCATCTTCGTGCATCTTGCCATCACCGTTGAGATCGGAAACTGCCAGCGCACCGAGGCGGTACATTTCATCGACGGTCCATGTGCCATTGCGTACCATATCGTAGATATCATCATCCGCATCCAGCTCCGCCATCATTTTGCTGTTGAAGACATAAACATGGCGCGTGGAGTAGTTGTAAAGCGAGTAAGCACCGGAAACGGCTGCCTGAATACCGCCGAAGTTGTATTCTTTGGTCGCCGCATTGTCCCACCACGGATTGGACAGATCGAGATTTTGGATTTCATCCCATGACATCAGGCAGTCCTTGAGCAGTAAATCATCGACAACGGCATCGAAGAGCATCGCCATATCAAAATACTTGTCCCCGGCGGCGACTGCATTGGGCAGCTTGGAATCGATTTCCGTTCTGTCTTCTGCAATTTCAATAATGGAACAGTGATACTTGTCTTCCACCTGGCGTTCGCGGTTGTACAAGGAATCGTTGAGAATATCACCGTCGGTTTCCTCGACGAGAATGGTTGTAGTTGCCCAGTTGAAGGATTCCGGGGTGGAATTGAGGATGCGCAGCTCTGCTCCGTTCATATCGACGATCGCAGGTGCAGGGAGCCGTCCGTCGTCGAATGTCGTTTCGGTGGCTTCTGTCGCAGATGCGGTATCTTTTGTGGTCGTATCGGCGGCAGTTCCGGTGGTGTCGCCGCAGGAAACGAGCAGTGTCGTGAGCAACAGTGCCGCTTGCGCAAATAAAATCGAACGCTTCATTACTAAACTCCTTTTATAAAAATAGTTTATAATAAGATTTCGGCTTCAATGATGCCGTCGGTGCTGTCAATGTGGGTGTCGGATGCGATTCTGCCTGTGTGCAGCTGTACGCGGTATGCGGTGCCGTTGTAGGAAAGTGCGATGCAGTCCCCGGTCTGTGATGTGACAATCGGGAGATGATCGGCAGAACCACGGCGAAGGGAGATGGCGAAATTCTGCGGACCTTCGATGCGGATGATGCTGTCGTGGACGGTGACGGTGATCGGCGCATAAGTCAGACGCATACTGCCGCCGCCGAGGTCCTCAAACTGCATTGTTTCACAGGCAATTTCCATGCCGTCAGCATCGAGGAAATAGCCGCCTGCGAGGATGCCGTGACCGGTATGACGGTTGCCGTCGATGATCGGCAGCGTTTCGTAGACTGCTTCGTTGCTCTCGCAAACCGTGTTCTCAAACGGGTCGGGATGACGCTCGGAGAAGACATGCAGGTCGCGGATGCGGACAACGTCGCCCTCTGCATATACATTGATGCGCAGATATTGATTGGAGTACCAGACGGAAGTTTTATCATCATCGTCGAAGGCGTTGTGTGCAGTGATGGCGGATGCCGGGGTTTCTGTGTAGGTCTGCTTGAACCAGCGACCGGTATCGCCGAGCGGTTCAACCTCGATTTTGCCTTCACTCTGGAGTTTTTCAAACTGTGCAAACTGATAGGTCAGACCGTCCCGCATGGCTTTCCAGCCAAAGGCGTTTTCCTGACCTGCCTGTGCATAGCCGAATGACAGGCAGTCGCCGTTGTAGTTCTCGCGCAGGTACCAGTCCACCCAGTGAGGAACACCGCCGCCGCCCGTGTTATTCGTATAAACAGGTTCGAGCGTGATGACACCCTGCGTTTTCGCGCCTTCCTCCAGGCTCATGCCGAAGTCGTACTGATAGACATGGTCGGAGCCAAGCATACGGAACAGTGGTGCATGGAGCTGTTCTTCTTTGGTCTGTGCCGGCATGAAGCAGTTGATGCGGGAGGGATAGTAACCCTGTCCGTAATAGCCGCCCCAAAGGGTATAGCCATCGGTGCCGTACTGCTCCTTGCAGTTGCAAAGCGCGTCAAGACCGTAGGTGTCGCACAGATAGCGGACGGTATGCGAATCGAAGAACCACGAGCCGAAGACACGCGGATACACGCCGAAAAGTTCGCGGAACTTTTCAAACAGTGCATCACAGAGGCGTTCGCGCTGGTCCTTGGTATAACCGACGGAGAAGCCGCAGTGTGCGTGCCAGTCCCACGGATAACGTCCGGTCCACGGAATGCCGATGGATTCGACCTGGGGCTGAACGATTTCGTGCCAGACACCGAGTTCAAACTGTGCGGGATCCAGCTCTTTCAGCATGGCGACAATTTCCGGAACCAGCATGGCGTCGTACTGCAAAAGGAAGGTACCACGCAAGCCGTGCTTTTTCATCAGCGCAATCTGTTCGCGTACCGGTTCGATCAGATCCATCGGCAGGCGTGGTTCGACTGCGCGTATAAAGTTGACAATGTTGACAATCTGTCTTTTTTTCATGATGGGAAACCTCCGCTGCATCTATTTTTCATTGCATTCATTATAGCAGATTCCCGGTGGAATTGCAAGGCAAAACGGGAGATTTCACAAATTTTCGCGGTTGTATATGGGGTATGTGCGATTGAAACAGAAATACGGAGCAGCGCAATGAACAGACATATTTTTCAAATCTATTTAGAAAAGCACTTGACAAATCGAAAAAATCGGAGTATAATTGTTATTACACAAAACATGAAATTTTCATAGGTGTTATGCGCATGCGCATAGCATTTTTTATGCGGTGAAGGCGGATGGTTCCGGAGCATCGCCGGATAGACTGACAGAACGGAGAGGAAGGAAACGTTGGAGAGGATCAATTTAAGCAGTATCAAAAAGGAGAGTGTACGCGCAATTTTCAATGCCATTACCGGCAAGGATCAGATCAGCCGCGCGGAAATTGCGGAAATTACAGGACTTTCGCTGATGACCGTTGGTAAAGTTGCCGACGCGCTGCTGGAGCGCCGTGTCATTATCCAGTCCAAGGAAATCAAAAATGTGGCAGGCCGCCGTGCCGGACTGGTCAGCCTCAATACGGATAAGTTTTTTATGATTATCGACCTGACCTCGCGCAATATGTCCATGACCGTCATGAACATTGCGCTGAACATTGTCGATAAGATTGTTTACGAATACAACAGCGACTTTTATTATGAAGAAAATCTCTACATCTTCATGAAAAACGTCAAAATTTATGTTCTCCGCAATCTCGATATGGCAGAGGCAGCGGGCATCGGTGTGGTTCTGCCCGGAACCTATGTACCGGATACGGATACCGTTGTCTCCTCCCGTGTTCCAGAGCTTGCAAAAACGCATGTCCGGGCGATCATCGAGGATGTTCTGCGCTATCCTGTCGGAATGCTGGAAAAGGACGTTCTGACCGCTGCCGCATCCAATCTTGCTGATCTGGAAAAGGAAGATGTCAGCAGTGTTGCCTATGTCTGTATCGGCGAAACCATTTCCGGTGCGTTGATTTCCGGCGGAGAAATTTTACAGGGCAGAGAAGCATATGCCGGTGACATCGGTCGGATGCCGACAGAGGATCACGGAACGCTGCAAGCGCTGTTTGACGCACGCGGACTGCGTGAGGAAACGGTTGCCGAGCTGGCACGGGCGCTGGCGTATGAGATTATGCTGTTTGATCCGGACATTGTTCTGATCGAAAATTGCACCGGAGGCAAGATGGAACAGTTCCGTCCGCTTCTGGTCAACCGCATCTGCCGTACTGCCGGATTCTCCGAGGATCGGCTGCCGGAGATCCGGATTCTGGAAACCGGCGTGCGTCATGCATATCGCGGTTTGGCAATCCGGATGCGCAGTGCATGGATTCAGAAAGAAGTCAACTGATACAACGGAGGAAAAACCACATGAAACAGATTGTACTGAACAGCGCGTTTTCCGAGACGGGCGCAAGAGCCCTTACCGTTTCCGATCTGTCACTCGGGATTGCCAAATACGGCGGCTATGATAAGAAGGAACAGAACTTTGCACAGCTGGATCGGTATGTCGCATCCGGCGGCAATTTCATCGATACCGCGCTGGTGTACGGCAGATGGATTGACGAAACACAGACCTCCTACAGTGAGCGGGTGTACGGTATGTGGCTGGAGATGGGCGACAACCGTGCAAAAACCGTGACAGCAACCAAGGGCGCCCATCCGCTTCCGTATACTTCGGCAATGCGCGTCAACCCGGAGAGCATCGCCGGTGACGTTGCAGAAAGCCTCGTTAATCTGAAAACAGAGCAGATTGATTTGTATTTTCTGCACCGCGATGACGAAAGCGTTGCGGTGGAGATTATCATGGATGAGCTGAACCGGCAGGCTGCACGCGGTGCGCTGAACCTGCTCGGTGCGTCCAACTGGTCCGCTGCACGTATTTACCGTGCAAACGACTACTGTGTCAAGCATCATATGCGCGGCTTCGATGTCTCGCAGATCTGCTTCAATCTGATGCGGCCGACACCGAAGATGCTCGGCGATGAAACGCTGGTTTCCATGACCGGCGAGGAGGAGCGCATCTACTTGGATATGAACATGCCGATCATGGCATTTACCTCGCAGGCAGGCGGTTTTGTTTCCAAGTTCTTCGATGTCCCCGATGCGCAGATTGTGTCGCGGTATGCATCCCCCGAAAACCTGCGCCGGCTGGAACGTATCCGCACACTGTGCCGCGATACCGGACTGTCGCCGACCGAGGTGACGCTCGGCTATCTGTACGGGCAGACATTGACAGTGATTCCCGTCACGAGTGTTTCCAATGACCGGCAGCTGGATGATGTCATTGCGTCCTCGGATGCTGTGCTGACATCAGAGCAGATCGCTTGGATCGACGGCATCTGATATTCACATAAAGTTTACAAATAAAATGGGTATAAACCATTGCCAAAAACCGATGTTTATGGTATAATATCAAAGATTTCGGACGCCGGAACAACGGGTTCTGCTGAGACAGAAACGGGCGGGACACGAAATTATCCCCAAAATACAGGACAGTCCTCTGCGATCGCTCTGCATGAATGTCCGATGAAGAAACAGGAGGAGCACAATCATGGATATGATCAAGGCTTTTACCAATGAGCAGTTAAAGAAGGAAGTCCCGGTTATCAACATCGGTGACACCGTCCGCATCCACAACAAGATCAAGGAAGGTTCCAGAGAAAGAATTCAGATGTTTGAAGGCGTCGTTATCTCCAAGAAGAACGGCGGTATCTCCGAGACCTTCACTGTCAGACGTATCGCATACGGCGTAGGCGTTGAAAAGACGTTCCCGATCCACAGCCCGAACGTTGTCAAGGTTGACATCATCCGTTCCGGTAAGGTCAGACGTGCAAAGCTGTACTATGTCCGTGACAGAGTCGGTAAGGCAGCTAAGATCAAGGAAAACATCTAATTACACAACAAATGACCCTGTGATACGGAAACTCCGTCCCATAGGGTTTTTTGTTTTTGAAAGAGTAAAGGAACCATTCGTTATGCGAGTGCTGCAATTATAACCATGAGAATGACATTGGGTGAAAAGATCAGACAGCGGCGGCGGCAGCTGCATCTGACGCAGGAGGCGCTGGCTGGAGAGTCTATTACGCGGATTCTGATCAGCCGCATTGAATCGGGCGATGTCAATCCGTCTCTGGAAACGCTGAAATACCTTGCCGCGCGGCTGGGTGTGCCTGCCGGGTACCTTCTGACAGAGGAGGACGATCTGCTGCAATTTTTGCTTCCGAAGATCAAGGAGGAGCTGCGGGATAAATACAGGACAGGGGATGACACGGGCGTGTTTGCGCTGTGTGAGCAGTATGATCTGCACGATGAAGAAACGTGTCTGATTCTCTGTGAATGTGCGGTGCGGCTCGGACGTCGGGCTTATGAACGCGGTGCGACGGCAGAAGCATCGGACTGGTTTGACCGGGCACTTTCCTTTGCGGAAGCAACCTCCTATCATACAGAATTCGTTCTGGGTGAGGCGGTGCTGTGCAAGGCCATGCTGGCGGAAATGACCGGCGATCATCCGGCGGTATATCTGGACAGTTATGCGGAGACGCTTGGCCGTGCGGTGAATCTGGACCGTTATCTGCTGCTGCGTTTCTTTTCCGATATGGAAAACGGTACTGCCGGCGGCGGACAGTCGTGGCATGAAGCGGTGCCGATCGGAAATCCGCTGTACCGGGATCTGCGGCAGATCTGGCTCAATGAAGCACAGGGTGACATCGAAGGGGCAAAAGCCGCACTTTCCGAGCTTCTGCGCGGCGAAAATGCGAAGATGCTGGAGGGAGATCCGCTTTTGCTGTATCGCTGTATTGCAAAGATGGAACAGCTGTCGGCTGTGACCGATGACTATAAAAGTGCATATATGTATGCCGGCAAGCGTCAGCAGCTTGAACGCAGATACCGCATTCATACAGAACCGAATACCGATGCAGTTTCTGTGTCGGAATAACCGATGGAAAGGATAAACATTGATTATGAACGATCGAATTTTCAGAAGAGGAGACATTCTGCTTCCCCGAAATCTGACAAAAGAAGCACTGCTGCCGTGGAGTGTGGTTGCGTGCGATCAGTATACCAGTGATCCCGCCTATTGGGATGCGGTGGAAGAGATTGTCGGAGATGCACCCTCCACGCGCCGGATCACCTATCCGGAGCTGTATCTGAATGCGCCGGATAAGGATGCGCGTATTGCGGCGATTGCGGCTGCGACAAGGGAATACCGCGAACAGGTGCTGGAAACATATCCCGAGGCGATGATCTATGTGGAGCGCACGATGAAGAACGGTAAGATCCGCTGCGGCATTGTCGGTACCTTTGATCTGGAAGCCTACAGCTATGAAAAGGATTCCCAGACACCGATCCGTGCAACCGAGGGAACGGTTCTCTCGCGCATTCCGCCGCGTGTTCAGATTCGCCGGGATGCTGCCGTGGAAACACCGCATGTCATGATTTTGTGTGATGACAAGGAAAAGAAGCTGTTTTCAGCCGCAGCTCAGGCGAAGACGGCAGCACCGCTGTATGATTTTGATCTGATGCAGGGCGGCGGACATATCACCGGCTGGCTGATTGCCGGTACGCTTGCAGAGGAAATTGAGGCGCTGGCGGTTTCCCTTGGAGATGCAGACACTTTTGCGGATCGGTACCACGCCGACGGCAAAATGCCGCTGGTGTTCCCGGTTGGCGACGGCAATCATTCGCTTGCGACGGCAAAGGCCTGCTGGGAAGCGTGCAAGGCTGCCGGTGCGCCGGATACCCATCCCGCACGGTTTGCGCTTGCGGAGCTTGTCAATCTGCATGACGACGCGCTCGAATTTGAGCCGATTTACCGCGTGGTATTCGGTGCGGACGGGGATGCCCTGCTTGCCGATATGAAGGCGTATTATCCCGCTTTGACGGACGGGATTTGTGACGGGCATACCTTTGAGGTGATCTTCGGTACACAGACGCGCACCGTTACCCATCCGCATCCCGCGGCGCAGCTTCCTGTCGGCACATTGCAGACATTTCTCGATGCATGGCTTGCCGGTCATCCGGAAGCTGAGGTTGACTACATTCACGGCATTGAGGCGACAAAGAAGCTCGCACAGGGAGAACATGCTGTCGGATTTTTGTTTGACGGTATGGAAAAGGACGATCTGTTCCGCACGGTCATCTTTGACGGCGCACTTCCGCGCAAGACCTTCTCGATGGGTGAGGCAGACGAAAAGCGGTATTATCTGGAATGCCGCGCGATTCGCTGAAGCGATTGCTTGCATATAATTTCAAAAAAAAAGACGCAGATGCGTCTTTTTTTCATTTGCTTTGATCATTCCGAAATATCCGAGCAGAATTCTTTTGCAAGCTGCAAGAACTGTAAATCAAAGCTGTCGTCTGAGAATTGTTCCTTCTTATACGCTTCGCACAGCATGTGTAAACGCATACAAACCGAAATCTCGGCAGCATAATCCTTTTTGAATTCGGTTTTGTCGGCGATATACAGAGGATTTTCCAATTGCTCGGCCAGTCTCCATGCCAGAACTGCATTCGCATATTCGGTTCGTTTTACCCGTCCGGAAAGATAACCGTTCCATGCGGCGCCGTCAAAGTGAAGCGGCAAAGCGTTCATCTTTTTTGCAAGGCGTGACATTAAGCGGAGAATTTCGTCCCATTCTGCATACGGCGGCGAAAAAACACGATCTTGAGGTCTGTTGCGGAAGGACCGCATCAGCTGTTCGTCAAAATCTGTGTCTGATATCTGCGCGCACTGATATGCGACACAAATCTCTTTGATTTGAAGATGCATTCTGCGATCCGATGGCAGCAGTTTTTGCGGTACACCACATATCATAAAGCGGGACAAAAACTGCTGTCTGTTGATTTCGGAACGAAAATAACACAACAGAACAAGCATCGCATCAAACGGAACGGGGTATTTCCGATAACGTTGTTCCATTTGATCGATCTCCTTATCAAAGTCGGGAAACCAGACATTACATGACCTTTCGAAAAATTGACAAGCGAGATTACTGTCCATTGCTGTTTCCTCTTACAGTTGAAGTATAGTATAGTTGACCGATGGTATGTCATCCGGTGGGATTCCGTAAATTGTATCAGAGATCCAGCGTTTCCGCAGGCTGAATGTACAGCGCGGAAAAACGTGCTTCTGTTTCGGTGACGGTATAGTAGTAGGTGTTGCTGCCGTAACCGATTTCGTTCTGTGTTCCCGGCTCATATGTGGAGATACCGAGTGCATCGTAGACAGAATTGATGTTGCCGACAGACGTTTTTTCATCATATGCCTTGAGCATGACAAGGAAGAAATAGGAAAACGACGCATAGTCCAGATCGGCAATGTCGGGATCAAAGGTCAGCACCAGCTCCGCACGCTGAAGCAGTCCCGTAACCGGGTCTGAAATCAGCGTCAGTGATATGCGGTCTGTGATCTGACAGAGCGATGTGGTATCGTCCAGTGCTTCAGTTTCCGTCACGGCACCGAAATCGTCGGCACACAGAACATTCAGCCGATTCAGAAACTGTTCCGGCGTCATTGTGATGACATCCGCACGGCAGGCGGTAAAGGAAAGAAGCAGAGAGAGTATGAGCAGCAGACAGGACAGTGTCCGGCACCGTCCCCGGCTGAAATGACGTGCAGGTTTCATCAGGGCATCACGCGGAGTGCCGACGTCAGTGTGCCGATGGGCGCAAGCGCCGCACGAAGGTCGGCTTCCGTGGTTGTGGGCGTGACGAATGCGGCGGTTCCGTCGAAGGCGTCGGCCACAGTTAAAAATTCTGCATCCGGGTAAATGTGGCGGACAGCAGTGGTGACTTCGTCATACGGTGCGTCAGTCTGTACACGGCAGAGGAACGCGTAGGGCAGTGCGGTGTGATCTGCCGGTGCAGATGCAGCACTTTCCCAGTCGGGAACGAAGATTTCGGCGTCCTTGTGCGTCAGAATATCGATGATATCGGCAACAACGGCGCTGGCGGTCGGAAGGTTACCGGCACCGCGACCGTAGAACATGACGTCACCTACCGCATTGCCTCGGACAAGAATGGCGTTGAAGACATCGTCGACGCAGGAGAGCGGATTTTCATGCATGATGACATGCGGGGAAACCAACAGGAATACATCGGAATCGGGGTCGTCCGCATGGACACGACCGGCGCGGCCGATCAGCTTGATGACACCGCCGAGTGCCTCTGCATCCGCGACGTTCTGCGCGGTGACGGCAGTGATGCCTTCCGTATGAACGGAGGACGGTGCATAAAGACGTCCGAATGCCAGCGCGGCGAGAATGCAGATCTTTCGGCAGGCATCGGTGCCTTCGACGTCAGCCGCAGGATTGCGTTCTGCATAGCCCTTTTCCTGTGCCTCGGCAAGTGCTTCCTCAAAGGACTTGCCGGCGCGGATCATCTGGGTGAGAATGTAGTTGGTGGTGCCGTTGAGAATGCCGTCAACCTCGGAAAGCTCATTGGCCGCAAGGCAGGAGCTCATCGGACGGATGACAGGAATGCCGCCGCCGACACTGGCTTCAAACAGGTAGCGGACATGGTGTTCCTTGGCAATGCGGAGCAGCTCGGCACCGAAGGTAGCGACGACCTCCTTGTTGGAGGTGACGACGTGTTTGCCCGCTTCCAGTGCGGCACGGGTATAATCGTATGCCGGATGTGCGCCGCCCATCATTTCGGCGACAACGGTAACCTCGGGGTCGGAGAGGATGATATTCATATCATGAACGACACGTCCGCCAAGCGGATGGTCGGGAAATTCGCGTAAGTCGAGAATGTATTTGATATTGATGTGCTCACCTGTTTTGCGGGCAATGGTTTCGTTATTGGTTGCAATGACATCGGCAACACCGCCGCCGACGACGCCGAACCCTAAAATGGCAATATTGGTCATGATTGTGTTGCTCCTTTGATTTGATTGATCAGGAGATAATAGAAAGCGCAGAGACTCAGAGGTCTCTGCGTCCTTCAATGGCGCGGAAGAGTGTGACCTCGTCCGCATAATCGATATCGCCGCCGACAGGAACACCGTAAGCAAGACGGCTGACTCTGACACCGAGCGGCTTCATGAGCTTGGAAATATAAACGGCTGTGGTTTCGCCCTCAATGTTGGGATTGGTGGCAATCAGGATTTCCCTGACATCACCGTCCGTCAGCCGTGCGATCAGCTCGCGGATGGTCAGCTGATCGGGACCGATGCCGTCCATGGGAGACAGCGCACCGTGGAGAACATGGTAAAGCCCCGTATACTCCTTGACGCGCTCCAGTGCCATGACAGCCTTGGAGTCCTCGACCACGCAGATCATCGAGCGGTCGCGTTTTTGATCGGCACAGACAGAACAAACCTCGGTATCGCTGATGTTCTGGCAGATTTTACAGCGCATGATCTTCTGCTTTGCATCCAGAAGTGCCTGCGCAAATGCCTGCGCATCTTCCTCGGTGCCTTCCAGAACGGAAAACGCCAGACGGACCGCGGTTTTATGTCCGATGCCGGGCAGGCGCTCGAACTGCTCAATAAGCCGCTCAAGCGGAAGTATATAACCGGACATGGAATGGGGTGGGATCAGAACAGACCGGGCATGGAGATGCCGCCGGTGATCTTGGACATTTCCTCGGAGTTGACGTCTTCGACCTTCTTGATGGCTTCGTTGACGCCTGCGACCAGAACGTCAGTCAGGGTTTCGATATCGTCGGGATCAACGATCTCGGGCTTGATGTCAATGGAGAGGATTTCCTTCTTGCCGTTGATCTTGATGGTAACAACACCGCCGCCGGCTGTGATCTCATATTCCTTTGCATCAAGCTCTTCCTGCAGGTTGGTCATGTCTTCCTGCATCTGCTGTGCCTGACGGATCATTGCGTTCATGTTCTGGGCGCCGCCGCCCATACCCTTCGGTAATCTTGCTTTCATGGTATTGAATCCTTTCTTGTATCTGCGTAATTGCAGAATGATGTTTTATTTTATAAGCTCGAATCGTAGATTTCCGCGAATCGGAAATTCCGTTTCGTTTTTATACAGGGTTGCGGTTATTCTGCGGTTTCTGCTGCGTCGCCGGCAGATTCGATCAGAACGTCAATCTTTTCATATCCGTCGGTAATGCGCTTTTCCGCAGAATCGAAGATCATGTCTGCGGGGGTGTATTTCGGTTCACCGAGAACCGCGTTGACCGCCGCACAGATCTGTGTGACATTGTCATCGTTGGTTGTCACCAGCTTGACGGAAAAGGCATTTGCCGCGCGCAGGTACAGCTTTCCGTCCTGATCGCAGGTATAGACCTTGTACTCGCGCAGAAATGAGCCGATGATCGGATTGCTCCGTTCCACACGCTTGACCGCATCCTGCCAGCCGCGCAGACTGTGCAGAACCTTCTTCTCGGTCGGGGGCTCCGAAGCAGCCGGTTTGGCTGCGGCTGCTGCTTTCTTTGGTGCCGTGCGCTTTTTCGGCGGCTGCGGTTCCGGTGCGGGGGCATCTGTCGGAGGCGGCATCGGCGCCGCAGAGATCGGTTCCGGCGGAATGTCACCGGGAATATCCCACGGCGGCGGTGCGTCATCATCGCCAATGTCGGCAGATGGCGGAACCGGCTCCTTGGGCGGAACTGGTTCTGTGCGCGGGACAGCGGCCGTTATGGCTGCCGTACCGGCAAGTGCAATCCGGTCTTCCAGATCGGCAATGCGTGCAAGCAGTGCGTCGGGGGAGGTATCCAGTGCGGTATCACACATCCGGATCAGCGCCATTTCCACGGTGATGCGTGCGGGTGCAGTATTCCTCTGGAGAACGGTATAGACCTCGTCCAGAATCCGTGTGTGGTACAGAATTTTTTCAAGAGACATCCGTTTTGCCAACTCACGCGGGTACATCTGCTGTTTTTCGGGAAGATCAAGCAGCGGTGCGGGATCGGGAACGGATTTGATGACAAGCATATCGCGGTAAAAGGAGATCAGTGACTGCCAGAACACGCCGATGTCGCGCGCCTGACGGTAGATGGTATCCACCGCGGAAAAAATCGAATCGAGATTGCGCTCGTAGATGGCTTTGACCACAGCGGCGGTTTCCTCAATGGGTGAGGTACCCAGAAGCGCTGCTGCATCCTGCGCGGTGATGCTGCCGCCGTCGGACAGGGCTGCGCCTGCACACAGCTCCAGCATACCGATTGCATCGCGCATACCACCCATGGCGAGCTTGGCGATCAGATACAGCGCATCCTCATCGATGGCAATCTGCTCACTGTCAGCAATGAGACGCAGACGGTCGACAATGACGGACGATTCAATACGGCGGAAATCGTACCGCTGACAACGGGACAGAATCGTCGCCGGAATTTTTTGCATCTCGGTTGTCGCCAGAATGAAGACGATGTGTTCCGGCGGCTCCTCCAGCGTTTTCAAAAGTGCGTTGAAGGCGGAGGTGGACAGCATGTGTACCTCGTCAATGATGAAAACACGCTTTTTGCATTCGGAGGGCGCGTATGCCACATCTTCGCGGATGTCACGGATGTTGTCAACACCGTTGTTGGATGCAGCGTCCATTTCAATGACATCAGTGATGGCACCCGACAGAATACCGCGGCAGGTATCACAGACACCGCACGGATTTCCGCTTTGGGGATTCTCACAGTTGATGGCGCGCGCAAGCAGCTTGGCACACGTGGTTTTGCCTGTACCGCGCGAGCCGCAGAACAGGTACGCATGAGAGGTTTTGTCATGCTCGACCTGATGGCGGAGAATGGAAGTAACATGCTCCTGACCGGAAACCGAGTCAAACGTCAGCGGACGCCACTTGCGATACAACGTCTGATGCATGAATATCCCTCCCCGTGATAAAAAGCAAGATGCAAAATAAGACCATACACCCAAAATTCGATTTTGCCTCATGCGCGTCAATACAGCAACTCCCTCGGAGCAGGCACCCTTGCAACACACCGAAACATCTGCTTAATGCTGCTTGGTTCCCCACCTGACATGGTTCACAGCATTCGATTGCGCAAGACCCACTCGTCATTGAAAGTCAATCTGCAAAGCGGACCACACGAGCCAAAACCTTATAAAAGGAAACCACCCCTGCTGTAGCGGATTGCAGGTACAAGGCACCGCTGACGCCCCGGCTGGTATGGCCTTATTTCATATCTTGCTTTACATAATATACGTCAAACGCCGTCATCGCGGGATTTGACACAATATATTATACCAGAAGATTTGAATTTTTGCAAGAGGTAATGCATACTTTTTTATAAAATTCACATCCCGGAAACAATTATTTGCAAAAACCTCTTTCAAAATCCGGCAGAATATGGTATAATGATAAAAGTATTGCAGGGAAACCGGACATTTATGCGCGAATGCGGTCCGGGAACCGTTGGAGGTATCGGATATGGAGTTTATGCTTGACTGTCCCTATCATACAAAAAGTCCTATAGAAAGCGAAGCGGTCGGCGCGGCATTTGCGGCGTATCTTCTGGAGCATGAGCCAGGAGGCGCTTTCACTGCCATGTACGGCGATCTCGGTGCCGGGAAGACGGCATTTGTACGCGGTGCGGCACGGGCTATGGCGCCGGACGCCTATGTGCAGAGTCCCACATATACCGTTGTCAACGAGTACCACGGAAAGAATGGGCTTCTGTTCCATTTTGACATGTACCGCATCGACGATGAGGATTCGCTTGACTCCATTGGATACTGGGATTATCTGGAGCGCGGCGGCTACTGCTTTGTCGAATGGAGCGAGAAGATTCCGTTTGCGCTGCCTGATCTGTATTACCGTCTGGAAATCCGCAAGCACCCGGACGATGAGAATGCAAGAACGATTACAATCACGAAGGAAAGATTATGAAAATATTAGCCATTGACACCACCGCCGTAACGGCTGCCGCCGCACTTGTTGAGGATGGACAGATTCTCGGCACCTATCAGCAGAACGGCACACTGACACACTCCGAAACCATGCTCAATATGGTGGAAAATCTGCTTGTCAACGCAAAGGTGACGCCCGATATGCTTGATATGCTGGCAGTATCTGCCGGTCCCGGTTCCTTTACCGGTGTACGCATCGGCGTTTCGATCATCAAAGGGCTGGCATTCGGGAAAAACATTCCGTGTGTTCCCGTATCCACGCTGGACGCACTGTCGGAAAATCTTCGTCCGATGGCCCAAGCGCTCGGACACGACTTTTATGTCTGTCCGGTGATGGACGCACGTCGTTCTCAGGTATATACTGCGCTGTTTTTATATGATACGGATGCGGACGGAACCGTATCCAAAACCCGTGTGTGGGAGGACGATATGCTGTCGGCTGCAGAGCTGTCGGCGCGTCTGGAGGAGCTGGAGCTTCCCGTACTGTTTGTCGGTGAGGGATGCCGTGTGACGGAGCGTGAGGTTCATCTGCCGCACTGCAAGGAGGCACCGGTGCTTCTCCGGTATCAGAACGGTGTATCGGTCGCCGTGGCTGCACTTGCGGTATATGAAAGCGCGGCAGACAAGTCAGTCTTTACTGATCTTGCGCTGAAGCCGACCTATCTGCGTCCGTCTCAGGCGGAACGTGAGCGTGCCGAAAAGCAGAACGGATGAGAGGTATAACAGGATGAAAATTTTACACGATATCCATACACACAATGTCTTTTCCGCCTGCTGCGAGGATAAGACCGCATCGACGGCGGCGTATCTGGAAAAAGAAGCTGCGCTCGGCATGAAGGTGTTCGGGCTTTCCAATCACCTGTGGGACGAGCGTATCCCGGGGGCATCCTCCTGGTACAGAAACCAGTCGATTCTGAAAGCGGAGGAAGCGAAGCACGCATTCTCCCTTGCCGCACCCGGTATGCGGGTTCTGTTCGGCTGTGAAACGGAGTATTATGCCTGCCGCGATCTGCTCGGTATGTCGGCGGAGGGTGCGTCGCATTTTGACTATCTTCTGATTCCGCACTCACACCTGCATATGAGAAATGAGGTCATGTCGGACTTCCCGGAAATCCTCGAGGCACGGGAAAAGGTTCGCGCAGACCTTGCACAGAAGCTGCCGTATCTGCCGGAGAGAAACATCAACGCCATGGCGGCATCCCTGCGTGAGGCGGATCTTGTGAAGATATTCCCGGAGCTGGAAATTGACGTTGTGCGCTATACCAATCAGGGCAATCTCGATACATTCCGCGCACTGCTTGCCAATCGGGAACTGGAATCGCTGTGCGGCAGACTGCCGATTTCGATTGCCCATTCCTTCTCTCCCTGCGGTGTGCCTCATGCAAAGAAAAACGAGTATCTTGCGCATATCCGTGATGAAGACGCGGCGGAATGTTACCGTGCGGCTGCAAAGCTGGGACTGTATATCGAGCTGAACGTCGGCGCGATCACCGAGGTGTCCTTTGATATGGACAACAACCGTCTGATTGCGCTGTACCGCATTGCAAAGGCGGAGGGGTGTCAGTTTACCTTCGGCACCGATTCCCATTCCGTTGAAGGACTGTCGCTGATTGCACACGGTGACCGTGTTGCGGCGGCTCTGGATCTGAAAAAGACCGACATTGCGGCGTTTGTCCGTGATGGCGTGGAAGAATAACCATTTCCCAATGAAGAAAGAAAGGACGGCTTTCTGAAACGAAAGCCACGGTAATGATGATTATGAACAACATCAAGCTTGCCATTGCCTGTGACCACGGCGGTTATGAGCTGAAAAAGGAGATTCTTGCGTTTCTGGACAGCGAGGGTGTCGCATACGAGGATTTCGGCTGTGATTCGACTGCATCTGTCAATTATCCTGCATATGCTGCGAAGGTATGCCGTGCGATTCAGTCCGGTGACTGTACCCGCGGTATTCTCGTCTGCGGTACCGGTATCGGTATGAGCATGGCGGCAAACAAGCACAAGGGAATCCGTGCAGCCTGCTGTTCCGATACCTTCTCTGCCCGCATGACACGGATGCACAACGATGCGAATGTTCTGTGTCTTGGCGGACGTGTAATCGGTGCCGGTCTGGCGCTGGATATGGTCAAGCTGTTTGTGGAAACGGAATTTGAAGGCGGACGTCATAACGCACGTGTGGCAATGCTCGCAGACATCGAAAACGAACAGTAACACAAGCGGATAAAAAATACCGTACGGAAGTGCATGTGCATATCCGTACGGCTTTTTTATTGGTTTGTATTGGATTCGCTGTTTTTCTGTTCTTCCGCTTTTTTGGAGAACAGCGTTCTCGGTAGGTACCCGATGTGTCTGCGTTCGCGGAAAAAACCGCTGCGGCGCAGGGCGCGGTAGACACGTTCTGCCGTCTGTGTCGGATAACAGGTACGCTCATCGATGACAATATCCGCATATTTTTCGTACAGCGGGACACGTTCGCGGTACAGATCATACAGCGACTGACCGCGCCGCAGAACAACGCCGCGTTCTCTGGGTGTCCGCAGGCGCTTTTGGAGCAGCGGATATGCCAGCTTCAGATAAACAACGGTTCCGCTTTCCGAAAGATTCTGCATGGCTTCCTCGCCGTAGACGACGCTTCCGCCCGTTGCAATGATGCAGTCGGTGACATCGATGGCGGCACAGACCCGATTTTCGATGGAGAGAAACCCTTCCGTTCCGTTTTCTCTGATCAGATCGGGCAGGTTTTGTCCCGTTTCCGCTTCGATGATGCGGTCGGTGTCGAGGAATGTCAGATTTGCGGCGGCGGCAATCCGTCGGCCGATGGTCGTTTTACCGACCGCCGGCATACCGATCAGGATGATATTCCGATGTTTGGGCGGGAGAGGGCTGGGATCGGCGGCCGCCTCTCCGCACATCGCTTCGGTCTGTGTGCCTTCTGTCATTTTTTGCAGATGCTGACGATGACGGGGTTATGATCGGAGGGATGCTCGCCGTCAAAGAGGGCATCGATGACACGGTAAGTCCCGACCTCATATGCGTCACGGCTGACATAGCAGAAATCGATGATTGCATCGTAGTTTTTGTAGCCGTGGAAGGTCGGTGCTGCGTACTGTTCCTTTGCCAGATACTTGGAGTCGGCGAGAACGCCGGCGGTGAAGTACTTGTAGACTTCACTTGTGCGCTCATCGTAGTTGAAGTCACCGGTGACAGAAACAGGAGCATCCAGACCTTCGATGAAGTCGTACAGGAAATGCGCCTGCACCATACGGACTTCCTCGGGACCGTGGTCAAGGTGTGTATTGATGTGGTAAAGCGCGGTTTCGTTTTCTTTATCGTACAGCTTTGCCCAGGTATAAACGCGCGGGCAGAGGCTTCCTTCCACATACGAGAAGACCTCGGGCGTATCGGTCAGCCAGCGGGTATCCTCCGCCAGAATGTCAAATCGTGCATTCTTGACAAAAATTGCGGAATATTCGCCCTTGTCACCGCCCTCACGTCCAAAGCCTGCCGAGGTGTATTCGGGAAGGGCAGTACGCAGGATGTTCATCCACTGCGGTGTGGCTTCCTGGACACCGAGAATATCAGGTGCAGATGTACGGATGGCAGCAAGCACACGTGCGGTGCGTTCTTCTGTGACACCGCCGCACCAAAGGTTGAATGACATAATGGAAATGGATTTCATGGGACTTTCCTCCTTTTTGGATCCACGGATATGAATTTTATACCATTGTATCACGCACGGCGGATTTTGTCAACCCATTTTTCAAATGAAACGAAGGATTTGAACACAGTGATTTTCGATGCGGTCAGGCACGTTTTGCGGCAGTCTGCATACATTGATAGGGAAATCCAGATGACAGGAGTGAGCATTCCGATGAGCGATCATCCCAATCTCAATGCTTATTTTGCCGCGGCAAATACCGCTGACGGCTTTTGTTCCCGATTTTCCGCGCTGTTTGATCCGAGGGACGGCAGATGGCAGAAAATTTACATTATCAAGGGTGGACCCGGAACAGGAAAATCCGCATTTATGAAACGTGCCGCATCGTATGCCGAAGAACGGGGGCTGGAGGTGGAGCGGTTTTACTGTTCTTCCGATACACGTTCGCTGGACGGCATCCGCATTCCGTCGCGCGGCATTGCCATGCTGGATGGAACGGCACCGCATACGGTTGATGCTGTTTATCCCGGCGCCGTTGAGGAAATTGTCAATATGGGCATGTTTTTTGATGTGCGCGCATTGCGGGAGAAAACAGATGTTATCCGTGCGCTGCATTCTGCGTGTGCCGCCCATCATGCACGGGCAAAGCGGTATCTGCGTGCGGCGGGTGCCATGCGGGACACGGTGCGTACACTGCTGCGGGACGCATATCTTGCGGAAAAAGCGGCAGGGGCGGCGGCACGGTTGGTACAGAAAATTCCCGCAGAACGCGAACCGGTTTCGGATATGCAGTTTGTTACGGCAATCTCGACGCAGGGCATCGTACACCTGCCGACGGCAGAGCGGATGGGCAGATGCATCTATGTGACCGATCGGGGACGCGCATCGCTGTTTTTTGATGCGCTGTTGGAGGCGGCACAGCGGCGCGGCGTGTCCTTCGTTCGGTTTGCATCTCCGCTGTGCCCCGGAGAAACGGAGGGTGTCTGGTTCCCGGGCATTGGTACAGCGTATGTTTCCGACCGGTACGGATGTGCGTCAGAGCAGGCAATGACCGATTCCCGTCCGCTGAATACCGCGCGCTTCTTCGATGCCGCTGTGCTCGCCGGATGCCGGGCGCGGGTCCGGTTTGCACAAGGGTGTGAGGAGGCACTTCTGGACGGAGCCTGCGAGGCGCTGGCATCTGCCGGAGCAGCGCACGATGCACTGGAGGCGCATTATATCGCGGCGATGGATTTTGATGCGCTGAATGCATTTGAAACGCGGTTTCTGCGCGGATTCTGCTGAGAAAATCCGATGCGGTTTTTGTTGAGAAATTTCGGCAAAAACCTTGTAACAGACGCAATCTTGTGGTATAATATTGTATCATGGGATTTTTATATCCATGATACCGAACAGTAAACTATCAAGGATTTTGAAAGAAGGTAAACCTATGAAATATCTGGTCGTTCTTGCGGATGGTATGGCAGATCTGCCGCTGGAAGCACTTGGCGGAAAAACGCCGATGGAAGCGGCTGACAAACCGATGATGGATCGGCTGGTCAAAGACGCTTATGTCGGTACGGTTTCCAATGTGCCTGACGGCATGGTTCCCGAAAGCGATACAGCCAACCTGGCAGTGCTGTCGTATGACCCCAAAGTTTATTCCAAGGGACGCTCCCCTCTGGAAGCACTGAGCATGGGGCTGACGATGACCGAGACGCAGACTGCCATCCGCTGCAATGTTGTCACACTGACCGAGGAGCAGGATGTGTATGAGGAAAAGATCATTCTCGACCATTCCGCCGACGAAATCACAACAGAAGAAGCAGACGGACTGATCCGTGCCGTTGAAGCGGCGCTGGGCAATGAAAGCCGCCACTTCTATACCGGTATCTCATACCGCCACTGTCTGCTGTGGGACAATGTTCCCTCCGAGTACAACTTTGACCGTCCGCATGACCACCTCGGCGAGGTCATCGGTCCGTATCTGCCGCAGGGTGAGGCCGGTGCGCCGTATCTGGAGCTGATGAAGAAGAGCTATGATATTCTCAATCATCATCCGATCAACGAAGCCCGCCGTGCACGCGGACTGAAGCCGGCGAATTCCATCTGGCTCTGGAGCCCCGGCAAAAAACCGCAGCTGCCCGATTTCAATGAAAAATGGGGTCTGCGCGGTGCGGTCATTTCCGCGGTCGACTTAATCAAGGGCATCGGCATCTGTGCCGGTATGACCTCCATTGATGTGGAAGGTGCGACCGGCAATGTACATACCAACTACAAGGGCAAAGCGGATGCTGCCATTGCTGCGTTCCGTGACGGTTACGACTATGTTTATATCCACGTCGAGGGTCCCGATGAATGCGGTCACCGTGCCGAAACGGAAAATAAGGTCATTTCCATTGAAAAGATCGACGGTATGATTCTGAAACCCGTTTTCGAGTATCTCATGG
>SVRM01000041.1 GCA_015064785.1 Oscillospiraceae bacterium
AATCCGACAACCACGCAGTCCTCCTCCGTACGCAGAATGCCCATATTGCAGGACGATTCCACCAGCTCCGGCATGTCCTCACACATGGTGACAATGCCGTTCGGTGTCAGATTCAGAATGCCCAGCTCCACATCAGTGTCAGCTGCCGTCATCGCACGGACACAGCCCCGGTCATAGGAAGCCGTGATCTGTCCCTGAACACGGTCGTCACGGGAAAGCACCGCCATCTGCTCTGCACAAAGCGTGTCAAGTGCGGTCTTCACCGCTTCTGCGGCACCTGCATGATAGGCAATGATTGCGGTACAATCGCGCGGAATGGCGTTGTCCATATTGCCGCCGGCAAGAGAAACAATGCGGATCGGCGCGGTCTTTTTCAGACTTGCAAGGATATGACCGACAATCCGGTGCGCATTGGCGCGCGGCATATGAATTTCAGCCCCTGAGTGACCGCCCTTCAAACCGCAGACGCGGATTTCTGCGGTCATCGCATCGATTTCTTCATACGTCACAGGACGGTGCATATCGGCACGGACACCGCCGGCACAGCTGACCGTGCAGACACCGTCCGCCTCAGAGTCGAGATTGTAAAGCAGCTTCGCACGGATGTCGGAGTAATCAAATCCACCGGCACCGCCCAATCCGACCTCCTCCTGTACCGTAAACAGGCATTCCAGTTCCGGATGCGGCAGGCTGTCATCAGCGAGAATTGCCATCATCATGGCAACGGCAATACCGTCATCACCGCCGAGTGTGGTTCCATCGGCACGGATCCAGCCGTCCTCGACAACCAGTGTCAGCGGATCACGCAAAAAATCGTGTTCCTTGTCCGCACGCTTGACACAAACCATGTCAGTGTGTCCTTGCAGCATGACGACAGGTTCCGTCTCATAACCTTCTGATGCCGGTTTGCGAATCAGGACATTGTGCATGTCGTCCCGACGATACGCAAGACCGTGTTCGTCTGCAAATGCGCACAAAAAATCTGCTGCCGCTGTTTCGTTGTACGAGCCGTGCGGAATGGCACACAACTGTTCAAAATAATCAAATACCGCTGCTGGACGGTATCCTTCCAATACTCTTTTCATGATATGGTACCTTTCTCTGAAAAAATGATAAGACAGGGGCATCACGAAAATGCCCCTGTGATTATGTATGTATTTATGCTATGTAATCGCCGTTGTAGCTGACCAGCGTCACATCGGCAACACCGGGAATCTTGCGCAGATCATTGACAAATGCAGTTTCCGCGCCGGCAAGACGGACTTCCACCGTCAATTCCACGCCCGCATCGGTCACAGTCTTGGACTTGAGTGCCTGACGCTTGACGGATGCCGCAATCGCCTTCTGCACATTGTCCTCTGCGGCATCATTTGCCGCATGAAGCACAAGGATGTACGGTTTGGTCGCAGGTGCGCGGCCGGACAGGAAATGGAATGCGACAAGAACCGCACCCACAAAAATCGCACCGATCAGTGCCACGGGAATCATACCCGCACCGATGACAATACCCTCCGAGATTGCCCAGAACAAAAAGGCAATTTCCATCGGTTCCTTTACCGCGGAACGGAAACGGACGATGGACAGCGCACCAACCATACCGAGCGACAGAATGACGGACTGGGTCACTGCCAGAATCGCAACATTGGTGATGAGCGTCATTGCGACAAGCGATACACCGAAGCTGCGGGAATACATGACACCCGCAAACGTCATACGGTAAATCGCATAAATGAACAGCCCCATCAGAAGGGATACGGCAAATGCAAGAATGATATCGATATAATTAATTTCTGCAAATTTTGCAATGAATGTAGACGGCATGTGAAAAATCCTCCGTATGTAGTTTCAATCAAATCTTCTGCTGATTTCGTATTTGGAAAACGGTGAAGAACGGCAGTCGGGCGTTTGCAGAAGCGCTTCAACGTGTCCGGGCAGGAACGCATTGTACTTGACTTCCAGAATACAGATCGGTTCCTCGGATACGGCATCGCACGGCACCGTCGGAAGATCGGTATTGAGAAAATCCACTGCCCGCAGGCCGGAATGAATGTTGTAATCCAGCGTAATTCTCGTATCTGCCACAGGGCATACAAACGTCTTTCTGGTGTAGTCGACAACCGATTTGGGCGCCAATCCATACAGTTTGATCTTTGCATAAAATTCACGCATCAACTCCTCGTCGGATGTGGCCAGAAACGCAATGTCACCTGCCAGAATCTGCGCACACTGCGCACGTGTAATCAGACAGGACTGCTTGTCTGTCAGCCGGTTGATCTTGCTCTTTTTCTCCAATCGGATATATCCGGTGTCGAGATTGTAATACCGCAGCCGGAATTTTTCTCTCCGCGCAAGTCCCTCCGTTTTTTCCTTCAGCGCCTTGTCCTGCGCATTGTCAAAATACAGGGAACGGATATCGTAAGTACCGTCTGCACCTGCGTGACTGTCGAAGGCAAGCACCGCAGACAGCCGCCGATCGAGCTGTGTCATCTGAAACCGGTCGATCACATATTTGATTTCATGCCGATATCGCGGCGTCAGCAACACGCATCACACCCTTTCCGATGAGCCGAATGCTCTTTTTAACAGTATACCGCACTTATATGTCGAATTTGTGAACAAACAGTGGTATTTGATGAAAAAACAAAAGTATTTTTTGCATTTTCTCCAAATCCGGATACAGTTATGCAAAAAAGCTCAGCGTTTCAAAAATACTGTTGACGGGGAACACATCCACGCCGTCGATGTTCAGATTTTTCATCTCGGCATTCTTCTTCGGAACGACAATCCGGTTGAAGCCCAGCCGCGCACATTCTCTGACACGCTGCTCAATCCCGCCGACTGCACGTACCTCACCCGCAAGTCCCAGCTCGCCGATGGCGACGAGATCGTCGGGCAGAACCTTGTCCTTCAGCGAGGAAATCAGCGCAAGTGCCACGGAAAGGTCCGCCGCCGGTTCCTCCAGACGCAGACCGCCGATGACATTGAGGTAAGCATCGTTTGCCGAGAACCGCAGACCGAGCCGCTTTTCCAGCACCGCAAGGATCATTTGCAGACGGTTGTAATCAATACCGGTTGAGGAGCGTCTGGGTGACGGGAAAAAGGTCTGCGTCACCAGCGCCTGAATCTCGGCGACAATCGGGCGCGAGCCTTCAATGACACAGACCGCACAGTTGCCTGATACCCCCTGCGGCCGTCCGGACAGAAGCATCTCCGACGGATTTTCCACTTCATTGAGACCCTTGTCCGTCATTTCAAAGACGCCGATTTCATTGGTTGAGCCGTAGCGATTCTTAATGGCTCGGATGATACGGTAGGACTGCTGCCGTTCTCCTTCAAAATAGACAACCGCATCGACCATATGCTCCAGCACCTTCGGACCGGCAATACCGCCCTCCTTGTTGACATGACCGACGAGAATGACGGAAATCCCTTCGTTCTTCGCTTTGTGAATCAGCGCCATTGCCGCTTCCTTGACCTGTGTCACGGAGCCGGGCGCGGAGTTGATTTCGTCATTGTAGATGGTCTGAATGGAGTCGACAATCAGCACATCGGGCTTCAGCTTGTCTGCCTGCCGCAGGATGTTGCGGATGTTCGTTTCAATGCACAGATACAGGTTCGAGCCGGACACCTCCAGACGCTTTGCGCGGAGCTTCAGCTGTCCCTGCGATTCCTCCCCGGAAACATACAGCACGCGGCGGTTCTGTCCGAGCGTCGCCGACACCTGCATCAGCATAGTCGACTTGCCAATACCCGGTTCACCGGACAGAAGCACAACCGAACCGAGCACCAGGCCGCCGCCAAGCACACGGTCAAGCTCACCCAGTCCCGTTTCCGTCCGCATGTAGGTCGGAATTTCCAGCGCGTCAAACGGAATTGCGTCCGCACCGGTATCCACCGCAGAGGAAAACAGCGCATGACGGGCAGAAGCCTTTCCCTGCGCCGCCGTTTCGGTCAGATATTCCTCCTGCTCTTCCATGGAATTCCACGCGCCGCAGGACGGGCATTTCCCCATCCATTTTGTCGTTTTATATTCGCACTCAGTACAGATAAAGATACTTTTGGGTCCTTTCATTGCACGGATGACTCCTTTTGATTCGTTAAATATTCGAGAATTCCGACGCACAGCACAGCCGCAGTCTGCTCCCGGTATTCCGCGGTCATCAGACGTGCCGCTTCCGTCGGATTGGACAGAAAACCGCATTCAGCAAGCACTGTGGTTCCGTCGGCACGGTCGAGCAGATAGATTGATGCATCCGCCGCCCGGCAGACGCGGTTGTTCTCCGGCTGTAAGTACCGGCGGCAGCTGTCGCGCAGGCACTGCGCAAGCACCTCCGACGACGGATCGTTCAGAGAGTAGAACAGCTGCATCCCACAGCAGCGCGGGTCGGAAAAGGTATTCATATGGATCGATAGGAAGACAGCATCGGGATACTGCTGGCGTACTGCAAGACGGTTTTTCAGATCCGCCATCTTCCGGTGACCCGTGGCAGCACCGTCGTACAGTCCGTCATCACCGGTTCTGGTATAAATCACATCGATGCCGCACGCCCGGAGCATATCGCCAAGCGTCAGCGCAATCGACAGATTCAGCGATTTCTCTGCCGCACCGGCAGCCGAGACTGCCCCGCCGTCCTCACCGCCGTGACCTGCATCCAGAATCACCATCGGACGCGGCTGGTTTGTGACAGGCTCCGATACCGCAGCCGACGTCCCGGTCAGACCGGTCATACAGTCATACAATTCCGTACCGCCAAACGACAGCACCGCACCGCAGAAACATCCCAAAACCAAAGCACAGGACAACAGTCCCCCGATCCGTTTTCTCATGCATCCCTCGTCCCTTCTGCCAATCGATATCGCATCTTATGCCGCGAGGGATGGGATTATGACGGAAAAACAGGACGCCGTGGGTACAGCGTCCGGTCATCATCGGAAATATTGCAGTTGCAGAAAATGCTCAGCGTGTTTCGTCCTTCAAGTTTGGCTTGATGCCAAACAGCCCAAGAATACGAAAGTTGCGGTTGCCGAGCATATAGCCGACCTGCGCTACAATGGGTGCGGGCAGACAGACCAGAATCCATGCAATCGGATTGTAGGGACTGTACAGCGTAATCAGACCAAGGTACATTGCATGAAGACCGCGGGACAGGACATTGACAACCGCATAGACATTCCCTGCCGCCTCGGTTGTCTGCGTATACGGATAGGTAATGAGCATGATGATTGCAAAAAGAATCATGGGAATATAAGAAATCAGAGAAACGACCAGACCGCGCACCGGTGTCTTCTTCCGGCGTCCGGCATCCTCCTGAATGCGATCCTTTCCACCGATCTCCCAGAACATGTAGTATGTCAGAAACAGATAAAAGCCGATGGAGAACAGCGAGCCGATCAGAAGCATCGTTTCATTCTGCATCGTGGCAAACGCGATCATCAGACCGAACATGGTGATGGCGACCTGATTGAGAATACACTTGACAATATTGTATGAATTTGCTTTCCAGAATTCTTTCATAATGGTATTGTTGGGTTCCTTTCTGCCAGTAAATCAATGGTGTATGGTTACATTGTACCGAATTTCAATGAACAAATCAAGTATTTTTCCTTCTTTTTTCGCATATCACGAAAAATTTACATTTTATCCATGAAAAGCAGGAAAATTTTATATAATAAAGTGTTATAATAATATCATCAAATGCAGAATCGCGGAAAGGAGCTTCGCATGGCAGATTACCATCCCATTGACATCACCGTCTACCCACAGATTTTTCAGCAGTTTGCTACCTATAAAACCGTCATTCAGGGGCGATCCCCGGCAACCGTGGAGGATTATCTGTCGGATCTGAGCCTGTTTTTCCGCGTATACAAATACCTGCGCTCCTCCCGTGCCGTGCCGCTTGAGGACATTTCCATTGACAACATTGATGTTCCGTTTCTGGAACAGGTCACGCGCAGTGAGGTTTTCGCTGTGTTCAATTATCTTGTCAACGAGCGAGGCAACAAGGTCTGTGCCAGAGCGAGGAAGCTGTCTGCACTCAAATCCTTTTATAAATATCTGACCGTCACGGAAAAGCTGTTTGAGAACAATCCGGTACGCGATATCGAATCGCCCAAACAGTCCCAGAAGCTCCCGAAATATCTGACGCTGGAGGAATGCGTGCTGCTGCTCCGGACCATTGCAGCAGATGCGGACAGTCCAACGCGCGACCGCGATTTTGCGATGGTCACGCTGTTTCTCAACTGCGGAATGCGTCTGTCGGAGCTGGTCGGGATCAGCACTACCGACATTGACCGCGATATGAAAACCCTGCGCGTGCTCGGAAAGGGCAGTAAAGAGCGCATCATTTATCTCAACGATGCCTGCCGCGCCGCGCTGAATGCCTATCTTCCGATCCGTGCTGCAATGGCAGACCGCATCCGGCCGGAGGACAAACAGGCGTTGTTTTTAAGTACCCGCCGCAACCAGCGCATCAGCCAGAAAACCGTACAGTACATTGTCTATAAATATCTGGACATGGCAGGGCTCGGACATAAAAAACTGTCCACCCACAAGCTCCGTCATACCGCCGCGACACTGATGTACCAGAGCGGCAGTGTTGATATCCGTGTACTGAAGGATATCCTCGGACACGAACAGCTCAATACCACACAAATCTACACACATGTCTCCGACGCATCCATGCAGCGTGCCGTCGATGCCAATCCGCTGGCGAATCTCAAAATCAAAAAAACAGCAGCGGACAACGAGGACTAATCCTTGCACAGGCATCATGCGTCTTTCAACTGGTTATCACACAATACGGTTATAATTTCTGTTGTACAGAAAAGGAAAGGAACGAACATTATGGAAAAAGCATACCGAATGCTCATCGTCGATGACGAAGAAAAAATCCGTGAACTGATCAAGAAATACGCGCTTTTTGAAGGCTATGAGGTCGAAGAATCCGGTGACGGCATGGATGCCGTTGAAAAATGCCGCAAGAATAACTACGATATCATCATCATGGATATCATGATGCCGTTCCTCGACGGTTTTTCTGCCTGCAAGGAAATCCGCAAAACGAAGAATATCCCGGTCATCATGCTGTCTGCACGCGGCGAGGAATACGATCACATCCACGGCTTTGAGGTCGGTGTTGACGATTATGTCGACAAGCCCTTCTCTGCGAAGGAACTGATGATGCGTGTTTCCGCTGTCATCAAGCGCACGGCACGACATGAGGAAAAGCAGGAACGCGAGGTTCTGACCTTTGAAGGTCTGACAGTCGACTTCACAGGACGGCTTGTCTACATCGACGGACAGAAGATCGATATGACGCCCAAGGAATATGAGCTGTTCTTCTATCTGGTCAAGAACCGCGGCATTGCGCTGACCCGTGAAAAGCTCATCTGCGATGTCTGGGGTTACGATTTCTACGGTGACGACAGAACCCTTGATACGCACATCAAGCTCCTGCGCAAATCGCTCGGTGCATATGCCCGCTTCATCGTCACCCTGCGCGGTGTCGGCTATCGCTTTGAGGCATAAGCGTCCCGGCGCTGACATCCGATCATGACAAAACAAAAAATTCCGCAGATCGGTATCCGCTGGAAGCTGGTGACGTATCTTGCGGTCTTCGTATCGATTTTGCTTTTGGTGCTGTGGCTGTTCCAGATTGTTTTTCTGGGCGATGTCTACCGCAACATCAAGGTAAATGAAATTTTCACCGCAGCGGAAGCCATCAAATCCCGCATTGAAACGGTCAATCCGGGTGGAAATGCCATGGCTCAGCTGACTGAATCCATCTCCGCTGACAACCAGATCTGCATCTCGGTTCTGGACGATTCGTTCCGTGCGGTTGGCGGCGGTACACGCAATACCTGCTATTCCATCGGTGCCGCCAACAACTGCTTTGTGCATCAGTCCTCCGGTACGCTGCTCTCGGACATGATCCGTTTTCAGTTTCTGGCAACTGTACGTCAGTCGGGCGAGGTCTACTTCCGCGATATGTCGCCGAACACCGCACAGACGCAGTCTCATGCGCCGGACGGAATTACGTTTCCCACCACACCGCAAAACAACAATCCCGACCGTGAAACCGCCATGCTGTATGTCGAATATTTTGAACATGCCGACAACGGGTATTATATCATCCTGAATTCCAAGGTCACACCGGTCTCCTCGACGGTGCAGACCCTGCAATATGAACTGGTCATCATCTCCATTCTGTTCATTGTTGCAGCAATCATCATGGCACTGGTTCTGTCCTACCGCATTTCCGCGCCGATCATCCAGATCAATAAACGCGCGCATCAGCTTGCTACCGGCGACTACAACACCGTCTTTGAAGGCAGCGGCTACAAGGAAATTGCCGAGCTGCGCGACACGCTGAACTACGCCGCAAAGGAGCTGTCCAAGGTCGAGGGCTTCCGGCGCGAACTGATTGCCAATGTCTCGCACGACTTGCGTACACCGCTGACCATGATTACAGGCTATGCCGAGGTCATGCGTGATCTTCCCGGGGAAAACACGCCGGAAAACGTACAGGTCATCATCGACGAGGGCAGCCGTTTGACAACGCTTGTCAACGATCTGCTCGATCTTTCCAAGCTTCAGTCCGGTACCGCACCGCTGTCCATGACGACCTTCTCACTGACCGAATGCGTCAAGACCATCAACCGCAGATACCAGAAGCTCAAGGAAAACGACGGCTACGATATCGACTTTCTGTATGATGAAGATGTCTTTGTCACAGCTGATTATCCCAAGCTCGGACAGGTCATCTACAACCTTGTCAATAACGCAATTTCCTACACGGGAACCGATAAAAAAGTCACCATCCGCCAGACCGTCACCGAAACGAACGGCATCCGCACCGTCCGCATCTCCGTCACCGATACCGGTATGGGTATTTCCAGGGAAAATCTGGAATATATCTGGGACCGTTATTTCAAGGAGAACAAATCGCACAAGCGCGCGGTTGTCGGAACAGGGCTGGGACTTTCCATTGTTAAAAGTATTCTCCAAATGCACCACGCCCGGTTTGGTGTGGATACCTCGGAGGATGAGATCAATCACGGCTCGACATTCTGGTTTGAGCTGGTCTGTGCAGAAGCACCCACAGAAACTGAATGATAAACAAGACCGCCGGTCGGACTGCCTCTTACGAGAAGCACCCCGCCGACGGTCTTTTTACCCCATCAGTACTTGACAAACCCCCGCGTTCATGATATAATCACAACATAAATACGTAAAGGAGATTCTCTGCTATGATTTACGATCAGATCAAAAATCTGTCCTCCTACCGCACAGTTCTTCCCGGAATTGCGGCGGTCGAAGCCTTTCTCAAAAACACCGACCTCACTTCGCTGGAAGCAGGCAAAATCCGGCTCGGCGGCGGCGTGGTCTGCAATGTCAACCGCTACGAACCCAAAACGGAGAGCAAATGGGAGGCTCACCGCAATTTTATCGACCTGCAATATGTGGTCCGCGGTGCCGAAACCATGGCATATGCATCACTCGATGACACATTGGATGCCGGCGACTACAACGAAGAAAAGGATCTGCAATTTTTCGGCGGTGCATCGCGTTCTGTCTCGATGACATTCCGCGACGGAGACTTTGCGCTGTTCTTCGCGCAGGATGTCCACATGCCAGGACTGAAAAACGAGGAAACCGACGGTGAGGTACTGAAGCTCGTCTTCAAACTTCCGATGCCTGCCTATGAACCTATCGCGCATCTCCGTCAGCTGTGCGAAGCAATTTCCCTGCCCGAGGACGCATCGGCTGCTGTTCTTTCTGCGGCAAAACAGCTGTCCGCGGACCACGTTCACGCACTGACCAATGCGTTCTTTGCAGATGAAGATGTTCAGCCGCAGATTGAGGAGCTCGCCGGTGCACTTGACATCTCCGTTCCGCTGTGTGACCTGACCATGTATATGCTCTTCGCCCGCCAGACCTATTACAATTACCTTGCACACGGCGTATCACAGGAGATCTATGAAAACTCCATGACCGATTTTACCGTCTGGAATCTCGCATGTATGCGTCAGACTGACGGTCCCGGCCTGCTTCAGATGGGATGGCTGTCGATGACGCTGAAGGAAAAGCTCTACCGCATCGGTCGTTTCCAGTATGAGCCGACCACCTTCCGTCACAGCAGATTCGCGTGCGGCGATTACGTTGTCCGCCAGGGCGACCCGGTTCTGACCATTCACATTCCCGAAGGCGAACCGCTGACCGACGAAGTACGGCTTGAATCCTACCGTCAGGCAGAGAAATTCTTCGGTTCACACGTCTTTGTCTGCCACTCCTGGCTCCTGTATCCGGCACATCGCACCTTCCTTCAGCCCGGCTCCCGAATTGTCGCCTTCATGGATGACTTTGTCATGCTGTCAAGCGACGAAAAACGCGGGGATATCGGCAATCTTTGGCGCATGTACGGTTTCAAGTGCGACCATCGGGATTTCGCTTCCCTGCCGGAGACAACCGGTATGCAGCGTGCATACAAAAAGCATCTGCTGGAAACCGGCGGTATGACCGGGGAGGGCTACGGTATCTTCATCATCGAGGATGGAAAGCTGATTACCAAAGCATGACACACACTGAAAAAACAACAAATGCCGACGCATCTGTACCGTCGGCATTTGCCTTACCTGTTTTTATCCGGGAAATTCTCGCCCGCTTCGATTATGCCGGCTATGAGGCATTCTGTGTCGGCGGCTGTGTCAGAGATACCCTGCGCGGTGTGGAACCGCATGACTGGGACTTGTGTACTTCTGCCCTGCCCGATCAGACCGCGGCACTGTTTTCCGACAAGCCCTGTCTTGACATCGGTATCCGGCACGGCACCCTTACCGTCATGTGGGACGGCATTCCCGTGGAAATTACCACTTATCGGACAGAAGGCGCATATGTCGGACACCGTGCGCCTTCGTCTGTGACCTTCACGCCCTCTCTGCGGCAGGATTGTCTGCGGCGGGATTTCACCGTCAATGCCATGGCATACCATCCGACGGTCGGTCTGCGTGATTTCTTCGGCAGTGCCGACGATCTGCGGGCAGGACGGCTGCGCTGTGTCGGAAATCCGGGGGAACGCTTTGATGAGGATGCCCTGCGGATTCTGCGTGCCCTGCGGTTTTCCTCCACACTGGATTTTGACATTGAACCTGCTACTGCCGATGCCCTGCACACATGCGCACCGCTGCTTGCCCAGATTTCCGGAGAGCGCATTCTGTCCGAATTCCGTCGGATGCTGACCGGTGTCCGCGCCGCATCTCTGTTATCGGACTTTGCCGATGTCATCGGTGTATTTTATCCGCCGCTTGCCGGATGTGCGGGACAGACTGACCGTCTGCAAACGGTGTTCACACAGTGCAGAACAGAACAGACCCGCCTCGCCGCCGCACTTTGTCTTTGCGGATGTACGGACGAAACCGCCGTTCGGAAAACACTGTCACATCTGCCCACAGAGCGCAGCTTTCTCGACGGAATCACGTCCCTGGTCAACCATGCAGCACAGACTCCGCCGGACAGTAAAGCTGCCATGCGCCGCAGAATGTCAGAAAAAAGTGTTCCCCAAATCACAGAACAGCTCGCCCTCCACGCAGCGCTGTTTCCAGAACACGCCGACACCTGTGCCAATGCCGCCGCACTTTGTGCGGAAATTGCCGCTGCAGGGGAAGTCACACGCATATCCCAGCTTGCCGTCAACGGACGGGACCTGACAGCACTCGGGTTCCGCGGCCGTGCTGTCGGTGCTGCACTGCAAAGCCTGCTGGATGCGGTCATTGACGAAAAAACGGAAAATACACGAAAAGACCTGCTCTCATATGCCGGGACCCTTCTGTCATAATGCCGATGCTCCGTTACACGAACACACTCTCCACGCACTTTCCGGCGGCAGGCGGCGAATACCGCCAGACATCCATATGCGGAATCCCGTCAGCATTGCAGGTCTGCGGCAGATAATAGGTCAACGCCCTGCCACCGCCCTCACAGCGGTACGTATCGATCAGCGCAAGCTTCACCTTCATGCGGGGAGCAATGACGCTTTTGATATACACCGCCGCCCGCTGCCCAATGCTGAGTCCGTCCTTGTATTCGGCAAGTCCCGCCAGGTTCGGCGTCAGCTCGACAAAGACACCGTAGGACTCAATGTTGCGCACAATACCGGTCACTGTCTGTCCGGGCAGAAACGCGGCAGCGTTTTCCTCCCATGTACCAAGCAATTCTTTATGAGAGATGCAGATACGCCCGCCCGGAATCAGGCTTTTGATTACCACCCAGATCAGCGCACCGGGTGCAAACCGCTCATTCGGATGTGAGATCCGCGACACCGAGATGTTTTCAATGGACAACATCGAAACAATACCGCACCCGACATCCACAAACACACCGAACGGCTCTACGCTCGTTACCTTTGCACGGATCACATCACCGGCAGACCGCCGATCCAGAAACGCCGCGCGGCACATGCGTTGGGCTTCTTTTCTGGACAGAACCGCAACCTCCTCGCCGTTTTCCAGATACGCAAATCCGATAATCAGAAACGAAACCGGTTTTCCGACGCGGGTCACAACCGCAATATCCCGCAGACATTCCCCGACCGGACACAGCTGCACCTCGTCATGTTCCATCATACCGCGCATACAGCCAAGATCCACCCAGAGCGTATAGCGGTTGTCACACAGCAAAACCGTTCCTTCCAAAACGGTACGGTTCTGCATGGCGCGCTCCAGATAGGCCCGAGAAAACTCTGCTTCATCCGCGCCGCTGTCCCCTATCCCCTCCGGCCAGAAGCCCGGTGCATATTCCGTCTCATTTGTCTTGTATATCATCGGCTCGATGCCTCGTTCCATCGCCTGCCACCCTTTCTTTTTCATCATTGCTGTATTGTATGGGGCGGAAAACCGATTTAGAACAGTTCCACAGATGCCGTTTGTGTGAGCGTTATCTGAAAACCGTGGTCTTTTCGCAGAAAAACCGGCAGACCCTTTACAAATTCTGCATTTCGTGGTATAATAAATACCATCCGATTACTTCAAATGAATGTTTACCGAAAGGAACAGAACCAATGAAAATCAAGCATCTTTTCCGCCTGCTCACCCTTGTGATGTGCATGGCAATCCTGACCCTCTCCTTCACCGCCTGCGGCGGCAATGCAGCGAAAGACCTCGACGATGTCGTCTATGTCGAAATCGACATGCAGTCCGGCGACTATATGAAGCTCGAGCTTTACACGACGATCGCACCGATCACCGTTTCCAACTTTGTTGAGCTTGCCAACGAGCATTTCTATGACGGGCTGATTTTCCACCGTGTCATCTCCGGCTTCATGATTCAGGGCGGCGACCCGACCGGTACCGGCATGGGCGGCTCCGATCAGACCATCAAGGGCGAATTCAACAACAACGGCGTCATCAATTCCCTCTCTCACGAGCGCGGTGTCATCTCCATGGCGAGAAACTCCCTCAGCATGGACTCCGCATCGTCCCAGTTCTTCATCTGCCATGCAAATTCCACGTTCCTTGACGGTGACTATGCCGCATTCGGACGTGTCATCGAAGGCATCGAAACGGTTGACAAGATCGCCGCTGTCGCAACCGACGGCAACGATAAGCCCCTCGCTCCGCAGTATATCAAGACCATCCGCGTCATTACCGAGGAGCAGGCAAAGACCGCAGGTCCCGCACCGATGGATGCGACAGAAACGGCTGCGGAATAACATCAGATATTTCATACCGGAGCAGTGTTATCGCTGTTCCGGTTTTTTCGCGCAAAAATACCGCCCGACATGACATCGGACGGTATTTTGATTGCTATTGAAATTTCAGAATCAGAACTGCTTCTTCCACTCTGCAAACGGAGCAAAGCTGCTTGCAAAGACGGGCTTGATACGGAACGCGAAATCGAATTCCGGCTCATCAATGCGGTACTGTTCCATCAGCTCCGGACCGCAGGAGTTGGAACCGATGCCTGCCTGCTTGTAGTCAATGTAGACATAGGTTTCCTTCGCTGCTTCCAGTTCCCAATGATGACCCTTGACCGTCAGTTCCTTTGCGGAATAGTGAGACGCACCGAACGTGAAGTCCTCGGTATCACCCATGCCTGCAAAGTACAGACCGTGACCGGCAACCGTGTTGACCATTGCCCACTTCGTACCGACATGGCTGCCGTTTTCCTGCGGCATGACATACGGCTCGTAGTTGTCGGCGACACTGCACTTCCAGTCGCCCATCTTTGCAGCAAGATTCTTGTCAGAGTATGCTTCCATCGGACCCATACCGAAGTAGCGCATCTGCTCGGAGGTCTCGGGCATCACAAGCTCAACACCGAAGCGCGGCAGATGGGAAATACCCTCACGGACGTTCATATGGTATGCGACAGCAAGGTCACCGGACGCATAAACCGTGTAGGTGACAGTACCACGCAGAACGGGACGCCGGATCGCACCGCTCATCGAAATCTCGCAGGAGACGGAGAGCTTCTGATCGCTCTCCTCAGTGATCTTGGCGCTGTAGCACTTCTGGATGGCATCCTCATAACCGTTGCCGCGCCATCTGTTCTTGATGTTGCGGTCGTTGTCGGTGGGGGCGCGCCAGATGGTCGGCTTCATCGGGGAAATGAGCATCTGCTTGCCGTTGGATTCGATGGCATCGACCAGACCCGTATGCGTGTTGATGACATAAACGGTATCGCCGGCCTTGACGGTGATGCGCCAGTCATTCTGCGTGACAAGCAGCAGATCGCGGACACCTTCCATCGCGCAAGGGAAGTTTTCCTTTGCGGGTGCAGAGACAGCAATCTGATCCTCGCGGACGATATGCCCTGCTTCTGCCCATGCGTGGGAAACGTTGGTCTTGAAGGTCAGGTTCAGATAGTACAGACCGCACTTACAGAGCTTCGGCAGCTTCAGCGTGTAATCCGCCTCAGACTGCGGTGCGATTTCCAGCGTCGGAATGATGCCGGATGCGACGGACTTGCCGTCACGTTCGAGCGACCAGTACAGGGACAGGTCGGAAATATCTTCAAAGAAACGGGTATTCTTGACGGTGATGATACCGTTTTCGATGTCCTTTGCATAGCCCTTGACAGGCGCGATGACCTGCTTCAGTTCCAGCAGACCGGTATGCGGGCGTCTGTCGGGGTAAACGAGGCCGTCAACACAGAAGTTGCCGTCGTTGGGCATGTCGCCGAAGTCACCGCCATAGGTATAACGCGGCTTTCCGTCAGCACCCGGTTCGAGTGCGACAGAGTGATCGGTGAATTCCCAGACACAGCCACCGAAGAACTGATCGTTTGCCCAGATCAGCTCCCAATATTCGCGCAGGTCGCCGGGGCCGTTGCCCATCGCGTGGCAGTATTCGCACATGTAGTAGGGCTTGGAATAGAAGCCTTCTGCAAAGCGATCTTTGAGCAGCTGGATGCCGGGATACATATCGGAGCTAACATCGACTGCCGGGAAGTATTCGGTGTTTTCCTTGATTTCACAGTAGTGAATCAGACGGGTATCGTCCTGCGACTTGAGATACTCGCTCATCGCAACATGATTCTTGCCCCAGCCGGACTCGTTGCCGAGCGACCAGAAGATGATACACGGATGGTTCTTGTCGCGCTGATACATCAGGCGCGCGCGGTCAACATACGCTTCCTTCCAGTCCGGATGCTCGGACAGGTAGCTCCAGTTGTTGTCCACACCGAAGCCGTGGGTTTCGATGTCGGATTCGTCACAAACAAACAGACCGTAGATGTCGCACAGCTCATAGAAGCGCGGATCGTTCGGATAGTGAGAGGTACGGATCATGTTGACGTTGTGGCGCTTCAAAATCATCAGATCCTCGCGGATGTGTTCCAGCGGCGTTGCATGACCGAGGACCGGATGGCTGTCGTGACGGTTGACACCACGGCACTTGATCTTCTGACCGTTGACGTAAATGACCTTATCACGGACTTCAATTTTGCGGATACCGACATTGACGGGGATGTATTCATTTCCTGCATGGAGCATGACATGGTACAGATTCGGTGCTTCGTCGCTCCAAAGCTTGGGATTGTCGAGATGGAAGGTGATGACCGCATTGCCGTCAGCATCTGCGGTAACGGTACCTTCACCGACATCACAGCCGCACGCACCGCAGACTGTCTTCCAGTCGATCGGGAGTGCACCGTTTGCCTTGACCGTAACGGTCACATCTGCTGCCGAGAAATCGTCTGCGATGTCCTCGGTAACCTTAAAGTCGACAATGTGTGTCTTGTCGCGGTACAGAAGGTACACTTCACGGAACAGACCGGACATTCTCCACATATCCTGGTCCTCGAGATACGAGCCGTCGCTCCACTTGAAGACGAGCACGCGGATATCGTTGTCACCGGCGTTCAGATACTTGGAAACCGCAAATTCGCTGGTCATATGTGCGACCTGGCTGTAGCCGACAAACGTGCCGTTGATATACAGGTAGAAGCAGGAGTCGACACCCTCAAAATTGAGGTAAATTTCCTTTTCTTCGAGAACCGATGCTTCAACCGTGAACGTGCGCTGATACAGTGCGCAGGGGTTTTCGTCGGGAACAAAAGGCGGATCCTGCGGGTATGGATAGTTGACATTGGTATAGTTTGGGACGTCATAGCCGGCACCCAGCTTTGCCTGCCAGTTCATCGGAACAGTCATCGTGTCGGAAAATTCCAGACCACCTGCCCAGAATGCTTCAATTTCGGATTCGTTATGATAAAACTTGAAGTTCCATTCACCGCACAGGGACTTGAAATTTGCGGACATTCCGCGCTCGCCCTGCTTTGCCTTGCACGCGGACTCATAAGGCATATAATACGCGCGCGGTGCCTCAGTACCGATGTGCAGTGTCAGCGGATCTTCGTGATAATGCGGCAGCTTTGCCATATGCTGTTACCCTTTCCCCGAGCGTCTGTCCCGGGGATTCCTTTCTTTGTTATATCGAACAAAAACAGGCTGCCGCATCTCGGATCGGGCCGCAGCAGCCTGTAGCGTATGTATTCAGAAATCAGACAAGATTCTTACGGTAGTCGCAGTTATGCATCGGAGAACCGAAGTCGTTGGGTGCTGCCCACTTGACACCGTTGTACAGAATCTTCTGAACATATTCGTTGTAGAAGGAACGGCAAGCCTCATGACCGGGCTGGAAGTAGAAGACCTTGCCGCGTCCGCGGTGATAGGTGCAGCCGGAACGGAAGACATAACCGTGCTCAAACCAGGAGATAAACAGAAGCTCATCGGGCTGGGGAATCATGAAGGGTTCGCCGTACATTTCCTCGATGCCCAGATCGACATGTTCCGGAATGCCAGCTGTAATCGGATGAGACGGGAGCACATTCCACATGATTTCGTGCTGATCGTCACTCCAGAGCAGCTTGCCGGAGGTACCAACGATTTCACGGAAGGGCTTGGACATATGAGCAGAGTGCATTGCAACAAAGCCCATACCGTCGTCATAAACGCGCTTCTTGATTCTCTGAACCAGTGCATCATCGACAGCGCCGTGTGCCATATGACCCCACCACATGAGGACATCGGTATTGTTCAGAACATCGTCCGGCAGACCCTGATCGGGATCATCAAGCGCCGCAATGCGAACCTCCAGATCATCATGCTGATCGAGGAAGTCCTTGACACAGCCGTGAATGCCCTTGGGATAAATTGCACGGATGGATTCCTCGGATTTTTCATGTCTGTATTCGTTCCAGACCGTTACGCGAATCTTGTTTGCCATTGTTTTTACCAATCCTTTCAAAAGAATGAAAAAATTCTGTTACTTATATTATGTCATATTCCGCTCGTAAAGTCAAGGGATTTTGGAAAATTCATGAAATTTCACATCCGTTTCCGCCGCGTATTCCTTTGTGTGCAATGAGCAGAATCCGATGTGTCCTTGTGGAAAGACACCCTTCCTCACACATGCGTTTTTGTGCTGCAAATAACCGATCAAGACACCGCTGTACCGAAAACGACGGGAATTCCCACTCGATGATGCGTGCAAACCACACAACTGCACCGACATCCCGAAATCGCATCTCCGGATAAGCCTCCTCTGCGCGTTCCACCGCAAATCCGATCTCTGACAGTTCCTCTGCGAGCAGCCCTGCATACTGACGGGAAAACGGAATCGGTGTGCCGGGCAGGAGCAGTTCGACCAGTTCCCGGTCATTTTCCGCACCGACCTGCTGGGTGATAAAATAACCGCCGGGCTTCAGAACACGGAAAACCTCCCGTGCGTCATAGGACCCATGCCGGTTTGACACCATATCAAACGATGCGTCCGCAAACGGCAGTACCCCGCCTGATTCAGCCGCATGGAAGTCGATCCCCGCGGGAATCAGCTGCGCCCTGCAAAGTGCAATATTCGGCGGATAACCCTCGGTTGCCGCAGTCCGCGCCGGCGGATGACCCAATGAACGCAGAAATTCTCCGCCGCCGGTATCCATATCAAGCAGCATTTGATCCGTTGTCAGACGGGATCGGATCTCATCCCGCAGACACCATGGTGTATTTTCTTCTTCCAACCGACCGTCCAGATGAGAAAAGTCCCAGCCACAGATGTGCGCAATCTGCTCTTCGTCAAGCCATGCCCGTATCAGCTTTTGTTCATTCATACCTTAATTCTATAATGCTCCATAGCCGCATCGAAAATTCTCAACTCCTTGGAACCAGGAATATTGATGCAAAGCGAATCATCCACGCGGTCCGGGTGCGTCATCCGTCCCATTACACGGCCGTCACGGGAAAATATTCCTTCCACCGCATAATCCGAACCGAACGGATTCCATGCCGGATCCATCGTCGGATTGTTGTCCGCATCGACATACTGTCCTGCAATCTGTCCGCGCGCTCCCAGCTCCAGCACCAGCTCACCTGGAAGCAGACAGCGGCCTGCCTTTGATGCCACCGGCAGTGTGTATAGCGCACCGGATTCACAGAAACGCATCCACGGAGAATCAACCGACATAATCCGAACCCGGACCGGTCTGGATACCAGATGTCCGCACGAATTTTCAGCAAGCGACAGTCGGTCCTCATCAAAACAAACCTCCTCCGAAAGCAGCGGTGATGCCAGCAGCATCCGGAAGCCCTCTCCAAGACCAAGCGTCAGCGTTTCCCGCCGCTGTCCAAAGCGCATCATGGCATCATACAGCCGCGGTTGTCGGAAAACCGCACGGGCAAACCTTGCCGCAGGATCGGTGACGGCAGCCGGAATACTGCCGTAGTCCGGGTAACTGCCGCCCGGAAACGCCAGAACCTGTACCTCATCCAGCATCGCCGCAAACTGTTCTGCCGCCTGTCCGAGCGCTTTCTGCGAACGGCAGGAGAACAGCATCCGAATCGGTTCAAATCCCGCCTGCGCAAATCGTGCAGCGAGAACGTCCTCTCCGGTGATATACGGCAGAACCGGGAGCAGAACGCGCGGTTTCGGCAGGCTGACATGCGGCATTTCCACCGAATGCTTTGCCTTTGGGAAGGCCGGGACAATCGGGGAAACGGTATCAACCACAGACTCTGAGGTATACAGCTTTTCCTCCGGCTTCTGCCAGACCGCTGAAAGCAATGCCAACGGAATGCTTGCGCCGCCGATCAGTATATTTGCGCTGTCCTTTGTATAGCCGAGCAGAACGCCGCGCAGTTCCTCATCCGTTTCCACGAGAAATGCACCGGGCTTGTCCTCAAACAGCATTTTCACAGGCGGTACCGTTTCATAATTGAAGCCGATCTGGTTGCCAAAGCACATAACAGCAACCGTCGCTGCGATTCCGCCGGAGCCAATGGGACTGCACGCCAACACCGCACCGCGTTCGTGCAGTTGCTGCAAATACCGCAGAAGCCCGCGTTCGTCCTCCACCTCAGGCAAATGACTGTCTGTATAATTCGGTGTCAGAAGATACACGCGTGACCCGGCTTTTTTGAATTCCGGCGTGATAAGCTGTTCTTGTTCTCTGACAGCGGCACCAAACGCAATCACCGTCGGCGGAACATCCCCGTACGCAGAGGTTCCGTTCATGGAATCCTTGCCGCCGATTGCCGCCGTTTCGTAGTCCATCTGCGCCCGGAACGCACCGAGCATTGCCGCCATCGGCATACCGAACCGTACCGGATCATCTCCGACGCACGGAAAATACTCCTGCAATGACAGTACCGTATCTCTTGTACCGATGCCCGCCGCCGCAAAACGGCATATGACCTGTAAAACTGCCAGATATGCACCGTGATACGGACTCTGCACGGCATAGCGCGGCTGATAACCGGAGCAGAAGACAGCACAGGTATGTGTGTCTCCCATGCCCATACTGACAGACGGAAAACGGTATGCCATATAGCCGGTCGGGGTCAGCATCTGCTTTCCGCCGTGCGGGAGCAGAACCGTTCTTCCTCCGGCAGTTGTATCAAAGCGTTCGGACAGCCGTTTCTGCGACGCTACTTCCGGATGCATCATGACGCGCAGATACCGCTCTGTGAGGTCCTCGCCGATCAATCGGTCGGAAATGCCGCGGTACATGTTTTCCGTATCGGCCTGCGGAATATGCACCGCAGTACGGCGTTCTGCACCGGTCGCATCGAGAAAATCACGCGACAGCGACAACAGATTTTTGTTCCACCAGCGCAGACGGCATCTGCGTTCAGCAGTAATGGTGCCAATCAGCGTGACCTCAAGGTCTTCCATCGCGGCAATCCTTGTTACCTCTGCCTGATGGATCGACGGCACGACAAACAGCATCCGTGCCTGTGTTTCGGAAAATGCAATTTCATACGGTCCCATAATATTGCCGACACCGATCCGATCGGAAACCGAAGTCGGCACACGGTCAAGGTCAATGCGGACCCCCTCAGCAAGCTCTGCCGCCGCAACCGCCAAACCGCCGGAGGAAACATCCTCCGCGCGTTTGACCAGCTTCATCAGATCACGTCTGCGCATCAGCCGTACCAATGCCCGTGCCGCCTGCGGATCACCGATCTGCGAAGTATAGGTCTGACGCTCACCGCGGCGCGACTGTACCGTTCTGTCAAGCCGTCCTGCCGATGCGGAAAGTCCGCCGCCGAGACCGTCCCGTCCGGTTTTTGCGCCAACCAGCAGAATGACATCCCCCGGAATGGGAAGCGCAGAAAGATACCCTTCTGCCGGTGCCGCCGCTGCCGCAAAGCAGACTTCCATATGTTTGGCAGCAAAATCCGGATGCAGATATTCATGGACATATCCGGTCGGAATGCCGCTCTGTACACCGAATGCGGCAAATCCGTCCGCCGATTCCTGTCCAAGCCGCATCGCCGCCGCATGACGGTCCAGCGTATCGGGATCGGCATTCTGTGTCAGCGGTGTCAGCCAGGAATTGACGCCGGAAATGCGCATTGCCGCGAATACCTCTGCTCTGGCGGACAGCGGATCGGCAATGGTTGCGCCGAAGCTCGAAAATGCGCCAAAATACGGATCTTTTTCCGTAGAATAATTATGTGTTTCGTTCTTGAAATGGAGCAGCCACGGTACCGGCACGGTGTCCTCGTCCGATCCTGCACCTGAGATGCGTTCCTGGACCGTTGCCCGGATTGTAAATGCATTGCGTTCGCCTGTTGCGGCAATACGCGGCAGCTTTCCTTCGCGGCTCAGATACTTTTCCGCAACCGTCGCCACATCCATCAGCGTGATATTCTTCGGCCGCGTACCGTACAGGGCCTCTCTCGTTTCCAGATACAGTTCAAAGGCCTGTGCAATTTCAGGGTCCTCAATGGTCAGATCCTGAATCGCGGTCAGAAACGTGATATGCCGGCAATGGTCAGACCAATAGGTGTCAATCATCCGCAGTTCAAAGCGAACAGGATCCCGTTTTTCCTCGACTCGGAAGTAGCTCTGGACAAACCGCAGATCATCTGCGGACATGCGGAAATTCTCCTCCACCGCAAACATCACCAGCGCTTCCTCGTCCATATTACGGAAATCGCGGATGGGCATCCAGTCATCGTCTGCGTGCTGTGTCAGCGGCGGCAGCGTTCCTGTTGTGAACAGCGGAATTTCCGTAGTGCTTGCCGGATTGACAAGCAGGCGCTTCAGCCGTTCCCTGTCTCCTTCCTCGGTAATGCCGCCGATGAGAAAGACGTCAACCTGACGGAAATAGAGCCGTTCTTCTGCCAGTGCGTCATCCTCGGATGTATCACCGTCCGACAGCATCATACGCAGTGCACGCTCGGTCAGCTGCTCCGCCGGACGCCGAAACAGCGGAATGACGCTGAAGCAGACGTATCCCGCAGCTTCCGACTGCGCCCGGATCGCTGCTTCCGGAACGGCATATTCCGTTGCATCATCCGTCAGATGCGCAAGCAGATCATGATCGAATACCATTGACGTATCGATCATCAGACAGCGCAGAATCCGCACCTCCGTGACCGTGTGCATTCCATAATGCTCTGTCAGATGGCGATACAGCCGTCTTGCAGCATACGCATATTCTGTTTTCTTTTCAATAAAAATGCGATGCCGCATAATACTCCTTATTCTATATCAGCTCTCCGATCAAAGACAGACCGGCTGTCCCGCAAATGCGGACCGGTCGGATGACACCGTCCAACGGTGCATCAGTCTTGATCTTTACTTCAAAAAAGGTGTCTGTATGTCCGGTCGTCACGCCATCCCGGAAGGTTTCCGCAAGAAATGACACCGGTTCTCCGCTTCCGATCAGCTTTTCTGCCTGATCGCGGTAAATCTGTTCTTCGATTTCATGCTGCATCGCAATCAGCGCATTGGCACGGCGGTTCTTTTCCGCATTGTCCAGCTGACCGGGCATTTTATCTGCCGGCGTGTTTTTCCGTCTGGAATACGGGAACACATGGATGTGCAGCAGCTTTGCTTCCCTGGCAAAGGCCATTGTCTGTTCAAATTCTTCTTCCGTTTCCTGCGGGAATCCAGTCATGATATCCGTTGTGAACTGTACATCCGGCAGCTTTTCCCGGATATCGGCAAGAATGGCGCGCACCTGCATCATGTTATACTTCCGCTTCATACGGTGCAGTACCGCATCAGCACCGCTTTGCAGTGACAGATGAAAATGATGCGCCAGTAGCTTTAAGGAAGCCATGCGTGAAACCACATCCGGTTTCATATAGGTCGGCTCCAGTGAACCGAGCCGAACACGGACCGGTTCCTCTCCAAAGGCACGGTCTGCCGCTTCCAGAAGATCAATCAGCCGATAGGACGCCAGTGCGGGATCGGTGCCATGCTTCCAGTCCACACCGTAGGAAGCTGTTTCGATCCCGGTCAGAACAATCTCGCGGTATCCGTTTCTGATCAGATCACCAAGCTCCGCCAGAACCGCGTCGGGATGCTTTGATACAACCTGCCCGCGTGCATTTGGAATGGCGCAGTAGGTACAGCGGTTCTCACATCCATCTTCAATCTTGATATATGCCCGGGTGCGCTCCAGACCGGTATGCTGGAGTGACATGGCTTCCATTGCGCATGTCTCAAGCGGCGGCACATCGGTTTTAGGGATCTGCTGCATCTTATTTCTGACATGTGCCACAGCCGCATCCACACAAGACAACTTGTTTCTGGAACCGCAGACATAGGTGACACCTTCGATACCTGCTGCACGTTCCGGCTGCGTTTGTGCCATACATCCTGTTACAAGAACAGCTGGCCGATCTTCTTTTCCGTTTCCGTGTGCAGCGGCACGCCGGATCATCTGACATGCTTTTCTGTCCGATTCAGCGGTAACAGTGCAGGTGTTGATGATATATACATCTGCATCTTCGTCAAACGGGACGATCGTAAAATTCTGTTTTTCGAGCGCTTCCGCAATTGCTTCGCTTTCGTATTGGTTGACCTTACAGCCAAGCGTCATGATTGCCGCTCTGGGGTTGTGGTTTTTCTGGTTCATATTCATTCCTGTTCGTTGCCGACAAGTGCGGTAACGATAAATCCATCGATATTGTTGCCTGAAATCTTGTAGGTACGTGCAGTTTTGGGGATCGGAATCTTCTGTCCGTCGTTTCCGCTGGATTTCACGTAATAATTACAGTAGATATCACCGTTTTCTGCCGTGACATAATAGCGCGTACCGTTGTATGTGTAGTCTTTGATGAAATTGATGTATTCTTCGAGTGCAAGCCCCATGTTTTTGATTGCCAGCGCGTTTCCGATGCCGACATAGCGATAATGCCACGACTCATACGAAATTTTTGTGACATCTTCTTTACTTGCGGAATACCGGAGAATGAATCCGTATTCTGCACAGTTCTGGTCAACCCAGAAGTATTCGTTTTTGCCGTCGAAGGTCCACATCGCTTCGTCGCCCTCAATCTCAAGATCACCTTCGTCGTAGACCGCGAGGTCCATGGCATATCCTGTGTGATGCTCACTGTAGCCCGGCTTCTGGACATACTGTTCTGCGTATTCCGCACCGTTCAGCTCTGCTTTGCTGTCATAGACTTCCTGCTGCTGTTTCGCACTCCGAAACCCGCTGTTGACCATGATATTGCGGTTTTCTGTCTCCGCGTAAAACGCATCCATCATCGCGTTCATCGCCTGAATGGTTTCCATTTGCAGATAAATACTGCCGCTTGTTACCTTGTAGCTCTTCGTCTTATTTTTGTACACAGAATATACATCTTCATCTTCTTCAAAAATGTACGGCACATCGAAGTTGACAAGGATACAGGATCCACGGTGAACATCTGCTGCATTTACCGTTACGTACTGCGTCAGATACCCATCCCGTTCACGGTCTGTCAGATAAGGTCCGTATACAACATTATCCGGATTGGAGAACGGCATTCTTGTCTTATCCGAAAAAATATAGTCCCAGTCGATGCTCTTCACAATCAGGAGCGAAAGGGAGACAAAAATCATGATAATCAGGATCACGGCCAGTCCGGAAACCGCACCGCGTCTGCGCTTCAATCGGCGCTTGTTCCTGTTTTGATGCGGATGGGTCGTCGTTTGATATGACTGCTGGAAACGGTTTCCGTTTCCGGAATTCCTCGCGGTTTGCGTTCTGTTCTGTCCGACACCGGCACCCGGACGCTGTGATGCTGTCCGGCTTCTGCTGTCCTGTGTTCCTGCTGCACGATGCTGACTTCCGGCGGACTGATTACCCTGTTTCTGATGCGGACGGTATGAATTGTTTTTGTTATTTTGCATATGTTTAACCTTTTTTCCGGATGTTTCCGGTTTTTCAAAATCGAATATAATCCTGATTATATTATAGCATATTCCATCTGAAAATGAAAGGCTAAATCTTTAATTTTTCTGATATTCTGAATATTTTTACAAAGAAAAAGAGTGCCGCGTAAGCGACACTCTTTGGGATTTGTCATTAACCGACGATACCGGATCTTTCGATACCCTGTACCAGGAATCTCTGACCGAAGAGGTAAACAACGATCAGGGGAGCCATAACCAGCAGACCGCAGGTATTTCTGATTGCGGAGATATACAGGTCACCAGCCGCGAAGTCCGTTTCAAGGGACTTGGGCGTCATGATGATATCAGGCATCAGCTTCATACCGGAGCTGGTGAAGAACACGGTGGTATAGAAGTCGTCAGTCCACTGCCAGCAGAATGCAAACAGGAAGATGGTGACCATCATCGGAACGGACAGCGGAATGATGATTCTGAAGAACGTCATGAACGTACCGCAGCCGTCGAGATAAGCAGATTCTTCGAGTTCGTCCGGGACACCGCGATAGAACTGTCTCATCATGAAGATGTACAGACCGTTTCTGTAAGCCAGACCGGTGATGGAAAGCAGTGCCAGCGGCCAGTAGGAGTTATTGAGGTTAATCGAGGTAAACGGGATTAATTCGAGGCTTTCGGTCAAACCGCCGCCCAGAAGGTTGAATACGCCGAGAATATCGAAGTATCTGAACTTCATGAACAGGGAGAGCTGAAGTGTCTGGTGCGGGATGACCATCGTCAGGACGACCAGTAAGAACAGGAGCATGGAGCCCTTGAACTTGAACTTCGCAAAACCATAACCGATCAGGGAGCAGATAAAGGTCTGCGTGATACCGCAGAACAGGGAGAGCGCAATCGTGTTGATAAACGCTTCGCCGTACTTGGATTCTGCGATGATCGCCTTATAGGTATCCAGCGTGGGGTACTTCGGAATGTACTTGACCGTGACGTCGATAAAGTCCTCGGGGCTCATGAAGGAACCCGTAATCTTGGAGAAGAACGGCATCAGGACGACATATGCAAGACCCAGAAGGATGATAAAGCGGAAGATCCACCATACAACACTGATGACAAAGCTGCCGGAAAGATACTTGATACGCATTCTTTCCTTTTTGGAGGTACGGTCGAATTCTACTCTGATTTTGTCCTTGGTTTCTTTTGTAATCTTCGGTGCATTTTGAGCATTCATCATTCGTTCCTCCTTTCTTTATCTTTCCTGACGCTGATAGAAGGTGTACGCAGAGAGGACACCGGCAACAGCGGCAATGATCAGCATAACGATGATGAAGTACATCCAGGACATAGCGGAGGACAGAACGTTACCGCTGGGCTGGTCATAGACCTGATCGATGTAGGTCATAACCTGGTTGTCTGCGGATGTAAAGGAGTCGATAACCGTGTAGACCGTGTTAACGAGAATCATCGGGGAGATCATCGGGAGGGTGATCTTCCAGAAGGTTTCCCAAGTGGTAGCACCGTCGATCTGGCAGGACTCATAAATTGCGGGAGAAATAGACTGGAGTGCAGAGAGGAAGATCAGCATCTGTACACCGGATCGGTTAACGATATCATAGATATCGTTAACAAGTCCGACGACGTAGTTCAGAAGTTCTTCACCGATGACCATGTTCCGGAACAGTCTCTGGACGTCCATTGCGGAAATGATCTGTGCGGACTGTTCAGCACCACCGTCACCCATATCCATGGAAGAAGTGTTTTCCATGTACTGGAGCATCTGGTTCTGCTGGTCGATCTTATCGATCAGACCAGTAGACAGAATGACAGGGATAAAGAAGATCGCACGGAATGCTGCACGACCGACCATCTTTTCGTTCAGCATGACAGCCATGAAGAGCGAGAAGATAACGATTGCGGGGATATCGAAGATCAGCTGCTGAATACCGGCAGTCAGCGTCTGAACGAACGTTGCATCGACGAACAGTGCTTCCTGATAGTTTTCAAGGCCGACCCATGTCAGACGGAAACCACCGCCGGTGACAATGTTGATTTTCGTAAAGGAGTACAGGATGGAATCGTAAACGATCGGAGCGTAAATGATTACAAAACCGATGATAAAGGGAAGGACAAAGAGCCAACCTGCTCTGGATTTACGAGCGTCAAGAGAAGAGGCTTTTTTCTTCTTTTTCGGTGCTGCATTGATTTTCTGCGGCGCCTGTTGAACGTTATTCATTCATTACACCTCTCATTCTTAGTTGATTCTGATATAGCTGAGCGCTTCGACCTGTGCGGGCGTGTCGTCAGTTGTATCTTCTTCAGTACCGTTATCATCAACAGTTACAGTGACAGGGAAGTTGTTGTAGTTGAGGAAGAATACAGTACCGCCTTCGTATTCAACGCGGACGACCTTACCGTTATCAACGAGGGTTCTTGCTTCCATGTCGATAACTTCTTCTTCTTCTTCAACTTCTTCAAGGTCTTCTTCCTCAGTTTCACCCTCTGCTGCTTCTTCATCTTCAGCAGGAGCTTCTTCACCTTCAGCACCTTCGCCTTCAGCTGCTTCTTCATCGTTCTTACCGAACATTTCTTCAGCATCCTTCTTCTGTTCTTCAAGTTCCTTCAGACGCTGCTCTTCAGCCTTCTTTTCTTCGAGTTCTGCAAGCAGACGATCGATTTCGGCCTGGAGTTCAGCTTGTTCTTCGTCATTGAGAACACGATGTGCGGTAACGAACTCATGATCAACAATCAGCTTCGTCTGGAGATCTGCGATCGCTTCGTTCAGCTCGTTGTAAGCATTGACGAGGTCTTCAAACCAGATATCGAAGTCGATGGAGTAATACTTAGAGAAGTCACCGTTGGTCTTGAGCTTTTCGGTGTTCTGGTAGGAGAGCTGGAAGTAAATACCAGCGCCGTTTTCGATTGCTTTCAGGATCTGATAGTTCATATCACCGGCGTTGTTCATTGCCATACCGGCAAAGTTGACATAACCGTGGAGAACCATACCCATGAACGGAATCGTTTCGGAGGTATTCAGGTATTCGGAAGAGTCAAGCGGAACATTGAGGATGTGATCAACATAAGGCAGTGCATAGTAGTTACCTGCGTCAGTCATGACATCGCCGTATTCTTCCTTGATTCTTGCGAGGAGCTCGACAGTATAATCCTTGTTGTCTTCACGGTTGTACGGATCCTTCTTATCGAAGTCGGAGTTGAGGTACTCACCGAGCGTAGAAACGGAAATACCGGTCGGGTTGAGAGCCTTAAAGTTCTCAGTAAAGGTATCATAGAAGTGGCTGAAGTATGCGGGCGTGATTGCGAGCATGTAGGATCTCATATACTGCTGGTACAGCGGATCATACTCTCTCATGTTAGCATACTTGGTGTTCATCGTCTTGACGAGGTGCTGACGTCTGTTCAGACCGTCGAAGATGGTGTTTTCAGCCGCGTCTGCCCATACAAAGTCGAAGTCCGGATAAACGCCGATGCCCTTGGAGGAAGCATAGGACAGGAAGTCCTGATAGCCTTCTGCGCCGCCGACATTCTTTTCAACTTCGAGATTGTAAGGAATGGTTGCCCAAAGACCGCCGTTAAAGAAACCGGTCAGTCTGTAGTTGATGTTTTCAATACCCTCGGCATTGAGCTGTTCGGTCATTGCCTTCAGGTCTTCAAACGTGGTAAGGGGAGTCTGTACTTCGACCGGGAAGGAGAGAATCTTTTCCTGCGTGGTAGCAGTACCGAAGGCTTCGATGTACAGCGGAATGTCTTCCTTAACATCATCCTTGGTCAGTCTTGTAAGAATGCCCTTCTCTTCCATGTAATCTCTGCACGCTTCTACCATGCCCATGTAAGTGGTTTCATAGTAATCAATGCTCGGATTATTTTCCGGAATCTTTCTGGAGTCATTCAGCATTGTGAAGCGGAGCGTGTAGTTACCGGTGTACTTACGCTTGGAGGTAACGGTCCACATTGCGGAACCTGCGCCGCTGACTGCATCAGCAATATCGTAGGTATCGCGCTGTCTGGGAGTAATGGTGGTCTTTACGTTGTCATACTGGCAGGTACGACCACCGGTTTCGGTAGAAATGCTTGCAAGTGCTTCACCTTCTTCGATAATTGCAAAGAAGCCCTTATCTTCGTAGGTGTAGGTATTCTGAACCTTACGTTCAACTTCGTCGGTGACATATTCACCGAAGATGTTCCAGAACGGTTCCTTCAGAACGGAGACGATTTCAGACTTGACGTCTGCGTAGTTTTCGACGATACCGTAAACAGGAAGTCTTACAGATTCCTGATGTTCGCCGGAAATTTCGTAGAACGCATAGTCCTGACCGTAGACCTTACCGGTGACAGTCTTACCGGAAAGTGCTGCGAAGTCTTCAAAGCGGACAATCGTACCGGAGCCGTCGGGGAGGAGCAGATAACCGTCAAACTTGAAGGTACCGCATCCAAAATAGGGGAGAATTTCAATAGAGGTGAGCTGGTAGGCAGTATCGTCAAAACGGAGACCGTTGACGGGGAATCTGACACGGAGGGTTCCGTCTTCCAGATAGTATTCCAATGCCATCTTGAAGAGTGCAGGTGCCGTATTGGTACCTTCGTACTCTGTCATTTCATGGTCCTTATCCAGTTCATCGTAGGTGTACAGCGGGCAGTTTTCGAGGATGTAGCCTTCGATGAGGTTCAGTTCTCTGTCGGTAGCATACGGGTCGAAGACGTAAACCGCCATCTTCTGCGTGATCGGGAAGGTTGCCATCATTTCCTTGACACCACGGTCAGTCAGAGAAGGATCATCCGGGTCCTTGAGGGAGTAGAACGCGTTCATCTTCTTGAGCGCAAATTCGTTGCCCTGAAGGTTTGCAAGAATCTGTTCTTCAAAACGGGTCTTTTCGATCTGTCTCGGAACCAGCTTACGGGTTTCTTCACGACCGATGGAGTATTCCACACGGACACCATTCTTGATGTTCTTGACCTTGATCTGTTCTCTTTCCGCAGCTTCTTCAAAGCTGTAGTATGTGGATTCCTTATCATTGTCGAGGTACTTGACAATGACCTGAGACATCAGCTTGTTCTTGACATCCTCAGAAGAGGACTTGGAGACATCGTTGATGTTATAGGGGTTGGAGAAAAGGGTCTGACCGAATTCGTTATCGTGGTACGCGATTTCGCCGGTATACTTCTCGACGTAAATCGAGTATCTGCCGTCCGCAGACTGGACCATTTCGGTCATAGTTGCGAGCTTTTCGTCAGCAGTCTTGAATACCTCGGTCATGTAGTTGATGGTATTGGTTTCTTCAGTATCTTCCTCTTCTGCGGCAGCAACCGGAAGAATCGTAAAGGTGCTGAAGATCATCAGGAAAGCCAGTATTCCGGAAAGTAATCTGAATTTTTTCATTTTTAACTCCTTTCCGATTAAATACGGTACGAAATTTCAACAACGATTGCGGTAACGAAGGACACGATGTTGTTAGCAAGACCGGAGAAGAGGACTGCGACGAACATGATGAACGCCATACCGACGATCGTACAGACGCACATGATGAGGTTCTTACCGAAGGTATAGTCATGCGTGACCATGGATCCGAACACGATCAGCAGACCGACCCAGATGAAGGAGAAGGTGAGCAGCAGGTTCAGGATGGAAACTTCAGCAGTTGTCAGGAAGTGCGTGCAAATGGTGACGGGGAACATGAACAGCGGAATCGGAACGAGTGCATAGCCGGTCGCGATGAAGATATCCTTGAAGGAACCTTCGCCGTCGAACAGGGTGGTCAGACACCAGTTCGCAGCTGCCCACAGCATGAACGGAACCATAATGGAGGTAATGGTTGCAAGGATGTTCATGTAAGAGTTGTAGGGGTTGACGAGGTAGGAAGAACCGACAGACTTGTAGGTGAATGCCAGGATCGTCATGCCGATGTAGAAGAACGCACCGCGAACGGAACCGCGCTTTTCGTGCTTCAGATCCCAGAAACCATCGAACGGATGGAAGATTACCCAGAAGCCGTACATGATTTCTTCCCAGAAAGTACGCTTACCAACCTTGGTATGACCCTTGATGTTGATCTTGCCTGCGTACTTGAAGAACAGGGAGTATGCTGCGATTGCAACAACGACAACCAGAATAACGACCATGACATACTTCTTGACCCAGTCCTGACGCCACATGGCAAATGCTGCGGAGTAGTTCTCGGTATCGTATGCGGACTTGTAGTATTCCATTGCTTCTTCGTATTCACCGGATCTGTAAAGAGCCTTACCGATACCGATATACGCTTCGTCGAAGTTGGAGTTTCTCTGGAGAATGTTGGTCCAGTCTTCCTGAGAAAGGTCATACTGTCTTTCTCTGTTGTGCTGGATGGCAGTCAGCAGAAGGTCGCCGTATTCGGTTCTCTTGTAAACCGTAACATTGTTCGCGGTCTTGTCGAGGACGAGAATATCGTTGCCCTTGTATGCGATTGCCTGGATAGAGGAAAGGTTACCGGTCTGCATACCGGAGTCGCCGAAGATGAACAGGAGCTTACCTTCTTCGTCGTAGGTGTAGATCTTCTGTCTCTTTTCGTCGATGATGGACAAGGTACCCTGCGGGCCAAGTGCAACGTCGATGATCTTGGACGGACCGCCGATATCGTTGTTGGACGCGCCTGTGTTCATGACGGAAACTTCACCGCCGGGAGCGAAGAAGCCGTTTCTCTTCAGAATGTCGGAACCTGCGGTATTCAGCTTTTTAACGGGAGCGTTACCTGCATCCTTGGAACGGATTGCAGCCTGCTGAGCAGCTTCGTCGATGGAAGAGGTGGTGACGTAGATGAAGCCATCTTCGTCAATGGTAATGTTGTTAAATTCAGTGGAGACGTACTGGGTGGAGGTTTCACGCTGTTCCTTGGTCTGAATTCTTCTCCACAGAATATCGATTGCGGAGATGTTGACCTGCTGAGCACCGATAAAGCCCTGGAATTCTCCGTCGGGAGCGATGGAGATGACACCCATGTAAGTGGTCGAAGAAACGATGTACATTCTGCCCGCAGCATCTACTGCCAGTGCAATCGGCTTATAGATGGAGTTTTCCGGGAAGACGTCGGATCTGGGTTCTTCGATGGTATCGACATATTCACCTTCGAGGTCGAAGAGGACGATACGGTTGTTATCGGTATCTGCAACGTAGATGTAATCGTCAGAGACGAAGACACCCTGCGGGTTGGTCAGGCTGTCCGGGACACCCTGATTGTTTGTAAATTCGCTGATTTCAAACGTGTACTGCAGGTAACGGTTGCAGACGAGGATACGGTTGTTGGTTGCATCCGCGATGTATACCTTTTGGTTTTTGTCAACAAACAGGTCACGGGGAGAGTCCATCGGCTTTTCTTCATCAAGACCCATCGCTGCGGAGTCAACAATCTGGTCGGGGGTATATGCGTCGGGGGAAGCTGCGTACATACCGTCGATATCGTAGGTATAGGTGGAGTACGGCGTGATTGCCATAACAGACAGGGAGCCGAACACCATCAAACAAACCATAACGAGGGTAATCAGTTTCATTAAATTTTTCATGTTTTACCCTCCTGTGATTAGTCTTTCATACCGGACGAACCCATGGTTTCGATGATGTTGGACTGCGTGATGACGAAGACCGTAATCGGGACGATCATCATGATGACCGTAGAAGCGGCACCGGCACCTGCACGGACAATACCACCGGCAAGGATCTGGCTGATAGCGTAGTTGAACGTCTTGAGTTCCTCAGAGTAGATGTAAATGGAAGTACCGGAGTTCCACAGACCCTGGAAGGAGTAAACGATCAGGGTCAGCCACGCGGGCTTAACCATCGGCATTGCGATTGTTAAGAAGGTTCTGAATTCGGATGCACCGTCA
>SVRM01000042.1 GCA_015064785.1 Oscillospiraceae bacterium
CGTCTGTGACCGGAAATCAGCTCATAGCCGCCGTCCTCACGGGGTCTTGCTATGGCAGGTACAAGCACTCCGTATTCGCGGATGCTCTCGACCATCTCTTCCATTGCTACATCGTCTCTCACTCCAAACGGATGGTCAGGGAATGGGTGAAGCTCTGACAAATTGATCTTTGCAATAGCAGTATCTTCTTGAGAACGCTTTGCCATGTTTGCGCTCCTTTCTGTGGAAATAACAAAAGCCTCGAACTCGTCGGAATATCCGCTTTGTTCGAGGCTTTCATAGTATGTGCTTTGTAAGGGCACATTATCCGATTAACTTGTCAATGAAAATCGGGAAAACACCGAAACTCCTTGATATTCAAGCGTTTCTTGTGTTGTCCCTAATATCCCTCAACCCCATCCCTTGGATAATGCCGCCGGTTTTCCCGAGCAGTTCCGCATCTGTGATTTCAATGACAAAATTCTTGTTGGAAGCATTGTCCGGATCGCCGATGGAGACGATACGGATGGCATATTCCTTTGGCGCACCGTCGTCGAGGGTACAAAGAATCGCCGCGTCACCGGTTTGCAGATCACGAGCGTGTCCCATCGGAATCGGCGCGGCATCGGGCAACGCGGTGAAGACGCCGATCACACCGCACGGCGTGTTTTCAAGCAGCGTTCCTGTGCGGACACCGGTAAAGCTGCCGCGCAGCTCACCGGGATTCCCGACTGAACCCGGCACAATTTCCCCGACCGTCACACCAAGCGTTGTACCGCGTGTCAGCGGCAGAAGCGTCCCGGTTGCGGCATCGCATATTCCGTGTCCCAAGCCGCCGAAAACACCCGTCTCCGGATCAATAAACGTCACCGTACCGATTCCCGCCGTCTGATCGCGCGACCAGATGCCCGCCCGATACACGCCGTCTCCCGCGCGGCAAGGCGTTACCTGTACCGTGCTTTCCTCGCCGTCTTTTCCGCGGATAACCGTCAGTGCCGCCGGTTTGCCGTCAATGCCGTCCTGCGATACCGCCGCAGACAGTGCCGCCGCAGAATTCACCGCCGCACCGTCCACCTCCACAATCAGATCCCCGACCCGGATTCCCGCATCCTTTGCCGGACACATCCCGTCCGTCACATCCTCCAGCCCAACAACCAGAACGCCCTCCAGTCCGCACCGCACACCGAACAGCATCCCGCCCGGAATCAGTGCCCGTTCCTCATAGGCGCGTACCGTCACTGTTTTGAGCGGCAGCACACCGCCCAGTGTCAGCATCGCCTGATCGGTCTCGCAGAACACCGCCGTACTGTCAGAAGCCCCAGCGCCCGCCTCCGCTACAATGCCGTATCCGTATACCGACATGGTATCCGGGCAAAGATAATCCACACCGCCAAGCACACAGATCAGCGCGGCATAGACAGCCAGTATGCCCGACCAGATACGCGCACCACGTCCGCGCCGTCGGGTAAATCTTTTCAAATGAAACATAATTTTGCATCCTTTCCCTCTCGCTGCTGCCGCTGTCACCGCGGCGATTCACACGCAGATATTGTCCTCCGACTTCCCGCAGATTATGAATGACAATATGCGGTCAGACGGCGGCATTCTGACAGAAACGGGAAAATTCGTCTTTTGTGATTTCCCTTGTATTTTTTCAGCAGAAAATCGCAAAAATCGGTGTGTTTTCGTTGACAAGCCATCAAGTTTGTGTTAAACTATTCATATATAAGTTTCTTTTTTGTTGACCGATCCGGAGGAATCTATGAAAATCTGCATCCGCCGTTTCCGATTATATGGCATTGCCTGTTTGCTGATGACATCGATGCTTCTCAGCATCATCACACCGCTGTCCGCTGCCGATCCCGTGACAAAGGCTGCTGACCGTGCCGCCGCATACATGCTGGATACTGTTCCCTCGCCCGCCTGTGCGCAGGTTGGCGGCGACTGGATGATGTTCGGTCTGGCACGCGCCGGTGTGAACATTCCGACCGCAACCAAAAATGCATATCTTCAGAACGTCAAAAATCTTTTGATTGAAAAAAACGGCGTTCTGACCAAAAACAAACTGACCGAATATTCGCGTCTTGCACTTGCCGTAACCGCACTCGGATACAATGCCCGCAACATGTACGGCTATGACCTCCTCACCCCGCTGACCAATCTGACAAATACCACCAAGCAGGGTGTCAACGGCGCAATTTTTGCACTGCTTGCCTTCGATGCCGGCGGATATGCCTTGAATTACGCTTCGGTAACACGGCAGGACTTCATTTCGTATATTCTGAATGCCCAGCGCAAAAACGGCTCCTGGGCACTGACGGCAACAGGAGATGCCGATGCCGATATCACCGCTACAGCCATTCTTGCGCTGCATCCCTACCGCGGACAAACCGCTGTCACCAACGCCATCAACCGCGGTCTTGCGGCACTGTCCTCCATGCAGACCTCCGACGGCGGTTATGCGTATCGCGGAGATTGCTCCGCCGAATGTACGGCACAGGTTCTCTGCATGATGTCCGCACTCAAAATTCCGGTCACCGATCCGCGTTTTGTCAAAAACGGAAACACTGTGCTGGATCACCTTCTGTCATTTGCATTGTCCGACGGCAGCTTTTCGCACATTCACGGCGGCAAAACCGATGGAATCGCGACAGAACAGGCGTTTTATGCACTGACGGCATACCGCCGTATGCAGAACGGCGAAAATACACTGTACTGCATGACCGACCGGACATGGATTGGCGGTGTTCATCCCGATGTCAGCTCCTGTTCCGTAATCGCCCCCGGCAAAACCTTCCCTGATCTCAAAAACAGTACCGCGCAGACTGCGGTGCAGGCACTTGCCGCACGCGGCATCATCAACGGCTGTGACGACGGACAGTTCCATCCGGAGCAGAATCTGACCCGTGCGCAGTTTGCACAGATTCTGTCCGGTGCGCTCAGTCTGCCGATGGAAGCGGTTACCATCTTTCCTGATGTCAAAGAAAGCGACTGGTTCTATCCCGCCGTCGCAACAGCCGCGCGGGTCGGTCTGATTCTCGGAACTGCCTCCGGTACGTATGAGCCAAACCGCCCGATCACCCGACAGGAGGCCGCGCTGATTCTCAGCCGTGCCGCCGCGCTCTGCGGAATTTTCCCCGATCAGACCGCCGCACTCCATGCCGCTGACGCTGCTCAGGTTGCTGACTGGGCATACGATGCCGCCGCATTTTGTGTCAAGCGCGGATATCTGACCAAAACAAACAACCGCATCACACCGACCACCGCCATCACACGCGGAGACACGGCCAATGCAGTCTATGCGCTGATGCGTGATGCGGGTCTCCTGCCATGAGCATATCCGCAAACGGTCGGTTTCATTCCGGAAAAACTCCGTTCCGTGCATGATTTTCATGTGTTTTTTGCCATTTTCCAAGCATTACCTGTAAAGGAATTGAATTGTTATGAAAAAAATCCGCATTTTTCTTTTGCTGGTTGTCGCTGTTCTGCTGCTTTGCGCCTGTGCGGCTGATACCGGCACAGACCGTGACAGCACTGCCGGCGACGATCTCCGCTGTACCGTTACGATTCTGTGTGATACATTGTACGCCTCGCCCGCATCCTGCGATGAAGCGCTGTACGCCATCCTGCCCGAAGGCGGTGTTCTGCTTCCCGAAACGGCGTATACCGCATCCCCCGGTCAAACCGTATTTGAGGTTCTGACTGAGGTTTGCCGCGAAAATAAGATTCATCTGGAGCACAGTACCTCCCCGGTCTACAGCAATTCCTATATTGAGGGCATCGGAAACATTTATGAATTTGACGGCGGTCCGCTTTCCGGCTGGATGTATGCCGTCAACGACACCTATCCGAGCTTCAGCGCCTCGGCATACCGTGTGGAGGACGGCGACCGCATTGTCTTCCGTTACACACTTGCCCTGGGTGACGATATCGGCGGCGATTACAGCGCTCAGATAGAAAATGCCGCACCTGCATCATGAAAGGAACACCGTCACCGCGCAGGTATTTTGACACCCTGCATCCGGTCACACTGCTCGTTTATTTTCTGTTTGCACTGATTCCTGCCATGACCGTATCTCATCCCGGCATACAGGCAGCCGCTGTGCTTGGCGGAACCGCCCTGCTGTTTTTGATATCCGGATGCCGTTCTGCGCGGACAACATTGCTCTTTGCACTGCCCGCCGCAGTGTTCTGTATGCTCATCAACGCACTGTTCACGCACCGCGGCATCACCGTACTCTTTTACTTCCCTACAGGCAATCCCTGTACGCTGGAAAGCCTTTTGTCGGGGCTGTCCCTTGCCGCGGCGCTGTTTTCGGCTGTGGTACTGTTTGCAGTGCTGTCCCGCGTCATGACAAGCGAGAAACTGATCTGTCTGTTTGGAACCGTATCCCCGGCACTGGCGCTTGTTTTATCCATGGCACTGCGGTTTCTGCCGCACTACAAACAGCGGTTGACTGACATCACCGCCGCAAATGCCGGCATCTCCTCCCGTCTTCAGCCGCAGACCGCACACCCCCCCGTCGGCAAGGAACCGGGAACACGCATCCGTCAGGCAAAAGATGGACTTTCTCTGTTTTCGGCGCTGTTTGCCATTTCCACCGAAGAATCGCTTGCGGTCGCCGATGCCATGCGTGCGCGCGGCTACGGCTGCGGCATTCCCCGGTCTGCCTACACGGTTTACCGCATCACCCGGCGCGACATCGGCATTCTCGGTGTTCTGCTGTTCTGTTCGGTGCCGCTGCTGTATGCGATATGCAGCGGTGCGCTTTCCTGGGACTATTATCCGTATCTGCACGGTTCCGCCGACCTGCGTGCCGTGCTTCTGTCCGTTTGCTTTTATTCTGTCGGTATGCTGATGCCGATGATTCTATCCAAGGTGAACCATGCCTGAATTTTGCTTTGCCACAGACCATCTTTCGTTTGCTTATCCGCAGACACATGCTATCCCGTCCCCCGAGGAGACCGCCGATCGGTCTGCCATCGGGGATTTTGGCGTTAGAAAAAACGGTGCCGCACTGCATGAGATCTCCCTCTCCGTTCCGCAGGGGCAGTTCGTTCTGCTCTGCGGTTTGTCCGGATCGGGAAAATCCACCCTGCTTCGCCTGCTTAAGCCAAGTGCCGCCCCGCACGGAACCCGTTCCGGTTCGATCTTATTCTGCGGCGAGCAACTGGATACGCTTCCCCCCGCCGATGCCGCCGCGAAAATCGCCTTTGTCGGACAGTCACCGCAGGCGGGGATTGTCACCGACCGCGTCTGGCATGAGCTGGCGTTCGGTGCAGAATCTCTCGGCTGGAACAATACGGTTATCCGCGCACGTGTAGCGGAAACCGCCTCGTTTTTCGGGATAGCCGATCTGTTCCATCGCGACACCGCCTCGCTGTCCGGCGGTCAGAAGCAGCTGGTTTGTCTGGCGTCTGCAATGGTTCTGCGTCCCGAGGTTCTTCTGCTGGACGAACCGACAGCACAGCTGGACCCCATCGCCGCCGAGCAGTTTTTCTCCGTTCTGAAAAAGATCAATACTGAGCTTGGCACAACGATTCTCATCACCGAACACCGGCTGGAATCGGTCTTCCCACTGTGTGACCGTGTCGTGGTCCTGGACGGCGGACACATCGCAGCAGACGGTACGCCGCAGTCGGTCGGAAATGCTTTATTTGAGCAAAACAGCCCCATGCGTCACGCACTGCCCTGTGCCGCGCGGGTCTATCATGCCGTTGTATCCCAGCTGCCGCATCTGAAAACTGCGCATCCGCCGGTTTCCGTGCGGGAGGGCACCGGATTTTTGCAGTCTGTTCACGCACAGTCACCACTGACGCCGCCAGACAGACCCGAACCGACCACAGACATCCCCCCCGTTGTTCTTTCCGCCGAAGGGCTTTGCTACCGATACCCGGACGGCGAGGAAGATGTCCTGCGCGGCATGACGCTTCAGGTACGCTCCGGTGACTGTTATGCCATTCTCGGCTCCAACGGTGCCGGAAAGTCCACCGCATTGTCCATTCTCGGCGGGATTCGGCGTCCGGATGCAGGTCATATCGATACTGCCCTGCCAACGCGCCTCCTGCCGCAGGAACCGGGTCTTCTGTTCACAGAAAAGACCCTGCGCATCTCCTTTGCCAATACCCATACCAATCCTGCCGACACACACTTCTCCGAAGCAGAGACACAGCTGCTGTCCTTCTGCGGACTGCTGCCACTGATGGATCGCAATCCGCGCGATCTGTCGGGCGGTGAATTACAGCGTGCTGCACTGGCACTGGTGCTGTTTTCGCTGGTCGATCACAGCGGTATATCGACTGCGGAAAACGATATTCTGCAAAGCCTCACACCGGCGATTCTCTTACTGGACGAACCGACAAAAGGGACTGACGCCGCCTTCAAGCGTGATTTCGGACAACTGCTTCATGCTCTGCGCCGACGCGGCTTTACCGTGGTTCTCATCAGCCACGATATCCCCTTCTGCGCGGAAAACGCACACACCTGCGCACTCTTTTTCGACGGTGCCGTCACATCAGAAGCGCCGACCGCACAGTTCTTTACGAAAAACCGCTTCTACACAACCGCGGCACACCGCATCTCCGCACCGCTGCTCGACGGCTGCTACACGGATTCCGACCTGATTTCCGCGTGCGGTGCTGTGCCGGAAGAAAAAGAACATTGTTTCGCTAACAGCCCTTGGAAGAAAGAGTCGCGCGACCAACATGTCGCTCATTTGTTTCCGTCCGACGCATCGATCAGACTACCTCTGCGCGATCCTGTTTCTGCCGCACAGCACGAAAAAGCGCACGCGCCGGCATTCCGCGGCCGCCGTATCGCTTCCGCGATTCTGTTTGTCTGTGCGCTGATTCTGTTTGTCTGCGTCTCGAAATTCACTGATCTGCATATGATGACGGAATTCGCCGTCGGGAATGCCGCACTTCCATGGCGTGATTTTGCCTGGTATGCAGCATTCCTTGCAGTGCTGCTTGCGGCGGTCTTCACCGCACCGCTTCCTGCACGCCCGCCGTCAGCCGCATCTCATCCCGTCAAAAATGCCGACGCAAAACCGCGCCGCAGGACATGGCTTACCTGCGTGCTTTTATGGCTGTGCGTCCCGCCGACCCTGCTGCTTGGAATGCACTTCCTCGGCGACCACGGCTATCCAATCATTTCAATTCTCGTTCTGATTGAGGCAATGCTGCCGTTTTTCATTCTCTTTGAAGGCGGTAAACCAAGCGCAAGACGTATTGCACTGATCGCCTGCCTGTGTGCGGTCGGTGTTGCCGGGCGCGCGGCCTTCTTCATGCTGCCGCATTTCAAGCCGGTACTTGCGTTTGTCATTCTGATCGGCGTTTCGCTTGGCGCACAGACAGGATTCCTCTGCGGTGCGCTGACCATGCTGCTATCAAACATGCTGTTCGGACAGGGACCGTGGACACCGTGGCAGATGTTCGCCATGGGTATGGCGGGCTTCTTTGCCGGGTTGCTGTTTTACCGCCGTGCTGATCGGGGACAACTCTCCCGCGCCGTACTTTGCATCTTCGGTGCGCTGTATGCCGTGATTCTGTACGGCGGCATTATGAATTTGTCTTCTGCGTTGATCTACGGTCAAACGTTCTCTTTGCCGACCGTACTGTCGTTCTATATTACCGGCTTCCCAATGGACTGCATCCATGCCGGTGCGACGGTACTGTTTTTGCAGGTCCTGACCGAACCGATCACCGAACAGCTTCTCCGCATCCGCCGCAAGTTCGGCGTCTGATGCTTTTATCCAATCAAAACAACACAAAAAGGAGATTCCGTCATGCATAAAATAATGGAAGAAATGCAGGCAATCCGCGCACGCACCACGCTTGAAAACCTGCGCCGGAACAACATGGAGGCATCCTACGCGGCAACTGCCGCAGATGCACTTGCCGCATTGAAATCCTATCTGACGCCCGGCTGCACTGTCGGTGTCGGCGGATCGGTCACGCTGGATGAAATCGGTGCCATCGAACTTTTACGCTCCGGCGACTACAATTTTCTCGACCGTTATGCTCCCGGTCTGACACCTGCACAGATGAAAGACATTTTCCGCCGTTCTCTGCTCTCGGATGTCTACGTCATGAGCGCCAATGCCATTACGGAAAACGGCGAGCTGTACAACGTTGACGGTCGTTCCAACCGCGTTGCCGCGCTGCTGTTCGGACCCGATTCCGTGGTTATCATCGCCGGTGTGAACAAAATTGTGTCCGACATCGACGAAGCCATTCGCCGTCACAAAACTGTCGCCGCGCCCGCCAACGCCGCACGTCTGCGCTGCGGTACACCCTGTGTCCGTACAGGAAAATGTGTCTCCCTGATGCGGCAGAGCAACGAATCGCTGTGTGCCGGATGTGCCTCGGAAGATCGCATCTGTGCAAACTACGTTGTTTCCGCGCGCCAAAGAGAAGTCGGACGCATCAAAGTCATTCTCGTCGGCGAGAACATCGGCTTCTGACCTACTTTTTCTTGAAAGAAAAAGTAGGCAAAAAGAACTTTTTGTTGGCTGTGCCCTTTCCCTTTGATCTTTTTTCGCCTTTGTTCCTTGTTTTCCGGTCATTCCGCCGCAGAATGATGCAAAAAGAACTTTTTGGGGGCTGTACCCTTTCCCTTTGATCTTTTTCGCCTTTGTTCTTTGTTTTCCGGACATTCCGCCGCAGAAGGATGCAAATAGAACTTTTTCGGGGCTGTGCCCTTTCCCTTTGATCTTTTTTTCGCCTTTGTTTTTTGTTTTCCGGACATTCCGTCGCAGAAGGATGCAAATAGAACTTTTTGGGGGCTGTGCCCTTTCCCTTTGATCTTTTTTCGCCTTTGTTCCTTGTTTTCCGGACATTCCGCCGCAGAAGGATGCAAATAGAACTTTTTCGGAGCTGTGCCCTTTCCCTTTCATCTTTTTTCGCCTTTGTTCTTTGTTTTCCGGACATTCCGCCGCAGAAGGATTTCACACATTATGATAAAACTTGCGACCTACAATCTTTGGAATCATCCTGCCGGCTTACCGCACAGGCAGGTGCAGATCACAGACACACTGTCGGCACTCGGTGCGGATATTCTGTGCCTTCAGGAAGACTTTCTCGGCGAATCCCTCCTGCCGCAGCTGACGTCCTGCATGTATCATGCGCATCACGCAGAGATGGATTTGTCGGTTCTGAGCCGATATCCGATCACCGAGCACCATTCCCTCCCCTATGCGCTCGCAGTACAGATTGTCTGTGACAGCCATTCCCTCTCTCTTTTCAATGTTCATCTGCCATGGGACAGCGCCGGGAAACGGGAGCAGGCAATCATTGACATCACCGGTGCCGCCGGCACCATAGATGCGGACTACACGCTGATCGCCGGGGATTTCAACTGCTCCGACAACTCCGCCGTTCAGCGATTTCTGTGCGGAGAGCAGTCCCTGCACGGGCGCGATGCGTATTATTTCGATCTCGCCGAGGCTTATGCCGAACAATCGGGCATTCCGGCACCGCCTACACTGGATTTCCGCCGCAATCCGCGCTGGGGTATCGCAGAACCGCCGAATACGCTGGAAAAGAATCAGCGATTTGACAGAATTCTGCTCGCCAATCCGTATCCGAAGCCTGCACCGATGCTGACGGAAGCCGGCATTTTCGGAATGGAAATTTCAAAGATCAGTCACCTCGCTCCGTCTGATCACTGGGGCGTGTATGCCTGTCTCAGTTTCTGAAAAAAGTCAGCATTTTCAGCAAAAAAATTTCGAAAAACTATTGACATGCCGCATAATCCGTGATATAATATCATAGTAAAACAAAGCAGAACGATCTCCGTTCTCACCGTCATTGTATGATATGCCGGTTGATAGCACCGAAACACACACGTGCTGTGGGTCTGTCCACGCGCGGATTCGGATGGATGCGGAGACCGTACTCAGGTTTTCCGCATTTTTTAATTATCAAATGGAGGTGCTTGGTTATTAGCACAAAAGAGCTGCAGATCAATGAGCAGATTCGCGCAAATGAAGTCCGACTGATCGGTGCGGACGGCGAGCAGGTCGGTATCGTCAAGCTCGCGCAGGCACAGGAAATGGCAGAGCAGAAGAATCTTGACCTTGTCATGATTTCTCCGAACGCAGAGCCGCCGGTGTGCCGCATCATGGACTACGGTAAGTACCGTTTCGAGCGCATCAAGAAGGAAAAGGAAGCCCGCAAGAATCAGCAGGTTGTCAAGGTCAAGGAAATTCAGCTTTCCTGCACCATCGACACGCACGATTTCGAAACCCGTGTCAATCACGCACACCGGTTCCTTGCAGACGGCAACAAGGTCAAGGTCATTGTCAAATTCAAGGGCCGTGAAATGAGCCATCTGGACAACGGACGCGAAGTCATCGGACGTTTCCTGGAAGCATGTGCCGATGCAGGCTCCACAGATAAGAAGCCGACCCTTGAGGGACGCTCCATGTCTGTCATTCTCTCTCCCCTCAAGAACTGACCCCCGCTCACATGATCGGCCGGCCGTGTGTGAACACCGGGTGCCGCATCAACATTCGTTCAAAATTCACCCGAAAGGAAGTACATTATTATGAAACTCAAGTCCCACAGAGCATCTGCTAAGAGATTCACCCTCACCAAGAGCGGTCTCGTTAAGATGAACCATTCCCACCACCGTCACAACCTCGGTCTGAAGACCGCAAAGAGAAAGAGACATCTGCGCACCGGTACGTACCTGTCCAGCTGCTTTGCTCCCACCGTCAAGGCTATGATCGCTCCTGCACACAAGTAATTTTTGCAGAAGACATCGACAACAAACGAACTACACGAAATAACGAAGGACGTCTGAAAGTAAATTATCAGACAGTGTTTTGTGACCTTCGCAGTTTGTAAACTGCGATTTTGTGCAAACGCAAAACCGGTCCCAAATCCACAAGAAAGGAAGACTTGCTGGCGCAAGTCAAGGTATAGAAAAATGGCAAGAGTTAAGGGCGCGATGATGACCCGCAAGAGAAGAAATAAGGTCCTGAAGGCAGCAAAGGGTTACTGGGGTGCAAAGTCCAAGCACTTCAAGATGGCTAAGCAGGCCGTAATGAAGTCCGGCAACTATGCATTTGCAGGCAGAAAGATGAAGAAGAGAGACTTCCGTTCTCTCTGGATCACCCGTATTTCCGCAGCAGCAAAGATCAACGGCATGAACTACTCCACCCTCATGCATGGTCTGAAGAAGGCTGGCATCAACCTCAACAGAAAGATGCTTTCCGAAATCGCGATTGCAGACGCAGAAGCATTTGCAGCAATCTGCGCACAGGCTAAGGCTGCTCTCTAATCCAAGTCAACAATATTCAAAACCAAAGTGTTCCGCGCGTACACTTTGGTTTTGTCGTTATTTTGTCCCATTCATCCCACAGCCAAAAACGCCCAACTTACAGAAGGAGCAGACCCCAAATGGCAGATTTCACCCCGAAAATCATCACCTCGCGCAGCAATCCGCGGATTGTTGATGCCGCAAAACTGCATGAAAAAAAGTTCCGCACCCGCGCAGAGCGCTTCTTTTTCGAGGGACACAAGCTCTTCTCCGAGGCAAGATCGGCACATGTTCCGATCGAATGCGTCATCGTTGAGGAGCAGGCATACGAAAAATATCCGGATCTGTTCGCCGATCCGACATTTGAAATCCTGATCGTCCCGGCATCCGTTTACGAAAAAATCACCGCAGAACAGGCGCCGCAGGGCATCTTCTGCATCGCGGAATATCTTGACAATTTGAAGTTTTCTCATACAAATGCAATGATGGGTTCACATTTGGAGGCTATAATAACAGAAGGCGCGAAAGACAAGCTCCTCATCTGCGACGGTCTGCGCGATCCCGGCAACCTCGGAACCGTCATCCGCACGGCAAATGCCCTCGGCTTTGACCGCCTGATTCTCTCATGCGACTGCGCCGATGTGTACAATCCAAAAACGGTGCGAGCGGCAATGGGCGCACTGTTCCGGCTGAATATGGAGATTACGGACGACATTCCGCAAGCGATTGCGGCACTGCGCGGCATCGGTTATGATGTCCGTGCCGCCGCACTCAACGCACAGGCACAGCCACTCAATGAATATCCTGTCACCGAAAATACAGTCTTTGTCATCGGCAACGAGGGACACGGACTTTCCGACGAAACTGTCGCCGCCTGCTGCGGTTCCGTCATCATTCCCATGGCGGAGGGGGCAGAATCACTCAATGCCGCCATCGCCGCTTCCCTGCTGATGTGGGAGCGCACCCGAATCTGATTTTCACTGAAAGGACGGACCGTATCATGGATATGACTCTGTACTGGATATGGCTTTCCGAGGCACTCGGTCCGGCAAGCGAGTATTTCCTCGTCCTGCTGGAACACTTCAAAACCGCGGAAGGAATTTACCGTGCGGGAAAAGAAGCGCTTGAGGATTGCAGAGCGCTCAATCCGACCCTCATTCCTTCGCTGCTCGATAAAAATCTCGATCAGGCACAGCGGATTCTGAACCGATGTGAAGCACTCGGTGTCGGAATTCTGCCGTTTTCGGATCCGCTGTATCCGGATCGTCTGCGTCAGATTCACAGACCGCCGGTTCTGCTGTATTACCGCGGATTCCTGCCGGATTTCCCGAACCGGCTCGCCATTGCCGTGGTCGGTACACGCGGAATGACAGAAGAAGGACGCAGAAGCGGGTATCGCATCGCGTATGAGCTTGCCGTAACCGGAACCATTGTCGTCAGCGGTATGGCAATCGGCATCGACGGCATTGCACACGCCGGCGCACTGGATGCAGGAGGCGTCACCGTTGCCGTTCTCGGTTCCGCCATTGACAACCCGTATCCGAATGAACATCGCGTCATCTATGACAAATTGATCCGTCAGGGCGGCGTCATCTCCGAATATCCTCCGGGAATGCGGACACAGCGCTGGCATTTCCCGCAGAGAAACCGCATCATCGCTGGTCTGTGTCAGGGAACGCTGATTGTAGAAGCTGGTGCCGGCAGCGGTGCGCTGATTACGGCAAAGGAAGCACTTGCACAGGGACGCAATGTCTTTGCCATGCCCGGAGACGCAGCCAACCCCGCACGTGTCGGTACAAACAATCTCATCAAAGCAGGTGCGACCGCAGTTACAGAGACCGCGGATATTCTGAAAATCTATCAGTCCCTGTACAGCCCGGTTCTGCGCCCGGAAAATCTGAACAATCCTGCATATTTTACCGCATATGACGACACACTGAAATACGGACAGCAGCGCGTACAGGAATATCGCGGTGAGGAACCTGCGGCTGCTACCGCCCGATCCGCACAGATTCCGACGGTCGATCTGACACCGCCTCCGCAGAAATCCCACCCTCGCCGGGAACGCACGGCACCGAAAACACAGCCGCTGCGTGAAATTCCGTATACGGCGGAGGATACCGCACCGATGATGGAATCCGCCGCGCAGCATGTACCGGAGCCTGCCCCGACGGAACAGCCGCAGAACGCGCCAAAGCCCGCAAAACCGTCCGAACCTGCCGCCGGAAAGCAGGAAGACCCCATCCCACAGAAGCTGCCGGACGGGCTGACGGAAGAGCAGATTTTTGTTCTGTCCATGATCCGGCAAGGCATGAGCTTCGACGAAATGTGCAAGTGCGGCATCAAGGCGGCTCATCTGCTGGTCGATATCACGTATCTTGAGCTGGTCGGCTGTATCCGCACCCTGCCGGGCGGCCGTTATGAACTCATCTGAGAACAATACAACTCCAAAAATTGTTTGATTGATATAGAAAAGATAAAACAAGATTCCAAGAAAGGAACCCTTTCCCGCGTTTCTGTCAAAGAACAGAAATGCCGCGAAAGTACAGTACAGTATGGCAAATTTAGTTATCCTCGAATCTCCCGCCAAAGCCAATACCGTCAAGGGGTATCTGGGCTCAGGCTATAAGGTTGTGGCATCCGTCGGTCATGTACGCGACCTGCCAAAGAGTACGCTCGGCGTCGACATCGACGATCACTTCAAAGCAAAATACATCAACATCCGCGGCAAAGGTCCGCTCATCAAGGAGCTGAAAAAGGAAGCCAAGGCCGCAAACAAGGTCTTCCTCGCAACGGACCCTGACCGCGAAGGAGAAGCCATCTCCTGGCATCTCGCCGCGGCTCTCGATCTGGATCCCGCGAAAACCAAGCGCGTGACCTTCAACGAAATCACCAAGTCCGCCGTTACACAGGGCATCAAGAATCCGCGCAGCATCGACATGAGCCTGGTCAATTCCCAGCAGGCGCGCCGTATTCTTGACCGCATTGTCGGCTATAAACTCTCGCCGTTCCTATGGAAGTCTGTCAAGTCCGGTCTGTCTGCCGGACGCGTACAGTCGGTTGCGACCCGCATCATCGTCGACCGTGAAGCAGAGATTCGCGCCTTTGTCCCCGAGGAATACTGGACCATCGAGGTCATGCTTCAGGGACAGCGTCAGCGCCCCGTCAAGGCAAAGTACTGGGGCAATGCTTCCGGCAAGCAGGAGCTGCACAGCAAAGAAGAAACCGATGCGATTCTGGCACTGGCAGACGGTGCGGATTTCCGTGTCACCGCTGTGACCAAAGCGATCCGCCACAAGAATCCGCCCCCGCCTTTCACCACCTCCACCATGCAGCAGGAAGCATCCCGCAAGCTGTCCTTCCAGTCCCAGCGCATCATGAAGGTTGCGCAGGAGCTGTATGAAGGTATTGACCTCGGCTCCGAATTCGGCGGCGTACACGGTCTGATCTCCTATATGCGTACCGACTCCCTGCGCATTTCCGATGAAGCACAGAAGAATGCCGCAGAATACATTGTCGACAAGTTCGGCGAGAAGTTCTGCCCCGAAACGCCTCGCGTCTACAAGTCCCGTGCTTCGGCGCAGGACGCGCATGAAGCCATCCGTCCCTCCAACATGAAGTTCGAGCCGGAAAAGATCAAGAAGCACTTAACGCCCGATCAGTTCAAGCTCTACCGCCTGATCTGGAACCGTTTCCTTGCCTCTCAGATGCAGTCCGCTGAGCTTGATACCGTCACCGCAGATATGACGCCCGCAGTCTGCTTCGGCAAGCCCGACGCACCGCTGTTCCGCTCGTCCGGTTATACGGTCAAGTTCAAGGGTTACATGGCCATTTACGAGGAATCCGAGGAAGAGGGTGCATCTGCTGATGCACCGGAAAAGAGCGCGCGTCTGCCGGAGCTTTCCGAAAACGATCTTCTTCCGCAGACGTGTATCACACCCGAACAGCATTTCACCGAACCGCCGGCCCGTTACAACGAAGCCACACTGATCAAATTCTTTGAAGAAAAGGGCATCGGCCGTCCCTCCACCTATACGCCCATCATCACAACCATCATCACACGCGGCTATATCGCAAGAGAAGGCAAGTCCCTCAAGCCCACGCAGCTCGGTGAGATCACCAATAAGCTGATGGTCAAATATTTCCCCGATATCGTCGACATCGCATTCACGGCAAAAATGGAGGACGAACTGGACAGCATTGAAAACGACACCTCCTCCGTTGAGGAAGTCCTTTCCTCCTTCTACGGCAACTTCGCAAAGAACCTCGAATTCGCCGATGCGAATGTGGAAAAGGGTGAATACGAAATCCCGGTCGAGGAAACCGATATTCTCTGCGAGAAGTGCGGCTCCAGACTTGTCATCAAAACGGGACGCTACGGCAAGTTCGCCGCCTGCCCCAATTATCCGCGCTGCCGCAATACCAAGCCGCTCAATGCGGACGGTACCGTCGATACCTCCAAGGCAGAAGCACAGTTTGAGAAGACCGATATGGTCTGTGAGCTGTGCGGCAAGCCGGTTGTCATCCGTCCCGGCAAATACGGTGCATTCTACGCCTGCGAGGATTATCCGAGCTGTAAGTTCACAAAACCGATTCTGCGTGACATCGGTGTTCCCTGCCCCAAGTGCGGCGGTAAGATCGTTCAGAAGCGCGGCAAAAACCGCATGATCTTCTACTCCTGCGAACAGTATCCGACCTGCGATTTCTCATCCTGGGATATTCCGCAGACCGAAAGCTGCCCGAACTGCGGGAATCTTCTGTACCGCAAGAAGGGTAAGGATTATATCTTCTGCCACAACAAGGACTGCGGCTACAAGCGTGACGTCGAACCGATGGGTGCAGAGATGCAGGATACACCGGATGCCGGCGGAAACGAGGATCTGACATGAGCCGCTGTGTAGATATTTACGGCGCCGGACTGGCGGGATGTGAAGCCGCATGGCAGTGCGTGCGCCACGGAATTCCCGTCCGCATCCACGAAATGAAGCCGAAGAAATCCACGCCGGCGCATCGCTATCACGGCTTTGCGGAACTGGTCTGCTCCAACTCTCTGCGGTCCGGACAGGTGTTCAATGCCATCGGTCTGCTCAAGGAAGAGCTGTTCCGCATCGGCTCCCTCATCATGGAAGCCGCCTATGCAAACGAGGTTCCCGCCGGTGCCGCGCTTGCTGTCGACCGCGAGAAATTCTCCGATTATATCACAGAAAAAATCAGAAATCATCCGCTCATCACCGTCATTGAGGAAGAGGTTACAGCCATTCCCAACGATCCCGATGCAGTCATCGTCGTTGCAACGGGACCGCTGACCTCGGATGCACTGTCGGCAGATATCGCACGTCTGACGGGTGCGGATTACCTCCACTTCTACGACGCGGCAGCACCGATTGTCGATGCCGCATCCATCAATATGGACCGTGCCTGGGAAGCTTCCCGTTATGACAAGGGCGAGGCGGCATACATCAACTGTCCCATGACCCGGGAAGAATACACCGCGTTCTATCAGGCGCTGATTACGGCAAAGGAAGCAGCGCTTCACGACTTTGATCAGCCAGAGGACACGCCGCAGAAAAAAGACGGGGGCTTAACCGTATTCGAGGGCTGTATGCCTGTCGAGGTCATGGCACGCCGCGGCGTCGATACGCTGCTTTACGGTCCGCTCAAGCCGGTCGGGCTTCCCGATCCGCGAACAGGACGGGAACCGTATGCCGTTGTTCAGCTGCGGCAGGAAAACACCGAGAAGACGATGTACAATCTCGTCGGCTTCCAGACCCATCTGACATGGGACGAGCAGCGCCGTGTATTCGGCATGATCCCGGGACTGGAACACGCGGAATTCCTGCGCTACGGCGTCATGCACCGCAATACCTTCATGAATTCCCCGAAGCTGCTGTCCTCCGATTATTCGATGCGTTCCCGTCCGAATCTGTTCTTTGCCGGACAGATGACCGGTGTGGAGGGCTATATTGAATCGACCGGCTCCGGTTACATTGCCGGTGTCAACGCCGCACGCCGGATTCTCGGTCAGGAGCCGCTGTATTTCCCGCGCGAGACGGTACTCGGTGCCATGGCAGCTTACATCAGCGATGAACGTGTCACAGACTTTCAGCCGATGAACGCAAACTTCGGACTGATGCCGCAGCTCGGCTGCAAGGTCCGGGGCGGTAAGAGGGGACGCAACGATGCCTTTGCACAGCGTGCGCTCGACACCGCAGAAAAACTGGTTGCAAACGGTCTTCTTCCGTCTGTCGTATTGCCTGCCCGCGCACAGACGCAGGCTGATCCCGATTCCATAAATGGAGAGAACCTACATGAAAATCATCATTGACGCCATGAGCGGTGACAATGCGCCGACAGAGATCGTGCGCGGTGCCGTCCTGGCTGCAAAAACACTGAAATCCGACAACGAATACATTCTGGTCGGTGATACCGCAGCTGTCACAAAGGAACTGGAGGCAGCGGGCGGTATGACCTACCTTCAGCAGAAGCGCATCACCGTCGCCCACGCCGATGAGGTACTGACCATGGAGGATGACCCGTTTGATGTCATCAAAAAGAAAAAGAACTCGTCTATGTCCGTTGCCCTTCGTATGCTTGCCGACGGTGAAGGCGATGCGCTGGTCAGTGCCGGCAACACCGGTGCGCTGTTTACCGGCGCCTCGATGATCGTCCGCTGTGTCAAGGGTATCCGCCGTGCCGGTATCGCGGCACTCATCCCCTTTGAGCGGCCGCTGCTGCTGATGGATGCCGGTGCCAATGTCACAGTCACCGCCGAATATCTGGAACAGTTTGCGCTGATGGGATCGGTCTACATGGAAAAGCTCTTTTCCATCGAATCCCCGTCGGTTGGGCTTGCCAACAACGGTACGGAATCCCACAAGGGTACACCCGTCATCGCAGAAGCTTATGAAAAGCTGTCCGCCAACACACAGATCAACTTTGTCGGCAATGTCGAGGGCAAGGAAGTCCCGTTCGGCAAATGCGACGTTCTGGTTGCAGATGGCTTCACAGGCAACGTCATTCTGAAGCTGATCGAGGGCATGGGTTCGTTCTTCATGAAGCGTATGAAGCGGATGCTGTATGCCAATGTCTGCACCAAGCTCTCCGCACTCGTGCTGAAAAAGGAACTGATGCAGCTCAAGCGTGACTTTGATGCATCAGAGGCGGGCGGTTCCCCTTTCCTCGGCATCCAGAAGCCCGTTATCAAGGCACACGGTTCCTCCGATGCACGTGCCATCATGAACGCCTGCCGTCAGGCCGCAAGCTATGTGGAACGCAATGTCAACGACGAAATTATCCGCCGTGCTGCGCAGAACAAACGCGCAGCAGCAGATACCGCCGCTGCAAAAACATCCGAATAAGCCGCATCCCACACGCCGTTTCTGCCATAAAACCGGGAACGGCGCAGAGATGACGCTTCGTACACCAATCGAAAAAGGAATATTATGAATCAGACAACCGAATTTGACTATCCGCTGGACCCAAAATATCTGGAAGAAACCATCGGCTATGCCTTCAAAAACAGACAATATCTGATGGAAGCGCTGACCCATTCGTCCTACGCAAACGAAATGCGCTCCAAGTCCGGTCAGCAGATCAACTGCAACGAACGCTCCGAATTTCTCGGCGACAGCGTTCTTTCCATCATCACAAGTGAATACTTATTCTCTGCTTTCAAGTCCCTGCCGGAAGGTGCGCTGACCAAAATGCGTGCATCCATCGTCTGTGAGGATGCCTGCTGTAAGTTTGCAAACGACATCCGTCTGGGTGATTACCTGCTGCTCGGTCACGGTGAGGAGCTGAACCGCGGCCGGTTCCGCAAGTCCATTCTGGCAGATGCTTTTGAAGCACTGCTCGCCGCCATCTATCTTGATGCAGGGAAAGAGGAAACTGCACGGTTCCTGCTTCCCTATGTCAAGAAAGAGGCATCTGTTCTGAAAAACGGCAGATCGAAGGACTACAAAACCCTGCTTCAGCAGATCATTCAGCAAAAGCCGGGAGAGCTTCTCGAATATGTTCTCGTCGGCGAATCCGGTCCCGACCACAAAAAGACCTTTGAGACGGAAGCACGTCTCAATTCCAATGTGATCGGTCACGGTACCGGCTCCAGCAAACGCGAATCCGAACAAATGGCAGCCTATCAGGCACTGATCCTCTTCGGCGTAGAATCGCCGGACAATGAAAAGGAGACCGCACTTTGATCTTAAAATCCCTGGAATTACAAGGCTTCAAATCCTTTCCCGATAAGACACATCTGACCTTTGACCGCGGCACTACCGTGGTTGTCGGTCCCAACGGCTCCGGTAAATCCAATATTTCCGATGCCATGAAGTGGGTGCTTGGCGAGATCTCGTCCAAGAATCTGCGCGGCAGCCGTATGGAGGACGTCATTTTCGGCGGCACCGACACGCGCCGTCAGATGGGCTTTGCCGAGGTTTCCGTCACGTTTGACAACACGGATACCACCAGCGCCAGACTGGCAACGGACTACGACGAGGTCACTGTCACACGCCGCTATTACCGCACCGGGGAAAGCGAATATTTCATCAATGCTAAGCCCGTCCGCCTGCGCGATATCCATGAGCTGTTCATGAATACCGGTGTCGGACGTGAAGGCTATTCGATCATCGGTCAGGGCAAAATCGCCGAGATCATTTCCCGCAAAAGCGATGAACGCCGCACCATTTTTGAGGAAGCGGCAGGTATCGCAAAATATAAGTACAAAAAAGAAGAAGCACAGAAGAAGCTGCTCGCGGTGGAGGACAACCTCGTCCGCGTCGCCGATATCGTCGGTGAGCTGGAGGGCCGTGTCGGTCCGCTTGAAAAAGAAAGTGCCAAGGCACGCGCCTATCTGGAATTGTATGAGCAGAAAAAGGAAGCAGACATCTCGCTGTGGCTTTACGATATGCAGGCGCTGAAGGCTGAAATCGCCGCACTGGAGGATGCACTCAAGCTCTCCAAAAACGACTATGAGCGCGCATGTGCGTTCCTTGACGACCTGGAAGGTCAGAGCGAACGATTGTATATGCTGTCGCAGGAATATCAGGCAAAAACGGAAGAACTCCGTGCAAAATCCGCCGCCATCACCGAGGAACGAATGCGTCTGGAAGGGGAATGCAAGGTCGCGGAAAACGAGATTCAGCACATCAATGCCCGTCTTGACGAAAATGCCGACGCCGCACAGACGCAGACTGCACAGCTGGAGCAGGCAAAGGCGCGTCTTGCGCTGACACAGTCGGCACTTGCCGATGCCCGTACCCGTCAGGCAGAAGCCGAGGCGGTCTGTGAGCATGACCGTGCGATCCTTGACGAAGCGGACCGTGCACTGGACGAAGCCTACAACCGTCTCTCAGCCATCGGCGAGGAAATCGCAGCGGCGGCACGTGCGGCAGGTGATCTCAAAGCGGAGCTTTCCGCGCTGAATTCCACCAAGAATGCCGACGCTGTCAAGCGTGAGGAAATCCGTGAAAGCAGAGAAAAATATCTGGAAAACATCGCACTGCTCGAAGAACGCTCCGTGCGTGCAAAAGAAAGTGCGGAAAAGTACAGAGAAAAATCAAACGAATACGAACAGCAGACCGCTGCTGCAAAACAGGCACTTGCAGACATCGGTGCAAAGAAAAAGACGCTTGGTGAGCGGCAGAACGCCGTTTATCTGGACTACACCGCAAAGAAAAACCGCATTGATGCACTCTCCCGTATGGAGGAGCTGTTTGAAGGCTACAGCCGTTCCGTCCGCTTTATCATGAGCGACTACGAGCGGGGCAAGCTGTCCGGTGCGCAGCTGTACGGTCCGCTGTCCAAGCTGATTTCCGTCGATCCGCGTTATGCAACGGCAGTCGAAACAGCACTCAGTACCAACATCCAGAACATCGTCGTTGAGGACGAAGCCTCTGCAAAGGCAGCAATCCTCCATCTGAAAAAGAACAACGCCGGACGCGCAACCTTCTATCCGATCACAACGATGCGCGCCTCGGAATTCAATGACAGCCTCGACCGTGCAAAGTCCCAGCGCGGCTTTGTCGGTCTTGCTGATAAACTCGTTTCCTATGATAAAAAGTTCGATGTCGTCATCCGTTCTCTGCTCGGCAGAATTCTGATCTGCGACAATATTGATCACGCGGCAGAGCTTGCACGCGCTTACAACTACCGTTACCGTGTTGTCACCCTCGACGGACAGCAGGTCAATGCCGGCGGTTCCTTTACCGGCGGTTCCGTCAAGCACGACAGCGGTATGCTGACGCGTACGGTCGAAATTGACCGTCTGCGCGAGGAATGCCGTGTGCTTGCAGACGAAATCGAAGCCATCAAATCCGAGCTATCCGCGCTTGACCGCGAAGCCAAGGTTCACAGCGACCGCATCGAAACCATTCGTGTCAACGCAGCCATGATCGCTACACTGTCACAGGCGGAAGCCACCCAGCAGCAGGTCATGGAAGCACAGCTGGCAGGCGACAGAGAAATGCTTGCGTCCCTTGATGAGGAGGAAAAAAAGCTGTCTCATGCAGGCGAAACCTTCCGGGAGGAATCCGATCGGCTGACAGCGCTGTACGAAAACACGCTTGCCAGAGAACAGCAGCTGGCTGAGGAACGGACACGTCTGGAAACGGAACGGGAAACCGCCGGACGTACACTCAGCGACGCGCAGAAGACGCTGTCCCGCCATCAGATCAAGCTCGCGGAAACCGCACGTGACATTGCAGCGGCAGAAGGTGCTGTCACTGCGGAAGAATCTGCCATTGCGGCAATCATCGCCCGGACAGAAGCTGTCGGTCAGGAAAACGCTGCGCTGTCCGAACGCCGTGCATCCTATGAGGCACAGATCAGGGAAAACCGCGAAACCATCAAACAGCAGGAAACGGACACTGCCGAAACGGAGGAACAGACACGGCAGTACCGCGCAATGACGCTTGACTGCGAGCAGAAGGCCTCCGCCCTGCGTGCGCAGATCAAGGAACAGACCCACACCAAAGAGCTGCTGTTCCGTCAGTTCACCAAAGCGGAAAGCAAGCTCGGTCAGGCGCAGAATGAACAGGACAAGAAGGTTTCCGCACTTTGGGATGAATATGAGCTGACATATTCTGCGGCAGCACTGCTGAATTATCCGGCAGTCACCGAGGATACCCGCACACAAACGGCATCCCGCCTGTCAGGACTGAAGTCTAAGATCAAAGCACTGGGTCCGGTCAATGTTGCATCCATCGAAGAATATACGCAGGTCAAGGAACGCTATGATTTCATGACCGCGCAGGTCGATGACCTGACCAAATCCCGTACAGACCTTGCGGAAATCATTTTCGGTCTGGAAGGCGAGATGCGGACACGATTCTCCGAGGCGATGCGCCAGATCAACCACCATTTCCAGATCGTCTTCCGCGAACTGTTCGGCGGCGGCCATGCGGAGCTGATTCTGACAGAGCCTGACAACATTCTCGAATCCGGCATTGAAATCAATGTTGCACCGCCCGGCAAGATCATCAAGAATCTGATGCTGCTGTCCGGCGGTGAGCAGGCATTCGTCGCAATCGCACTGTACTTTGCCCTGCTGAAGGTCAACCCCTCGCCGTTCTGCATTCTCGACGAGATCGAAGCGGCGCTGGACGAGGTCAACGTTGACCGCTTCGCCGATTATCTGCACAAGAATGCGACACAGACACAATACATCGTCATCACGCACAGACGCGGCACCATGGAGGTCGCTGACCGTCTGTACGGTGTTACCATGGTAGAACGCGGCATCTCAACGGTGCTGTCCATCGGCGCAAACGAAGTCGCAAAATTCCAGGATCAACTGAAATAAATCTGAAAAACGAACAGCAAAGGATAAACATATGGGATTTTTTGAAAAACTCAAGGAAGGTCTGAAAAAGACCAAGGAAGCCGTATTCAAGCAGGTTACATCCCTGTTCTCCCGCTATACCGTCATCGATGACGATCTGTATGAGGAGCTGGAAGAAATTCTGATCACCTCCGACGTCGGTGTCGGGACCACCGAGCAGATTCTCGAATCGCTCCAAGAAGCAGTCCGCCGCGACAAGATCACAGAACCGGAGGAAGCACGTCTGGAGCTGATGAAGATCCTCGCTGAGATGATCGGTGAGGGTGAACCGCTCAATCTGTCGACCGCGCCCTCCGTTGTGCTGGTCATCGGTGTCAACGGTGTCGGCAAGACCACCTCCATTGCCAAAATCGCAAATCTGCTGAAAAAAGACGGAAAAAAGGTCATTCTTGCTGCCGCAGATACGTTCCGCGCCGCAGCAATTGACCAGATCGCTGTCTGGGCAGACCGTGTCGGCGTAGAGCTTGTCCGTCATGATGAAGGCTCCGACCCGGCATCCGTCGTCTATGATGCGGTCAGCGCCGCAAAGAGCCGCGGTGCCGATGTACTGATTGTCGATACGGCAGGCAGACTGCATAATAAGAAGAATCTGATGGACGAGCTCGCAAAGATCAACCGCGTCATCAGCCGGGAACTGCCCGACGCGGCACGGGAAACCTTGCTGATTCTCGATGCCACCACCGGTCAGAATGCCGTCATTCAGGCATCCGAATTCAAGAATGCTGCAGACATCACCGGTCTTGTTCTGACCAAGCTCGACGGTACTGCCAAGGGCGGCATCGTCTTCTCCATCAAGCGTGAGCTTGATATTCCCGTCAAATTCATCGGTGTCGGCGAGCAGATGGACGATCTGCAGGTCTTCCATGCGGATGAGTTTGTAAGAGCCATGTTTGAAGAATGAAAACATGGCTCGGCTATGCTTCGAAGAATGAGAACATTGCTTTGGCTATGATTTGAGGAATAAGAGGAACGGCATATGAAGATTGTACTTGCGTCCAGAAACGCACATAAAATCAAAGAGCTTTACGCATTTATTTCCCCCATTGATCCGTCCATTGAAATCCTGTCGCTGGATGATATCGGCTTTGTCGGTGACATCGAGGAGGACGGAACCACGTTTGAAGAAAATGCACTCATCAAAGCAAAGGCTGTTGCTGCTATGGGATACATCGGCATTGCAGACGATTCCGGCCTTGCAGTGGATGCGCTGAACGGCGCACCGGGCGTCTATTCCGCACGGTATTCCGGCGAACACGGCGACGATCACAAGAACAACATGCTGCTGCTGGAAAACATCAAGCACGTTCCGGATGAGGCACGCACCGCACAGTTCGTATCTGTGATTGCCTGTGCATTCCCGGACAATGCGCATGAACCGATCGTCTGCCGCGGAGAATGCCCCGGCACCATTCTCCATGCATACCGCGGAAACGGCGGCTTCGGCTATGACCCGCTGTTCTATTACGCACCGTTTGACAAAACCTATGCCGAAATGGCGCCGGAGGAAAAGAATCAGATTTCACACCGTGCAAACGCCATGGCGAAATTCATTGCGGCATTCAAGGAAATTTTCCCCACTTTATAAGTTCGAGGTATCTATGACAAGCAAACAAAGAGCATATCTGCGCTCCCTTGCATCGCAGATGGACACCATTTTTCAAATCGGCAAGGGCGGCATTTCCGATGAAATGTGTAAACAGATCTCCAATGCACTCGACGCGCGTGAACTGATCAAGCTCCGTGTTCTGGACAATGCGGAATATCTGCCGCGCGAAGCCGCCGAGGAAATCGCTCAGGCAGTCGGCGCCGAGGTGGTTACGGTCATCGGAACGAAATTCGTTCTGTTCCGCGTCTCCTCCAAAGAAAAGAACCGTAAAATTGATCTGAACGCAATCAAGTAAGATGAAACTGGGTATTTTCGGCGGCACCTTCGGTCCTGTGCATCTCGGACACATCCGTGCCGCACATGCATTTCTCAACGAATGTGCGCTCGACCGGCTGTATATTCTGCCAACCGCAATCCCGCCGCACAAAGCAGCATCCGCACAGGATCAACCGGGAGACCGTCTGAACATGCTGCACCTGGCATTCTCCCAGCCGGAATATGCCGATGACCGCATCACCGTCTCCGATTACGAGCAGACACGCGGCGGCAAAAGCTATACGATTCTGACACTGGAGCATTTTGCGAAAGAATCCGATGACATCACGCTGCTGTGCGGAACCGACATGTTCCTGACGCTGGAACGTTGGTATCGTGGCGAAGATATCCTGCGCATGGCAGACATCTGCTGTTTATACAGAGATGCCGATCCCGCGTCTGCCCTTGCAGTCGCAGAAGCCGCCGCACGGTATCGTGCCGCATACGGAACGCATGTCATTCTGCCGTCCTACACACCGCTTGTGATCTCGTCTACCGAAATCCGTGCGCGCATCGCAAACCAGCAGTCCACAGAAGGACTTCTGCCGTCGGCGGTACGCAGTTATATTGATGAACACGGTTTATACCGTGTATGAGAGGAAGCATTTTCGTGTTGATTTACAATGAAGCAATCATCGAAACCGTCGCTGCGATGATCCCGCAATTCATTTCGGGCAAGCGGCTGGCGCATACCATGGCAGTCGAACGCGAATGCCGGTCACTCGGTGCGCTGTTTTCTGCGCATCCGACCGTCATGACGGAGGAGGAGGTGTCCAAGCTCCGCATCGCCGCACTGCTTCACGACATCACCAAGGAAAAAAAAGTGGCAGAACAGACAGCACTTGCCGCAAAGTACCGCATTCCGCTGACCGATCTGGAACGCTCGGCACCCAAGGTGCTTCATTCCAAAACAGCACCTGCACTCGCACAGGAATGCATCAACGCACACTGCGGTGTCCGTGTCGTTGACGATGTCATCTGCGATGCCATTCGGACCCATACCACCGGTGCGGCACAAATGAGCCTGATCGGCAAGCTGTTGTATCTGGCGGATTATATTGAGGATACTCGTACTTTTGAGGACTGTATTGCGCTCCGTCATGCGTTTTATGACAACATTGACGCATACAAAGCGGACAGCACCGCACTGCTCGGACATCTCGATCAGGTTCTGCTTCTGTCCTTTGACATGACCATCCGTGACCTGCTTGAAAGCGGTGCGCCCATTGATGCCAATACCACCGCCGCGCGCAATGCGCTGCTCTTCTCAGCCATCCGTTCATGAATTACCTTGCCTTTTCCAATGAAAGGTGTGAATGATCCTGGAAAACAACAAAAATCAGACAACCCCAACTGTGCAGAATCGGGAACAGATTCTGCAATCCCTGCAGCCGCTGACCACCGTTCCGCTCGATCAGCTCTCCGATGAACAGGTCAATGCCCTGTTGGATCGGCTGACCGCACTCAAGCAGCAGAAACGTGCGGAAAAGGAAAAAGCTGCGGCACAGACTCCTCCGCCTGCGCTGACACCGGTGCATATTCCGGCATCGGAAGCGCCCATTCCCGACAACCATGAACCAGCCCCGGGCACATCGGTCCTCAAAAAAGCCGATGAAGCCGAAGCAGCACTATCCCGGGTTGATTTGTCCGGCGATACCGAGGGCTCCGACGGTGCTGCCGTGATTCTCCCTGACCCTTCCTGCTTTGATCATCTCGGTGAAGAACCGACCTCGGGTGTCGACTTTGATCCGTCGATGAGCACCTACACCGGTACGGATACACCGGCGGAAGACGAGCGGAATTATGCCGCGCCGAAGACCGACAGCGACTACGATACCCGTCCGCTTTCCTCCGATGACATGGACGAGGAAACCATTGCCATCTACCGGACATTGGTGCGCAAACGCCGCAGACAGCGCCAGATTCTGATCACCCTCATCACCGTATTTACCGTTCTGCTGCTCTTCGGAGCCGGCTTCGGTGCCTATCTGCTCCTGTATGAACCGACTGTCGATGATGCTCCACCGCCCTTCTGGAGCGGTGAACTTCAGCCGGACGGCGGCAGCAATCCCAACGCACCCGATGCTCCGGTCATCGGAGGCGACGATGATTCCGGCATACAGGCACCTGTCATCTCGGACAGCTATGAGCGCCGCGACAATGTATACAACTTCCTTGTCCTCGGTGTTGACCGTGCTGCAAACCTGTCTGACGTCATTATGGTCGTCAGCTATGACATCAAAAAGCAAACAGTCCATGTACTCTCCCTGCCGCGTGACACATATATCAACGTCGGCTCCAGCTACCACAAGCTCAATGCGTATTTCTCGGCATCCTACAACCGCTCTGCATCCCGCGGTGCCGAGCGATACCGAGACGCCATTGAGTCGATGACTGCCTTTATTGAAAACGGACTGTGCATCCGTCTGGACCGCTATGTCTGTATGGACACCGCCGGCTTCCGTGAAATCATCGATGCCATCGGCGGCGTCGATATGGAGGTTCCCTTTGATATGCATTATGAGGATCCGGAACAGGATCTGTATATCCATCTCAAGGCGGGTTACCAGCATCTGGACGGCGCAAAAGCGGAACAGTTCGTCCGGTATCGCTCCGGTTATCTGGAAGGTGACATCGGCCGAATTTCGGCACAGCGTCTGTTTCTGACAGCGCTTGTCAATCAGGTCAAGACAAAGCTCGACCTGTCCTCCGCCGTCAGCATCGCCAAGACCGCACTGCAATACGTCACAACCGATCTGACCGTCGCCGAAATCGGCTACTTTGCAAAGAACGCTTTCTCCGTTGATCTGGATTCCATGACATTCACAACGCTTCCCGGCGGCGGTGTCATCAATCCCGACACCGGTGCATCGTATTATGTCATGTATGCGGAAAACGTCCGCAAGCTCGTCAATGCACAGTTCAACGTCTATGACCGTGAAATTTCGCGTGAGGTCTTCCTCTCCAATTCCAGAAAGTTCACAAGTGATGCGCCGTATATCTCCTCCGTATTCCTGACCGAAATCAATGACAGCGGTACAGTGACAGCAGGCGATATTCAGTCGGACGCACCCGATATACCGCACCGATGAGCAAAAAACAAAAGCCGATCAAACGGCATTTCCCGTGGCTGTTTCTCAGCCTTCTGCTGGTCTTCTGTCTCTGGCTGACTTACCTTTGGGGCGTATTCTATATTCCGTCCCTGCCGCGTGCGGAGATTCCGCCGTTTCTGCTGACACAGACGGAGACAGCGCCGCCCGCAGAGCAAAATCCCGCATCTGTGACCGACGACACGGCACTGTCCCCTGTCACCGCGGAGCCGGATTCTGTCGGGGACACAGAAACACCATCAAGTCCCGCGCTGCCCGTGGGAATCACTGCCGCCGAAACGTGCATTCCCACCCCCGCAGACAGTGATATCTATGCACGCCGCAGCGGTGTCTACAACATTCTGTGCGCCGGACGGGATGATGCAGCATTCAACACCGATGTTTTGATCTTAGTCTCCTTTGACACCGACAACGGCACTGCCGCCGTCGTGCAGATTCCGCGTGATACCTATCTGGACGGTGGAAAAATCAACGCACTCTGGGCAAAAAAACGAACCGCCGCAAAGAAAAACGCATCACCGAATGCAGATGCCGACGCGATGGACGCCCTCTGCAATACACTGGAGGAAACGCTGTGCATCCGCATTGACCATTGGGTACTGTGCGGGCTTACGGCATTCCGGGAAGCAGTCGATGCCCTCGGCGGTGTGACCGTCGACGTGCCGTGTGACATGCATTACGACGATCCCGCACAGAATCTGTCGATTCACCTGTCCGCCGGAAAACAAAACCTGAACGGTGTGCAGGCAGAAGGTCTGGTGCGGTTTCGTGCCGACTATGTCCGCGGAGATCTCGGACGTGTCGATGTCCAGAAGCTCTTTCTGTCAGCACTTCTCGAAAAGGGACGCGATGTGTCGCTATTGCAGCTGCCGTCTCTGATCAAAACAGCGGCAAAGCATCTGTCCACCGGCATGTCCTTCTCTGATCTTCTGTTTTTTGCAAAGAGTGCACAGAAGCTCGATCTTTCCCGTGTCACGTTTCTCACACTTCCCGGTACGGATTGCAGAGAATACGGTGACAGCGGCGCATGGTACTATGTGCTGTCCAGAGAGGGCGTCTGGAATGTAGTCAACCGGCATCTCAATGTCTATCAGACACCCATTGACGCCAAATTCTTTGACCGCGATTACCGTCTGACCAACCCATCAAGCAAAGCCATGCTCACTTATTACAAAACCCCTTTGACCGCGGATACCGCCACCGCCGAAAACCTGAACACGGACGGCGTCCATGTTGCGGTGATCCCGTGACAGTCCGCAGATTTCACTGCAAAAACTGCAAAAAAGAACTGCATAGTAAACAGAAATTCAGCTTTTTCCCTTGACAAAAATCGCAGCATATGCTATAATTACAGTATATGTTTCAAATGCAATGATGCGGAGCAGTAAACAGTTCCACGCCCTTTCAGAGAAGTGTCGGTCGGTGCAAGACACAGGGAGCGCTGTTGAACTCGCCGCGGAGCAGATGCTGTCAGAATCCATGTCTTCCTGACAGGGATGGCAGCGGCATCCGGTTGTCCCCGTCATCGGACAAGGGTGTGAAAGCACCTGTAAGTGCACCTCCATGCGAGGTGAAAAAGAGTGGTACCGCGGATGCGATTGCGCTTTCGTCTCTTTGTTATCAGGAAACGGACGGATAACAAACAGATGAAAGTGCTTTTTGTTTCCGTAATCAAGAAAGGAATGTGTATGGAAAACATCAACATCATCGAAACGGAAAACGGCGAGACAAAGATGCCCGATCTGTCCGCCGCAGAACCCAATGTATGGGCAGACACGATTGTCGCACTGCTCGATGCGCACAAAGCGCAGGATATCAAGGTACTCGAGGTCTACGATCAGACCATCGTTGCCGATTATTTTGTTCTCTGCACCGGTACGTCCAACACGCAGGTCAAGGCGCTCGCCGGTGAGCTGGAATACAAGATGGGACTTGCCAAGGTCGACTATCTGCGCATGGAGGGCTACAACGAAGGCTCGTGGATCATCATCGACTACGGCTCTGTGCTTGTACACATCTTCCAGCGTGAAACCCGCGATTTCTATAACCTCGAAAAGCTCTGGTCCGATTCCAAGGACATTGACATTTCCGCATTACTGAAGTAAGGAGAAGTATTACGATCATGAAACACGATTTTATCAACATTGAGAAAAAATGGCAGGACAAGTGGGAGGAAGCCGGTGTCTTCCATGCCACCGAAGATCATTCCAAGAAGAAGTTCTACGGTCTGGTTGAATTCCCGTATCCGTCCGGTGCAGGTATGCATGTCGGTCACATCAAGGCATACTCCGGTCTGGAGGTCATCTCCCGCAAGCGCCGTATGCAGGGATACAATGTCCTGTTTCCCATCGGCTTTGACGCATACGGTCTGCCGACGGAAAACTATGCAATCAAGACCAACACCCATCCGCGTGTGGTTACCGACACCAACATTGCAAACTTCACCTCTCAGCTGAAGCGCGTCGGCTTCTCCTTCGACTGGACCCGCGTGGTCGATACAACCGAAGAAGGCTACTATAAGTGGACGCAGTGGATTTTCCGCCGGATGTTCGACGAGGGACTTGTCTTCCGTGCAACCACACTGGTCAACTATTGCCCGTCCTGTAAGGTTGTCCTGTCCAATGAAGACTCTCAGGGCGGCAAGTGCGACATCTGCCATTCCGACATCGTCCAGAAGTCCAAGGACGTCTGGTATCTGCGCATCACCGAATATGCGGACAAGCTGCTGTTCGGTCTGGACGAGGTAGACTATCTGCCCAACGTCAAGCTCCAGCAGGAAAACTGGATCGGCCGCTCCGAAGGTGCATTTGCAAACTTCGCCATCAAGGACACCGATGATTCCCTGCGTATTTATACCACACGTCCCGACACGATGTTCGGCGTTACCTTCATGGTCATCGCGCCCGAGCATCCGATCATCGAAAAGTATGCAGATCAGATCGCCAACATGGATGCACTGAACGCGTATAAGGAAGAATGCGCAAAGAAGACCGAATTTGAGCGTACCCAGCTGGTTAAGGACAAGACCGGTGTCCGCATCAAAGGTCTGACTGCGATCAACCCGGCAAACGGTAAAGAGATTCCGATCTTCATCTCCGACTACGTCATGATGGGTTACGGTACCGGTGCGATCATGGCCGTTCCGGCACATGACGAACGCGACTACGACTTTGCAAAGAAGTTCGGTATTGATATCATCGAAGTTATCCGTGGCGGCAACATCGAAGAAGCTGCTTACACAGGAGACGGCGAAATGGTCAATTCCGCGTTCTTAAACGGCATTACCACAAAGAAGGAAGCCATTGCCAAGATGCTCGAGTTCCTCGCAGGCAAGGGTGTCGGTGAAAAAGGCGTCCAGTACAAGATGAAGGACTGGGCGTTCAACCGTCAGCGTTACTGGGGCGAACCGATTCCGATCATTCACTGCCCGACCTGCGGCATGGTTGGTGTTCCCTATGAAGAGCTGCCGCTGCGTCTGCCGAACATGGAACAGTTTGAACCCGGGGAAGGCGGCGAATCTCCGCTTGCCAAGGTCGAATCCTTTGTCAACTGCACCTGCCCGAAGTGCGGCGGTGCGGCAAAGCGTGAAACCGATACGATGCCGCAGTGGGCAGGTTCTTCCTGGTACTTCCTGCGCTACTGTGATCCGCACAACGAAGAAGCACTCGCCTCCAAGGAAGCTCTGGAATACTGGCTGCCTGTTGACTGGTACAACGGCGGTATGGAACACGTTACCCGTCACATGATCTACTCCCGCTTCTGGCACCGTTTCCTGTATGACATCGGTGCAGTACCGACCAAGGAACCGTATGCAAAGCGCACGGCACAGGGTCTGATCCTCGGTCCGGACGGCGACAAGATGTCCAAGTCCAAGGGCAATGTCGTCAACCCCAACGATGTCGTTGACGAATACGGTGCAGACGTTCTGCGCGTCTATGTCCTGTTCATGGGTGAATACGGTTCCGCAACCCCGTGGAACGATTCTTCCGTCCGCGGTGTCAAGCGTTTCCTCGACCGTGTTGCAGGACTGACCGACATGGCAAAGGGTGAAGGTGCAACGCCGAAGCTCGAATCCGCATTCCATAAGACCGTCAAGAAGGTCTCGCAGGACATTGAGGACATGAAGTTCAACACCGCGATTGCCGCTATGATGTCGCTCATCAACGACATTTACGATGCAGGCACACTGACACGCGATGAACTCGGCGTTTTCGTCCGTATCCTCTGCCCGTTCGCACCGCACATCTGTGAGGAAATCTGGGAAATGCTCGGTCACGAAGGCTTTGCCTCTGCTGCTGAATGGCCCGCATGGGACGAAGCAAAGACGGTTGACGCAACGGTAACCTATGCCGTTCAGGTCAACGGTAAGCTCCGTGCAACGCTCGATCTGCCCAAGGACATGGAAAAGGACGCAGCCATTGCTGCCGCAAAGGCAGAACCCAAAGTCATTCAGTTCACCGAGGGTAAAACCGTGGTCAAGGAAATCTTTGTTCCCGGCAAGATCATCAATATTGTTGTAAAGTAATTTTTGAGGGGGTTGTTGCATTTGAAAAATCATTGAGCAAATGATAACTCCCTCAGTCAAAAAAAAGACGCAGAAGCGTCTTTTTTTTGCCAGCTCCCTCGGCAGAGGG